>JACPPO010000097.1 GCA_016190945.1 Acidobacteriota bacterium | reverse complement strand
GCTGCGCTTCGCATCGGCCGTCATCGGCCCGCCAGTCAACGGCTTGAGCGTGTCGCCAAAAGTCCACACTTCGGGGACGACACGTCGCGCCAGTGCAGGTTGGATCTGGTGCTGCAGCAGATCGCGTGCAGCGTCGAGTCGTGTCCTGCCGTCCATATCGGCCAGCCTCATGCTGCGCGAGGTGTCCACGAGGATCGGCACGACCGCATCGGCGGAGGTATCTGGCGGCACGACACGTACCGGCCGAAGGAGGCATGCGACAAGGAGCAGGAGCGTTAACGCGCGCAGCGTCGAAAGCGCGGCGCGGCGGCGCCCTGGCAGCGGCACGATGGCCCCTGTGTAGCACCCCCAGGCAACGACGCCAATGGCGGCCGCCAGGAAAAGGAGGGCCCACCAGGGAAGCACCACGGCAAATTGCATCACTTCTTGTCCGATCCCGAAGCGAGCGCGCGGTAGTACTTCTCGACGAGCCGGCGGTACGCCTCCGGCACCGTTTGCGTCGCCCCTGCATTGAGACGGTCGCGCGACTGCTGATCCCGCAGCTGATCGGCCGTGTCGCGCTCAGCACGTTCGAGCGCGACGCCGACCTGGAGCTTCAACTCGTCCCATCGTGCGAAGTCCTGCTTCCAAGCTTCGGTGCCGGGTGCCGACCGCCCCGGGTCGAAGCCATTGGCCTCTGGCACCAGGCTTTCGAGGCGGCTTTCATTTCGCAGCTCGTTGAGGAGGTCGCGGGCGGTCTGCCACGGCTCTCGAGCATCACCCTCCTGCACGCCGCTCCCCTGCTCGCCGCTACCCGGCTGTCCGCTGCGACCACGCGCCGCGCCGGTCGAATCGCCTGCGCGTCCGCGCAGCTCTGAGAGCTGCTCGTCGAGATCGGTGAGGTCCTCACGAAGCTGGCGCACACGTGCCAACTTCTCCGTCAGACGCTCCGAGTCCTCGCTCAACCCGCCGGCAGCGCCCAAGCGATCGGCCAGCCGATCGAGCACCCGGGCGATGTTCTCGCCTTCGGGCTTGGCGCCCGGCTGCTGCTGCTCCGCCCGCGCCGCACTGCGCATCCGCTGCGACGGGCGCTGTTCCCCGATTTCCCGCACGGCGTCCTGCAGCGCGCTCTGTTCGCGCGGATCGGCGTCCTGCGCCGTCCTGGCGAGCTGTCGCACGCCTTGTTCGAGCCGCTCGGTGCGTTCTGCCAGCCGCTCCTGCGCCGCCGCCAGGCGACGCGAGCGGTCCGCCCGATCGTCGCCACCGCTAGCTGCGGCCGGGTCGTCGGTCAGCCGGCGCTGCGCGTCGGCCAGCTGCCGCGATTCGAGCTGCATTTCACCCACCGCGCGGCGGCGATCGTCGGGCTGCGCACCTCGCATCCGCCGCTCCAGATCGCGCAGCCGCTCGGCGGCGCGATTGCCGCGGGCGCTCGCTTCTTGGGGGTTCTCCCGGCGCAGCTCGCTGGCCGCGCCCTGCATGTCCTCCGAGATCTGCTGGAGCTCCCGGGTGGCCTGATTGCCACTGTCGCCGCCTTGCCGACCCCGTGCCTCCGCGCGCTGCTGAAGCTGCCGTGCCAGTTCCTCTGCCTGTCGGCGCAGCTCGCCTTGCTCGCGCGTCAGGCGTTCGAGCTCCCTGCGCAGCTGGTCGGCCGGCATGTTCGCCCGATTCTTCGCCAGCTCCTGCTGCCTGCGATTGAGCGCGTCCTGGCGTCGCGTGAGCTCTCGAATCTTCTCGATGGCGTCGCTATCCTCCGACGACTCCCGGCGCGTCTCGGGGCGGTCTGACGTCTCGTAGTTGGTTTGCTGCTGGCGCGCCAACTCGCGATCGAACAGCGACGAGAAGTCCTGCTTCTGCCGGTTCGCCACGCGGCCGCCGGCGCCGTTCGCCTGCTGCTGCACCTCGCGCCGCCGGACCTCGGCCTGCGCCCGCAGAAGCTCGTTGAGGGCCGCCATTTCGTGCGGGAGGGCGTCGCTGGTGTTCAACGCCTGGAGCTGCAGGTGCGCTCTCGCCATGGCCTCTGCGGCCCTGCCAGTCGCCTCGAGCATCGCATCCGAGGCGACTTGCCCGGCGACCGGGCGGCGCCTGAGATCGCTCGCGCCCCGTAACTGGGCAAGCGCGGCCAACGCCCCTGCGCGCACGTCACGCTGCGCCCGATCGACGGCACGAATGTCTTCATCCGATCGGCCGCCGGCTTCCCGGCCCCTCCGATCCAGGTTCCAGGTCGCGGTCACGATGTCCTTCTGCCGTTGAGCCAGGTCTTCGAGATTGCCGAGAGCGCCGCCCCCGCCAGCTCCCTGGCTTTGCGAGGCGACTAACTCTTGTTCGAACGGTGTGACCTCGAGGAAGAACATGTCGCTGCGCGCTTCGGTCGATCGCTTGCCCTGACTGACGTCGCGGGCACGCGCGTAGTACGCCACGACGTCGCCTGGCCGCACGGCCATGTCTTCCAGGTAGACGGTTCGGCGACCCAAGACCGCGGTACTGAGGCCGTCTCGCTGAAATGGCAGGACCTTCTCGGGGCCTGCGCCTATGGCGTAAACAAGGTCGAGCGCCGCCACGCCGAAATCATCCTCGACGCTTGCTTCGATCGACACTTCCTCGACGGGCGTCACCTGCCGGTCGCTGGCGGGACGGATGATCCGTACATCAGGAGGCCGATCCTGAAGCGTGCGGATGAAGTATTCGGTGTCGCCCGGGTTGCTCAGCCCATCGGCATCGGTCAGCGCCACACGGTACGAACCATCCTCGGCAATGATGAGCTCCCCCTCGAGCACGGTGTCTCGCAGTTCGAGGGCAAGGGGCTGGCGGCCGGTCAGGTTCAGGGCCGCACGAGCGACCGGCCTGTCGGTGTGGACCGTCACCTGCACACGGGTTCCGGCCGGACCGTAGATGTCGCCTCCGTCCTCCTCTTTCCGCGCCGGCATGCGGAACGCCGGTGGATACTCGTACCGCAAATCGATCCGCTCGACATGCGGCGGGCGGACAACGGTCACCGTATACTCACGAGTCGCCGTTCCGGCCGCGCTGACGGAATAGCGAAAGCCCCGCTCGACCTTCTCAAAGGCGACGGCAAACCCCTCGGGGACCGCCTCCATCGGCGTCTGGCGCCATTCAGGGCCTTCGCTGACGCTCATCACAGGCACCAACGCACCGATGCTGGAGACCTTCGCGACCACGCGCAGAGAATCCCCTCCGCGAATCCTCACGTCGCCAGGCGAGACACTCAGCGCCAGCCGATCGGGAGACAGGTAGATGCCGAACAGACGCGCCGCCTGCCCGGCCGGGCCCGCGGAAAACGCCGCCAGAATCAGCAGCGCACTGACCGCCGCCCCAGCCATGAGTCCGCTCCGCCGCAGCGCGGCGTCGCTCACGATCCGAGAGCGGTCGATCCCCCGCACGCGCCGCAGCGCCTCGTCTACGACAGCCACGGCCACCGGATCCGAACCAGAGGCCTCTTCGCCCACCGCCGTGACCAGCACATCGTCCAGATCGGGACACTGTTCCTCGATGAACCGGGCGAGCTGGAGATCGCGCGGCGCGCGCTGGATCGGTGGGATGACCGCGGCCAGACAGGTGAGCGCGCCTACGCCCGCCACGCTCCAGAGGAGAATCAGGGCGATTCCTTCGGGCACGATCAGGCGGTGAGCGAGCAGTGCGAGCGCAAGCACGAGGCACGCGGCCGCGGCCGCGTGCGCCCAGGCCCGCAGAGCGACGAGCAGGCGCCAGCGGGTCCTCACTCGGCCAAGAAGCGCCGACAGCTGGGCACGCTGTTCGCTCATCATCCAAGCCTCCGCCCCAGGACACCTTCGGCGGCCAGGCTGACCACCGTGAGCAGTAATCCGTACCACCACAGTCCCTGGCTGTCCTCCTCCTGCCGGGCACCGGAACGAGCCTGCTGGGCCGCAGTCGTATTGAGCCACGAAATGCCCGCCTGGAACGTTTCCGCCGACATGCGGGCGGGATTTGACTCGCGAGGGTCGATGTTCACGGCCACACGGCGGCCTTGCAGTTCCACGACGCCTGGCATCGACCCGGCGGCCACCTGGAGATCGCCGACCAGGTAATCCGATCGCGTGGCGCGAGGCGCCGCGAGATATCGCAGTGTTTCGTGGACGAAGGGCACGAACGCGGGCTGCAGCGGGAAATCATTCCAGCGGTAGTTCAGGTCAGAGCCGAACAGCAACACGCGGCCGCCGGTGGTTCGTTCCTCGACCAGCGCGGGACTTCCATCGGAGTACCGCGCGATGACATGGGCGTATGCTGGCGCGTCGATCAGCGCCGCGCGCGCGAAGCTAACATTCCCCAGCGTTCCGCCGCCGCCAAACAAACGAAACACCGGGTGACGACTGTCATCAGGGGCAAAGCTCAGCGCCTGTGCCGGCCGCGCGGCCCACGAGGCCGCCACGATGCCGTCGAGCGCCTGTCTCAGGAGCGTCGGCTCGACGTCAGGTCCTGCCGTCAGGAGGAGTCCGCCTCCCGAGCGTACAAACTGCGCGAGCCGCTCGCGGCCGCGCTGTCCGACGCCGCTCGTGCTGGCGATCACCATCACATTGACGTCACCAAGGCCGTCGCCGTCGAGTTCCGAGAAAGCCGCGCCACTCAGCGCCCGAAACCGGAAGCCCCCCGTGCCGTCAGCGATAGCCAGCGCCCGTTCGAGGTACAACGCCTCGGAGGGATGTCCCGTTGCTGTCACCGCGAGGACCGAGGTAGCGTTGGCAGCATCCAGCACCGCGTAACGGACGTTATCGGCCAGATAGCCTTCGCGATCGGTAATCGACGCCGAGAGAGCGCCCGACCGATATCCATCGACCGGCGCGCGCGCCTCCGCGCTGCCTTCCGGCGCCAACACCAGAGGGACGGCCCCAATCCGACGATCGTCGACCGCGAAGACCACCTGCTCGGTCGCCGGGCGCGACGAAAAATTGTGGACGACGGCGACGGCTTCGGTCCCCTCCGTGCGAAGCGATGTGATCGCGAGGTTGGTGGATGGTCCGCCGATGTCCTCGAGCTCCACGGCGATGGTGCCGGGAATGCCACCCTCGCTGGCGGCGTCCCAACCGCTCTGCTGCAGGTCGGTGATGACCACGATGCGTCCCGAGCGGCCGTTGAACGTTTCAGCCGCGCGCTGCAGCGCGGCCAGGTAGCGTGTGGCGCCGCCGCCAGCCTCCAGCTGTGCGGACGCGGCGAGGGCCCCCGCACGATCCTGGGACAGTGGCGCAATCACCTCCGCCGCGTGCGCAAACGCCATGACGCCGACTGCGTGCGTTCCCGGCGCCGCGCGAATCGCGCGGTCGGCTCCCTCGCGCGCCGCGGCGAACCGGCCGGGCGCCGACACACTCGCGGAGGTATCGATCAGGACCATCGTCGCGTCGCCATTGAGCGCCGCAACGGAGTCGGACAGGTAGGGCCGGGCAAACGCGCACGCAAGAAGGACGAGCGCGGTCACGCGCAGGGCGAGCAGGACGACTTCCCTGAGCCGGCGCCGCCGCGCTTGCTCGACCGGCGCACTCCGCAGATAGCGCATCGCCGCAAAGTCGACGAGCGGCTCGGCCCGGCGATAAAACAGGTGAACCGCTATGGGAATGGCGGCAGCGGCGGCGCCGACCAGAAACAGCGGGGAGAGAAACGCCAGGCCTCCCACTACCGCGCCCTCCCGCGTGTGGACAGATAGGACACGAGCGCAAATTCGAGCGGCGTCGACGTATCGAGCACCCGGTAGTCAATGCCTTCCGATCCGAGCTCGCGCCTGTAGCGGTCGAGTGCCGCCCGGAGCGCGTCGAGGTACTCGCGCCGCACCGCCGACGGCACCGCCATCACCTCGTCTCCAAGTTCCATGTCGCGGAAGCGCGCGGCACGCTCGAACGGAAACGTAAGCTCGGCGGGATCCAGCAGGTGGAAGACAATGACCTCGCTGCCGCGAAACCGGAAATGGCGGAGCCCATCGACCACGCGCTCGGGCTCGTCGAGCAGATCGGAGATGAGCACGACCAGCCCGTGCTTGCCGATGCCGTCCGCCAGGCGATGGAGCGGCTTCGATACGTCAGTCCGGCGACCGAGCGCGATTCTGTCCAGCGTCACCAGGATGGAGCGCAAATGGCTCGGGCGGGCGCTCGCCGGGACCATCGTCAGAATCGCCTCGTCAAAGGTGGTGAGACTGACGGCGTCGCGCTGGCGGTTCATGAGATACGCGAGCGAGGCGGCGAGCATCGAGCCGTACTCCAGCTTCGTGACCCCGCGCGATCCGTACCCCATGGACCCGCTGGCGTCGAGCAGCAGGTGACAGTCGAGGTTCGTCTCTTCCTCGAACTTCTTGACCCAGTACCGGTCGGTCCGCGCGTAGACCTTCCAGTCGATGCTGGAGAGGTCGTCGCCAGGCAGGTATTGGCGGTACTCGGCGAATTCGACGCTGAAGCCCTTCAGCGGGCTGCGGTGGAGACCCGAGAGCAGGCCCTCGACCACGGCGCGCGCCCTTAATTCGACGCTGCCCAGGCGCGCGAGGATGGCGGGATCGAGAAACCGAAGCTCGCTCGGCCGCGTCCTCGTCGCGTGCGCGTTCATACGGCCATCCCACTCCTGGGAACCGGCACGTCCTCGAGCAGCCGCGCGACGATACCGTCGGCGTTCACGTACTCGGATTCGGCATAAAAATTCGTCACGATGCGATGGCGCAAAATGGGAGGCGCCAGCGCCTGAATATCTCTTATCGAAACATGGTGCCGGCCATTGACGAGCGCCCGCGCCTTGCCGCCCAGGATCATCGACTGCGACGCGCGCAGGCCGGCGCCCCACTTCACGTACTTGTCGACGACCTCCGGCGTGCCGCGCTGGCCCGGGCGCGAGGCGGACACGAGGCGCACCGCATAGCGCGCGATCTCGTCGCTCACGATGACCTGCCGGACCATGCGCTGAAACTCGAGGATGTCAGGGCCGCTCAGGACGTGCCCGATGGCCGGTGCGTCCACTCCGGTCGTGTCGGTCACGACGCGGACCTCGTCATCCTCGGACAGGTACGTCATGACGATGTTGAACATGAAGCGGTCGAGCTGGGCCTCCGGTAACGGATAGGTGCCTTCGAGCTCGATAGGATTCTGCGTCGCCAGGACGAAAAACGGTCGGTCGAGCAGGTACGTCCGCCCCGCCGCGGTGACGTGATATTCCTGCATCGCCTCAAGGAGCGCCGCCTGCGTCTTCGGTGGGGTCCGGTTGATCTCGTCGGCCAGGATGATCTGCGCGAAGATCGGTCCCTGCACGAAGCGCAGATTGCGTGTGCCGTGCTGCTCCTCGAGAATCTCGGTGCCGGTGATGTCCGAGGGCATCAGATCGGGCGTGAACTGAATCCGCTTGAACCGCAGGTCCAGGATCTGCGCCAGCGTCTTGATCAGCAGCGTTTTCGCCAACCCGGGCACGCCGGTGATCAGACAGTGCCCTCCGGTGAACAGCGCGATCAGCACCTGATCCACGACCTCGTCCTGCCCGACGATCACTTTGCGGAGCTCGGCGAGGATGCGCTCGCGTCCTTGCTGGACGCGCTCGGCGAAGTTCACAATGCTGGTGGTCAATGCGTGAGGGAATAGATGATCTCGTTAATGAACATGCGGTAGGCCTCGGCCGTGTACTTGATATAGCCGGGGTATTCTTCGGCGTTGGACCACTCGACGCCGTCACCCATGTCCGTGTTCCAGTTGGCCAGCACCATCGGGCGCCCGCGATCGTCAAGGATGCCGCGCAGACGGGCGATGAATCCGCCTTTCTCCCAGGTCCGGCCGGCAAAGAAGGACCCGAGGCCCGGCGTCTGCGGATAGGCGGTGATGCTGTAGAAGCTCGAGAAGATCGGATGCGGGGGCTCCAGATCCACGATCTGGCGGTCCGGGAAGACCCGGCGCATCTCGCTCGCGAAATTGTCCCACTCGTACGGGCCGTGGAAGTCGTCGAACGTGACGGTGCCGCCGCGCAGCAGGAACTCGCGGAGGTTCCCCACCTCCTCGTCTCGGAGCTGCATATTGCCAGGCTCCACGACATACAGCCACCCCTGCTCCCACAGCTTCGGGTCGTCCAGGGCCAGCACGATCGGATCCTTCACCTCGATCGCCGTGGCCGTGCGCAGGCGGCGCGACAGGTTCTGCTCGGCAGCGGGCGCGTCGATGGCCCACGGCTCGCCCCAGTACTCCAGACGATACCGGCTGTCTTCGGTGCGGGCGCTGTACCGGACGCGCACGAACGTCCATTGCAGCCCGGCAAAGCGCTCGTCCCGCAGCGTCGGCGCCTGCGCGAGGGCCTGGGACAGGCGGGCCGGCGCGACGAGCAGCAGGCCCGCCAGCAGGCCGGCCATCACGAGCGCGGCGGACCGCGTCATGGCGCGCCTCCGGCTCCCGCAGGCTGCTCCGCAATAAGTTTCAACAGAAAGTCCTGCGCACGTTCGAAGGATGGCGCGATCTCGAGTGCCGCAAGGGTCTCGCGTTTCGCGTCCCCGAGCTGGCCGGCCAGAAGATGCGCCTCGGCGAGATCGAGGTGCGCGACCGCCTTGTCCGGCGGCCCCGCCGCCAGGGCGGCCCGGAACGCCCGCAGCGCCCGCGCGGCGTCGTGCTGCCGCAGCGCGTGCCGGCCGACCACCGCCTGCGCCTGCACGTCGAACGGATCGAGCTCCGCCACGAGCCCGTACGCGGCGGCGGTGCGGGCGGCCTCGCCGAGGGGCGCCACGAGCATCGCGAGCTTCCGCGCCGATTCCACGTCAGCCGATTCCACCTTGACGACCGCCTCGAGCGCACGGATCGCCCGCGCCGTATCGCCCTGCTTGATCGCAATCTGGGCGATCAGCGCGTTCGGACTCGCGCCGCCAGTAGCCGCCGGTACCAAGCGCGACGCGCGTTCCAGCGCCTCGATGGCCGCGGCGGCATTGCCCGCTTGGTACAGGGCCTGCGCAAGCGTCATCTCGACCCCGAAGCTGTCAGGATTGTCGGCCGCGATCGCCTTCAGCTGCTCGACGGTGGGGTCATCGGGGATTTCGGGGGTCTTCAACGCGCGGCGCAGCGCCGCGTAGTCGCGCACCAGCCTGGCGTCGAAACTCGTCTGGATCTGGTCGATCGTGGCGTTGAACGCCGACTGGAGCGCCGCGTCCGTATCGAGTCCCTCCCCGTAGGCCCTGAGCAGCCGCCACAACGCCGGTTCGCCATAGGTATCAATGAGGTGATCGACCACGAGTGACGCCTGGTGGTAGACAAGCGAGATCAGGCGCGGGTCGCTGAAGCCTTCATTCAGGTCGCGCAACTTCAGCAGCTTTCCCGCGTCGAGCGCCCGCGCGAAGGGAACTTCGCTCTCCCTACCCCACGCCGGGCGGGCGCGCCGCTCCTCGAATTGCGACATCCCTTCAGACAGCCATCGCGGCAGCCGATTGTTCGACATCTGCAGCGTGATGACATGCGCCATCTCGTGCCACAGCGTGGCGGCCCAACTGAACTGCCCCGGTGGGCGCGCACGCGGCGAATCGAGCGTCACCACCCGCCCGAAGCAGGCGCCGAGCGCGCCGATAAATCCCGGCAACCCGATCGTGCGAACCGCGAAGTCGTCGTGCTTGGGGAACATCTCGATGAGGATGGGCCCCGTCGGCTTGAACCGATACTGCTTCGAGAGCGTCTCCAACGCCTGCCGGGCGAGCGGTACGACGTGCTCGCGCATCACCCCCGCCTCGTCCGGGTGCAGGCGGACGATGAGGTCGCCGTCGCGGATCGTCTCGAACTTGTCGACCGTGTCGAGCATCGCCAGCAGGTTGAAGGTAACGACGTCGTAGGGATCCGCCTTGAACGCCGTTTCGAGCGCGCGCCTCGCGCCGGCTTCGTCGCCGGTGCGCAGCAGATGCATGCCCAGGTCGGCATACGCGCGCGTGCTGGCCTCGTCGAGGTCCAGCGCCCGCCGGGTCAGCGCCGCCGCCTCGTCAAACCGGTAGTTGCGCGCCGCGTGGTCGCCGGTCACGCGGTAGACGTCGCCGTAAACGGGATTGAGCTTGAGAACGCCTGCGACGGCAGCCTCGAAGTCGCTTGTTCGCGCCTCGAGGAACGCGATCGCCGCATCAAGGGACCGTGCCTCCAGGCTGCTCGGGTTCACGTCCAGCGCCTTCCGGATCGATGCGCGCGCGTCATCGCGCTGGCGATCGTCGAGCGCCAGTTCGGCGATCAGGAGGTGCGCGGGGACGTAGTTGGGATTGACCTCCAGCACCCCTGCCGCAGCGGACTTCGCGGCGGGCGGATTCTCCTCAAGTGTCGCCTGCGCGAGGCCGATGCGCGCCGGCACGTAGCTCGGGTCGGCCTTGAGCGCGACCTGGAACGATCGAACGGCGTCGGCACGGTTGTACTTCTCGAGAAACAGCTCGCCCCACGCGGTATTGATCGCCGGGTCCTCGGGTGCCAGCGTGCTGGCGCCGCGCAGGAACGCATTGGCGTCCTTGAAGCGGCCGAGCGCGCGCGCCGCCAGGCCAAGGCGCATCAAATCGGCCGGCGAATTCCGGGAGCCACGCGTCAGCACCGCCTGCAGAAGACGGGTGCCTTCCTCGCGACGGCCAAGATAGAGGTACAGCTGTCCCAGCTCGAGCGCGGCGTCCCCAGCCGGCGCGGACGAAACGGTTCCGGTCAGTAGCTTTTCGGCTTCGGTGTGTCGCCCGCGCGCGATGGCGCCGCGGGCTCGGAGGACGATCGATCGCTCATCGGTTGCCGAGCGCAGGAGCGTCTCGACCTGGTCGAACTGGCCCAGGTTAAAGGCTCGGGCCGCCGCTGGTGAGCTATCGACGGCCGGCGTCTGGCCGGACGAGGACGTCGTGACGGCGACGAGTAACGCGGCGCAAACCGCCAGGAGCCGCCGCCGAGTGAGCACCCGAGCCGTGGGTCTCTCCTGCACTCGTTGGTCTGCCATCGGAGTGCCGTAAGTATATGTCACGTCTCACCTAACAGCCGGCTCGACAACCGGTTCCAGACACGCGCGGCCGGACCTGCTCACGTGCCAGGCGGGTGCCGCAGCGCCCGATTTTCGACCTGGATCCGGCGGCGCAGCAACAGGCCGAACAGCAACACGCTGACGGGCCCGCTCACACCGGCGCCGACCAGCAGCGCCATGCTCGTCAGCTCGCCGACCACGGCAACATAGTTGGGGTGGCGCAATATGGCGTACGGTCCGGTGTTCACGAGCGGCGCTCCCGGCACGATCAGCACGCGAAAGGCCCATCGTGTTCCGAGCGAGGCCATCGCCCACCACTTCAAGGCCTTCGCAGCGACGAGCAGTAACGAGCCGGCCAGCGCGATCGGTGCGGCCGGCGGGCCGAATAGCGCACCCTCAGCCGCCATCGCGACGAACGCGGCCGGGTACGCCCACCTCATCGTCAAATAGACATCGTCCGGCGGCTCGATGGCGCCGCGCCGCCGCAGGTCCTGCTCGTTGCGCCGTGAGACACGTGATTCGGCCAGCATCATCAGCAGCACGGCGAAGAGAGATCCTGCGGCGACGGCGGGCGGCGATGACATCATTCCCATTGCCGCGCGAGATGGACGTCGCCGGCCACATCGATCGGAACACGAATCCGCCTCAGTGGTTCGAATGGGTCCACAAGGATGCTTCACCGAGCTCGCCCGAGCACCAGCGCGCTGTTCTTGGACCCGAATCCCAGGCAATTACAGAGCGCCGTGTCCACGTCCACCAGCCGGGCGGCGTTCGGGATGAAGTCCATGTCGCACGCAGGGTCCTGATCGTCGAGGTTGATCGTGGGAGGCAGCACCCCGCGCCCGAGCGCGAGGGCCGTCACCGCCACGCCGGCGGCTCCGCTGGCGCCCTGCGGGTGGCCGATCATGGACTTGGTTGACGACCCCGGGACGAAGTCGGCGTGACGGCCGAAGACACGCCGCACGCAGCGCGACTCGATGGCATCGTTCAATTGCGTCGACGTCCCGTGGTAGTTGATGTAGCCGATTTCCTCGGGGCGACGGTGCGCGCGGTCGAGCGCCGTTTCGATGCAGCGCACGATTTCGGCGCCGTCAGGATCCATCTGAACGCGATGATACGCGTCGCAGGTCGAAGCGTACCCTTCGATCCGCGCGTATCGGGTCGCACCACGGGCAATGGCGCGGTCCTCGCGCTCGAGCACGAACATCCAGGCGCCCTCGCCGAGCACGAACCCGTCCCGTCCCCGATCGAAGGGCCGTGACGCCTCGGCGGGCCGGTCGTTGTAGTGGGTGGAGACGGCCCGCATGCGCGAAAACCCGAAAATCATCCCGGGCAGCACGCACCCATCGGTGCCCCCTGACAGCAGAACCTCGTACTCGCCCGAGCGAATCAGCGAAGCCGCGTACCCAAGCGCATCGGTGGAGCTGGTACAGCCGCAGGACAGGACGTGGCTGAGACCGCGAAGCCGCAGCGCGATCGAAATTTCACTGGAGACCATGCCGCAGATGCCGACGGCAATGGCGTAGGGGGTAACGTGGCGGCCTCCGCTCGTGAAGAAGTCCTCGTACTGCTTTTCACCGACATCGATGCCTCCCCCGCCGCTGCCGATCAGCACGGCGGCGTCGGGCTCGCCGGCGCGAAGGCCGGCGTCGCGCCACGCCTCGCGCGCGGCAATGACGCCGAACAACGCCGCCCGCGAATAGCGCCTCGGATCCGCGCGTCCCCCCTCGTCATCGTCCCCTTCGAGCGCGGGTGCATCTTCCATTGACACCGGCGGCACCCACGCGGCCACGCGGCACGGATAGGATGAGACATCGAACTGGGTAATCGCCTTGGACCCGCTCATACCGCGGCGCACGTGATCCCAGTAGCGCTCGCGTCCCACGCCAAACGGCGAGACGACGCCGATGCCGGTAATCACCACGCCGAGCTGCCCGTTGGCCGACATGCGGTCACTATAATATGAGGCCGTGCACGTTCGTGCGGTCGCGTCGCCGGCCTTCGCGCGGCTCTTCGCGTGGATCGGCGCGGGCCTGTTCTTCCTCTCGCTCGCGTATTTTCTCTTCGCGTATGCAATTACGTTCGGCGTGCCGGCCACCGGCGGCGATCGCGCGCGAGCGGCGGGGTGGAACGTCGCGCTCTTTACTCTGTTCGCCATGCACCATAGTGTCTTCGCGCGCGAGCGCGTACGCCGGTGGGTCGCGCGGACGGTGCCCGCATCACTCGAGCGGTCCTTCTATGTGTGCATCGCCAGCCTCATCTTCGTCGCGACGTGCGCGCTCTGGCGACCCGTGCCAGGCGTAACGTGGGACGCGGACGGGATCCTGCTGTGGGCACTTCGTCTGCTTCAGGTTGCGGGCGTCTGGCTGACGTTAAAGAGCGCCGCGATCCTCGACATCCGCGAACTGGCGGGATTGACGCAACGAGAAGCCGGAGGCGGTCGGATCTCCGGACCTAAGTTCAAGACCACCGGTCCCTATGGGTGGGTACGCCACCCGATCTACAGCGGCTGGTTCCTGATGGTCTTCGCGGCCTCGCCGATGACCATGACGCGGCTTGTGTTCGCAGCCGTCAGCTGCGCCTACTTGCTCATCGCCATTCCGTTTGAAGAGCGCTCGATGCGCGCGGCGGCGGCGGGCGCGTACGAGCGCTACATGCAGCAGGTGCGATGGAAGCTGGTGCCGCGGGTGTATTGAAAACAGAAACCTAACGACCCGCCGGACCCGCCCTCTGAGCCTGGAAGGCGCGCACGTACGGCACGAGCGCTTCGCCGACCACCCGGTGTCCAAGCGCCGTGTAGTGCTGGTCGAAACGGAAGCGGGTGGCCCGTCTCTGCTCGGGCGTCAGGCGTTTGAAGGCGGGCAACAGGTGCGCGTAGGTCCCGCCGGTGCCCTGCGCCGCACGCCTGAACACCTGCTCGTAATCAGGCGCGAGATCGTATTCGATGTAATGGTAGGTGGGGAGTGGCGCAAAAATCAGATCGGCTTCCCGTGCCTCTTCCCTGAACGCCAGCAGGATCCGTTCCAGTAACTCGCCGGCCGGTCCGTTGTAGTACGCGGTGTACGGATTGTAAAGACCAGACGACAACGCCACCGGCCTCATGGCCGCGAGCGTGAGCTGCCAGAGGGCTGAATCATACAGCAGCGAACGCCCTTGCGCGACCGCACGCCGTAACGTCGGCGCACTCGGCGGTGGCTGGTATTTCACCGGGTAGTCGTGCGCCTGCAGCTGTCCGTCGACGAGCGTAAAGTACGGCTTCGGCCGGCCACCGCGATCGGTCATCTGCGTGCGCACGATGTTCTCGACCAACGGGGCGACGATGACGGCGTCCAGGTTTAATCCGGCCGCCTTATGCCTCAGGGCCATGAGCGACTGGTCGGGCCCGCCCCCTCCCAGGCCGAAATTCAGGACCTCGACGTTTGGAACGCTCCTCTCAATGATCGAAGCGTACGTTTCGTTTGCCTGCACCTGATCCGCGAACGTGAATGAATCGCCAAAGACTCCGATCCTCATCACGCCAGGCGCCTTGTCCCCGTAGTCATGGTCGGCCCGCAATCCGAGACTGTTCGTCCTGATGGCCGGTGAATCGCGCTCCTGCGGGAGGCAGTCGAGGTTGGGCTTCGGCCACCAGCCCGTGTGTTCGTCGAACCGGTACACATCGTCGCAGACGGTACGATTCTGCGGGTCGGGCCTCACCGTCAAGGGTTGTAAATACGGGTAGAGATAGCTCGCGGCCAGTTCGGCGACCGACGCCAACAGCGTCAACAAGAGCAGCCCCGCGCCGAGCTTTTTCCAGCTACTCGGTTTCATCGTCCCGCGGCAGCCCTTCCAGTTCCTCGAGAAATACCAGCGCACGATGTGAAGGGATTTCGAACCGCTTGCCGCAGGTCTTGCACGTCACATCGTCATCCACGCGGATGAGATGGTCCTTGCTCTTTTCAAACAGCGTGCGGTCGCGCGCATCGGCACCCGGGGGGATCTGTATCTTTTTCGTGCGGCGTATCCAGCGGATCGTGTAATCGTTGGTACGGCGGCAGCGCGGGCATTGAAACTTCGCGGGGCGCTGCTCGGGCTTCTCGGTAAAGAACTGGCGTTCATCCACCAGTGCAGCGTACACGAAGTCGATCGAGGACCGGAGGGCTGATAGACTGACGACACGAAATGGCCAAGCCAACCCCGCCGACCCTGCCTTCGGAACTTCCGGTTCTGCCCCTCCGGCGCACGGTCGCGTTTCCGCTGACGCTGCAGCCGCTGGCGGTGAACCGGCCCGTCTCGATTGACGCGGTGAACCGCGCGCTGGGCGCCGATCGCCTCATTCTCCTGCTCCTGCAGGACAACGACGCGGACGACCCCACCCCGGAGGACCTGCGGCGAATCGGCACCGTCGCCGTGATTCGGCAGATGGCGAAAGCGGGCGGCGGCATCAACATCATCACTGAAGGTGTCGCGCGCGCGCGGGCCGATGTGGTCACGCGCGTCGGCACTTCGATGCGCGCAAAGATCACGTCCCTGCCGGAGCCGTACGAGCGGACGATCGAGGTCGAGGCATACGTCCGCCGCATCCAGGAACTGATCGAGAAGACCCTGTCGCTGACCACCGGCCTCTCCGAGGAGCTGCGCGCCGTCGTCATGAGCATCGACGATCCGCTGCGGCTCGCGTATGTCCTCGCGACCCTGATCGATATGAAGCCGGCCGACAAGCAGGCGCTCCTCGAGGAGAGCGACCTCCTGAAGAAGCTGGGAGCGATCGCCGACGCGCTGACGCGCGAGATCTCGCTGCTGGAGCTGAAGGGCAAGATCGAGTCGCAGGCGCAGCAGGAAATGACCGATGCGCAGCGGCAGTATTACCTCCGCCAGCAGCTCAAAGCCATCGAGCAGGAGCTTGGCGAAGGTGAAGGCAACGAGCTGGCCGAACTGCGGAAGCGGGTCGAGGACGCCAAGCTGCCGGAACCGATTGTCGCCGCCGCGAGGCGGGAGGTCGATCGCCTGGCCCGGATGGGCGCGGCATCTCCCGAGTACCAGATGCTGCGGACGTACATCGACTGGCTCCTCGATGTGCCGTGGTCCGTGATGACTCCTGACCGGATCGATCCCGTCGAAGCGCGCAGGGTCCTCGACGAGGACCACTATGACCTCGACAAGGTCAAGGAACGGATCGTCGAATACCTGGCGGTCCGGAAGCTCAAAGGAGACATGAAGGGACCCATCCTCTGCTTCGTGGGTGCTCCAGGCGTCGGCAAGACGTCGCTCGGCCAGTCGATTGCCCGGGCGATGTCGCGCAAGTTCGTGCGGATTTCATTGGGCGGCGTTCGCGACGAGGCGGAGATTCGAGGCCATCGCCGCACCTACATCGGGTCGATGCCCGGCCGCATCGTCCAGGCGCTCAAGCAGGCCGGGTCGATGAACCCTGTCTTCATGCTCGACGAGGTTGACAAGGTGTCTGTCGGCTACCAGGGAGATCCAGCGGCTGCGCTGCTCGAGGTGCTGGATCCTGGGCAGAACCATTCGTTCCGCGACCATTACCTCGAGATTCCGGTGGACCTTTCGCGCGTATTGTTCATTACGACCTCGAATCAGCTCGGGACGATTCACCCCGCGCTTCTCGACCGCATGGAAGTCATCGCGCTGGCCGGTTACACGGAGGAGGAGAAGGTTCACATCGCGCGTAAGTACTTGCTGCCGCGGCAGATGAGCGAGCACGGCCTGCCGCCCGAGGCGATGGAGATCACCGATGCGGCGCTGCGGCTGGTCATCGCCGAGTACACCCGCGAGGCGGGGGTGCGGAACCTCGAGCGCCAGCTGGGGACGATCGCGCGCAAAGTAGCGGCGCGGCTGGCTACCCGGCCTTCCGACGCGCCGCCGGCGGAGAAGACGACGGTCGACCGGGATCAGGTCGACGATTATCTCGGGGTCGCGCGGTTCAGGAAGGAGGTCGCCTTCCGCACGTCCCGCCCGGGGGTGGCGACGGGCGTCGCCTGGACCGAGACGGGCGGCGACGTGCTTTTCATCGAAGCGACCTTGCTTCCAGGCGGAAACCAGAACATTATTCTGACGGGCCAGCTCGGTAACGTCATGCAGGAATCGGCACGGGCGGCGCTCAGCCACCTGCGCGCCCGGGCCGAGGAGCTGGGTATTATCTCGCCGGAGTTCCTCGCGAAGCACGACATACACGTCCATGTGCCCGCAGGGGCGATCCCGAAAGATGGCCCTTCGGCGGGCGTCACGATCGCCACGGCGATACTGTCGGCGGTGCGTAACCGTCCGGTGCGCCAGGATGTGGCCATGACAGGCGAAATTACGCTCAGCGGCCTGGTGCTGCCGGTCGGAGGCATTCGCGAAAAGGCGCTGGCCGCGCGGCGGTTTGGCATCAAGACGTTCATCCTGCCGGCGCTGAACGAACCCGACCTTGTCGAGCTGCCGGAGGAGATCCGGCGCGAGATGACCTTCGTCCCGGTCGAGACCCTCGAACAGGTCATCAAGGTGGCCATGCCGGAAAGTGGAAAAGTGGAAAAAGTGGAAAGTGGAAAAGTGAGTTCGCCAGTAGAGTCGGGCCGATAGACTTGGCAGCCGCTATCGTCTTCTACGTATCGGGCCACGGGTTCGGACATGCCTCGCGCGCGATCGAGGTGATCAACGCCGTCCTGGCCCGCCGTCCCGAGACGCGCATTGGCGTGCGCACCTCCGCGCCCCGGTGGCTTTTCGACCTGACCGTCAAGGGAAAGATCGCCTTCAGCACGCTTGAATGCGACACCGGCGTCGTGCAGATCGACGCCCTCACGCTGGATGAGGCCGACACGATCCGCCGTGCGGCGGCCTTTCACAGCGATCTGGTGACGCGCGCCGCCAGCGAAACACGGGTGCTGCGCGAGCTTGGGGCCGGTCTGATCGTCGGGGATATTCCACCGCTCGCCTTCGCCGTCAGCGCGGCGGCCGGCATTCCCTCGATTGGCCTCGGCAACTTCACGTGGGACTGGATTTACGCCGACTACCCGCGCGTGCGTCTTGCGCCCTCGCTCCTCCCCGCGATCCGCGGCGCCTACGCCAAGGCCTCCATGGCGCTGCGGCTGCCGATGTCCGCGGGCTTCGAGACCTTCTCGAACATCAAAGACATCCCGTTTGTCGCACGGCACGCGACGCGCACGCGGGAGGAAGTCTGCAAGGTGCTGAAGCTGCCGGCGGACAAGCCGATCGTGCTGATGTCGTTCGGCGGATATGGCCTGCCCGGCGTCGACACCGACGTCCTCGCCAAGTTCAAGAAATATACGGTGGTCACCGTCGCCAACCTGCCGGTCGGCCGGACACGGAAGGAAGCACCGCTGGCCGAGCGCAAGGGCTCGTTCATCAGCGTCAACGAGGAGGCGATGTACGACGCGGGCGTCCGCTACGAGGACCTCGTGGGCGCGGCCGAGGCCGTGGTGACCAAGCCGGGCTACGGCATCATTTCCGAGTGCATCGCCAACGATACGGCGGTGCTGTATACCTCGCGCGGACACTTCCCCGAGTACGAGGTCCTCGTCGAGGACATGCCGAGCTATCTGCGCACCGCGTTCATCGGCCAGGAGGAACTGTTCGCGGGAAAATGGGAGACTCACCTGGCGAAGCTCATCGCGCAGCCGCGGCCGAAGAACCACAAGAAGCCCGAGACCCACGGCGCCGACGTGGTCGCCGAGATCCTGCTCAAGACGCTGGATAAGCCGCCGAAGAAACCGAGGGGGCGGCCGCGGGCGAAGTTCTGACGCTGCTCGCGACGAGCAGGTGTCAATCGCGCTGGCAGGTCACCAACGACCAAAGCCCTAGAAGATTGACCGGTGCAATGGACGTGGCCCGCAGCGCGGCCTGCGCAAGGAAGGCCGAAAGGTCGAGATCGGACTTCCATCCGATATGGATCGTTAACGGTGAGATCAATCTTTCAATCCACGCCAAAGCGGGACGAGGACTCAGGAAATGATTCAGAAAGATAATTCGGCCGCCGGGCTTGCATACGCGATGCATCTCGCGGGCCACCGCAACCGGATCCGGGACAACGCTGATGAGATAGGGAGCGTAAACGATATCGAATACGCCGTCCTCGAACTGCAAGTCAGCGGCATCCATTCGTAACAACCGCACGTTCTCGACGGCTTTGCGTCGCAGCCGCTTCTTGGCCTTTGCCAACATTGACACGGAAAGATCGACGCCGATCACCGTGCAATGCTTCGGGTACAACGCGGCCGTAATACCCGTTCCAATCCCAACCTCCAGCACTTGGTCATTGGGTCGGATCCGCATCCGCTCCACGGCCTGCAGACGTCCAGGATGCAGCGGCGGTCCATACACGACGTCGTAGACGGACGCGAGATTGCCGTACACGCGTTCAACGAAGTCGTTTTCCACCGCGGCGGCCGAAAGAGCCCGCGTCGCAACGTCGCCGCTGAAGTTGTCGTTTTCACGTTCGAACAGCGCCATTCGCAGACCTCCCCGGCCGTAACCTGTTAGCCCCGTGACTTTCTGGTAATTTCGGTCCCGGACGCCGGCCGGCCGTCCCGGCACTATACATCATTATCAAATCCCGAACCCCAAATTTCAGATCTCAACGTGCAGATCGGAGCCCAGGCTTTCGGCGTTCGGCGTTGGGCGTTGGGATCTACCTCAACCCGGCCAGCACCTCGACCGCTGATTCGATCCGTCCAGAAGGGGCGGCGACGTGGACGCCCTGGACGGTGCCCTTCAGCGTGCACCCCACTTCGCGCGCGATCGCCACGCCTTCGGCCGCGGCGGCTTCGGGGCCGCCCGCGCGACGCATCCGCTCCAGCACGGCGTCCGGCACGCGCACGCCAGGCACCTCGTTGGCCATGAACTCGGCATTCAGCACGCTTTCGAACGGCCACAGGCCGATGATGAGCGGAAGCCGCGCGGATTCAATCCGCTTGAAGAACCGCTCGAAGGTGCCCAGGTCGAAGAGCGGTTTCGTCACCGCGAACTCGGCGCCCGCTTCGACCTTATACTCGAAACGGCGGATCTCGGCCTCGAGATCCTCCGCCCCCGGATTCACCTGTACGCCGATGTGAAACGAGGTCGGGCTGCCAATCGTCTGCCCGCCGATATCGAGACCGCGGTTGAGACGCGAGACGACATTGGTGAGCCCGATCGAATCGACGTCGAACACCGCGGTCGCGTCGGGGTAGTCGCCGACGTGCGACGCGTCGCCGGTCACGATCATCACGTTGCGCACTCCCATGGCATGCGCACCGAGCAGGTCCGACTGCATGCCGAGGAGATTGCGGTCGCGGCACGAGTACTGGAGCACGGTCTCGATCGACGCATTCTGCTGGATCAGTACGGCAAGCGACAGCGCGCTCATGCGGGCGCCGCGCGGGCCGTCCGGAATGTGAACGACATCCACCCCGTGGGCCTTCAGCAGCCGTGCACGACCGATCGTGGCGTCGCCGACGCAGCCTTTCGGCGGGGCCAGCTCGACAATCGTCGCGAACCGCCCTTCCACCAATGCGCGCGCCAGCCGCGAACGCTCGGCTCTCGGCACGGACGGGATTGCCTCGTCGACGACCGTCACCACTGCGGCCGCCTTCGCCGAGGTCGGGTCGTTGTGCGACCCGACCGGCCGTTGCTGGCTGGGCGGTCCATCTGTCGGATGGACCGCCCCGGCGCCCAAGCCCGGAGCGGACGCGGTGCCGGTTCGCTCACGTGCCACGGCGCGCGCTACCTCCGGTGCAAACGCCTTGACGGCAAGCTTGATCTGACGGATGTGCTCCGGGGTCGTACCGCAGCAGCCGCCGACGAGACGTACGCCATGGCTCATGAACCGCCGCGCATACGAGGCGATGTATTCCGGCGAAGAGAGATAGATGTTGCGTCCTTCAATATCGCGCGGTCGGCCCGCGTTGGGCTGCGCCGAGAGCCGGGCGCGCGTAATCGCCGCCATCCGCTCAATCGTCTCCAGCATCGGCGCCGGACCGATGCTGCAGTTCACGCCGACGACGTCCGCGTACGGTTCCAGTGCGGGAGCGAACTGTTCCGGCGGCGTACCGTCGAGACTGTTGCCGTCCTCCTCAATCGTCATCTGCGCGATGACTGGTAGGTCGCACGCGCCGCGGACGGCCGCGATGGCGGCCAAGAGCTCGGAGACGTCACGGAACGTCTCCAGGATGAACAGGTCGACCCCGCCCGCCAGCAGCGCTTCCGCCTGCTCCCGAAAATAGGCCTCTGCCTCGTCCTTGCCCGTCTTGCCCCACGGCTCGATGCGGATGCCAAGCGGGCCGATCGCGCCCGCCACGTACGCCTGGCCGCTCGCGGCGGTCCTGGCCAGACGCGCTCCCTCCACGTTGATGTCACGCAATCGGTCGGCAAGGCCGAACCCGCGCAGCTTGATCCGATTGGCGCCAAAGGTGTTGGTTTCGAGGACATCCGCGCCCGCGCGCACGTACTCCTGATGGACTTCGGCCACGCGGCCCGGCTCGGTGAGGTTCAGCGCGTCGAAGCACCGGTTGATGAAGATGCCCTTCGCGTAGAGCATCGTCCCCATCGCACCGTCGCAGACGAGCACACGTTCGTCGAGGGCCTCAAGAAATGGCTTCATCAGGAGGGGATCTTCCCTGCCATTATCGCATTGCCGGCGCCTCGGGGTGCCGTGCGAAGGCGTGCTTTGGAACTTGGGCTTTGGGATTCGAGTCTAGGCCCTCGCTAGGCGACCGCTGGCGCTTTCGCGTTCGACGGCGCCGGTACGAGCAGGTCGGCCTTATCCCAGATGAAGTCGTCCTTGCTGTAAACGGCCAGCTCGTAGTCCTTGCCCATGAAGATGGCCGACACGGGGCAGGCCTCTTCGCAGTACCCGCAGAAGATGCAGCGCGTCTTGTGGATCTGGTAGACTTTGGCGTAGCGTGGGCCGGCCAGGACGGTGCCGTCGTTCTCTTCCGCCTCCAGGTAGATCGCATCCGCGGGACACGCCACCGAGCAGAGCCCGCACGCCACGCACTTCTCGAGCCCGTTCTCATCGCGCATCAGCACCTGCTTGCCGCGATACCTTGGGAACATAGGCACTTTCTGCTCCGGATAATTCACCGCAACCTTCTTCTTGAACATGTGCCGGAACGTAGTGCTCAGCCCGACGAGGAACGGTTTAATCATGCAGGGCTCATGATAATACAATGAGCCACCGGTGATCGAAGAGCCTAAATTCCTCTCCGCGGACCAGTTCCTGCTGACGACGCTTATCGTCAAGCTCGCCGTCATGGCGGTGCTGGCGACGATGCTCGCCCGGTTCCGGCAGTTCCGGCACATTCTTATCTTCGAGCGCCGCGGCTGGACCGACCGTCTCGTCTTTGCGCTGGCAATCGGCCTCCCGTTGATGGCGGGCGTCGCCGCGCGGCTGCTTCTCAACTACAACGCCGCCGACCTGACGCTCGAAGGCGCCTTCCTCGTAGGCCTGATCGCCGGTCCGTATGCAGGTGCCACGGTGGGGCTGCTGGTCGGCGTCCCCGCGCTCGTCGCGGGCGAGGTGATCGCGATCCCCTTCGCGGTGGGCTGCGGGTTTGCCGGGGGCGGCCTGCGCGAGGCGTGCCCGAAAGAAGCCATCTGGCAGTTCACGCCGTTTGTCTTTGTCGACCTGCGCAAGCATGTGTGGCAGATGCTTCGGAGGCTGGAGCCGAACTGGCAGCTCGTGCTGCTCGTCGCGCCCGTGGCACTCGAACTCCTTCGCCAGGCGCTCGGCATGCGCTTCGGCCAGCGGCGGCTCTTCTATCTCGATTCGCTGTCCCCGTGGATGACGGCGCTCGTCGTCCTCGCCACGGTGCTGGCCGTGGCGACGCCCATCAAGATCTGGAACAGTGCGCGCATCGAGCACCGCCTGCAGGAACAGGAAAAACTGCTGCTGGCGGCGAAAATCGAAGCCCTCAAGAGCCAGATCAACCCGCATTTTCTGTTCAACACGCTGGCGTCGATCGCATCGCTGATTCGATCCCAGCCGGATACCGCGCGCACGCTCATCATCAAGCTGTCCGGACTGCTGCGGCGGCTGATTCGCAGCCATCAGCATTTCGTCACCCTGCGCGAAGAACTCGAGTCGGTCGACGAGTACCTCGACATCGAGGTGGTCCGGTTCGGCCCGAAGCTCCAGGTTCGCAAGGAGATCAGCCCCGACACGATCGACGTGATCGTGCCGAGCATGATTCTTCAGCCGCTGGTGGAAAACTCGATCAAGCACGGGTTCGCACGCAAGGTGGGCTCCGGCTCCATCGTTATCCGCAGTTGGCGTGAGAACGGCCGCGCGATCATCGAGGTGAAAGACGACGGCATGGGTTTCCTGCTGGAACGGCTCGACGCGCCGATGTCGAGCGGCATCGGGCTGGCCAACGTGAGAGAGAGGCTGCGGGTCATCTACGGCGCCACGTACCAGTTGACGCTCGCGAGTCAGCCCGGTGAAGGGACCACCGCGCGCATTGAAGTGCCAGAGCTGCTGGCGGCCGAACAAATCACGGCATGAACGCGCTTCGCGTCATGGTGGTGGACGACGAGCGGCTGGCGCGTGACGAGCTGTGCTACCAGCTCGAACGACTGGCCGAGGTCGAGGTCGTGGCGCAGGCCGGCAACGGCCTCGAGGCGCTGTCGGCCGTGGACCGCCACGAGCCGGATCTGGTGTTCCTGGATATCCAGATGCCGGGCCTGAGCGGCTTTGAGGTGGCGCGGCGCCTGCTCGAACGTGACCGGCAGTCGCCGGCCCTGGTGTTTGTCACCGCGTTTGACCAGCACGCGATAGAGGCATTTGAAGTCAATGCCGTCGATTACTTGCTGAAGCCGGTGGATGCCGGGCGGCTGGAGCAGGCACTGGCGCGCGCCAGGCGACGGCTGAACTCGCAACGCCCGGGCGACCCGGTCAACGACCAGCTCGAGCGCATCGTCAAAATGATGGCGAATCGCCAGATCCGGCGGGATCAGGTGGCTGTCAAGGTCGGCGACCGGTTCCTCTTGGTGCAGGCCGAAGAGATCATCTATGCCTCGCTGGCCGACGAGTCGATTAACATAGTGACGGGGCAGGTCGCCGGGACGTCCAACTATCGGACGCTCGACGAACTTCAGACCCGCCTCGACCCGGAAGTGTTCTGGCGGGTGCATCGCTCGCACCTCGTCAATATCAACAAGATCAAGGAGATAGTCCCTTGGTTCAGCAGGAATTACATCCTTCGGATGAAGGACGCGAAGGGCACCCAGATACCGGTCAGCCGCGCGCAGACGAAGCGGCTTCGGGAGTATCTGAAGCTCTGACCGAGCCTCGGGCCGAGGGGGCGCCGGAGGCGTTCGAGGGCATGCTGCCGACGCCGGCTGAGCCGTTGGAGGCATCCGCCTCCTCCCTTCCCGACTTCGGCGCAAGCCCGGCGGCGGAGGCCAGCGCAGCGCCTGACATGCGGCTGGCCATCGACGACCGCCGGGCGGTCATCATGCACCGCCTTCATATCTGGAAGGACGAGATCGTGGCGTGGTTCAAGACGCTGGCCTCGGCTGCGGTCTACGCCACCCTGATCGTCACGTTCGGCTTTCAGGTGGCCCGCGTCGAGGGCTTGAGCATGGCACCGACGCTGGCGGACCAGGACCGCCTCATCGTCAACAAGCTGGCCTACCGGATGGGCGAGCCACGGCGCGGCGATATCGTGATGCTCTATTACCCGCTCAACCCCGACAAGTCGTTCGTGAAGCGGGTCATTGCGGAGGAAGGCGACCAGGTTCGTATCGTCGCCGGCCGCGTGTTCGTCAACGACGTGCCGATGCAGGACGACTTCGTGCCGCCCGAGTACCGCAGCCACGACGACTTCGGCCCCTCGGTGATTCCGGAAGGCTATTACTTCGTGATGGGCGACCACCGGAACAACAGCTCCGACAGCCGCCACTGGGGCTTCGTGCCGAAGAAATACATCATCGGCAAGGTGCAGCTGCGCTGGTGGCCGATACCGACCGCACACGTATTCTGACGGACCGGTATTCCGCGGTCGTTTCCGTCCTCTACCGCGTCCTCGTTCTCAACCTCGCGGTTGCCGTCATCAAGATCGGCCTTGGATATGCCACCGGGGCGGTCTCGATCCTTTCCGACGGTTTTCACTCGCTGACCGACGCCGCCTCCAACGTCGTCGCGCTCGTCGGCGTGTCGGTCGCGCGCCGCCCGCCCGACCAGAACCATCCGTACGGCCACCGAAAATACGAGACGATGGCCTCGCTCGGTATCCTGGTGTTCCTGGTCATCGTCCTCGTGCAGGTGCTCGGCGCCGCCTATGATCGGCTGGTCAACGGCGGCGCGCCGAAGGTGTTTCCCGAAGGCATCGGCATCATGACGATCACGCTCGTCGTGAACCTGTTCGTCGTGGCGTACGAGGAACGGGAAGCGAAGCGGCTGAACAGCGAAGTGCTCAGCGCGGATGCGAAACACACGCGCAGTGATGTGCTGACGTCCGGTACGGTGCTGGGCGCGCTGCTCGGCGTCTGGTGGGGGTACCCGCTGCTCGACCCGTTCGCCGCGTTCTTCGTGGCGGCCTTCATCGGCCGGGCGTGCTGGGGGATCGCCCAGGAAGCGTCACGGATCCTCGCCGACGAGATCGTCATGGCCGAGGACGACGTGCGAGCCGTGGTGCGGTCCATTCCTCAGGTCCTGGGCTGCCACCAGATCCGGACGCGCGGCCCGGCGGACTACGTGTTCATGGATCTTCACGTGTGGCTTGACGGGCGGACACCGCTCGCGTCAGCGCACGCCACGTCGCATATCGTCAAGGATCTCCTGATGAAGCGGTTCCCGCATCTGGTAGACGTGGTCATCCATATCGAGCCACCGCCGCCGGAACATCCCACAGCCCAATGACCGAGTCCTGAGTGGACCGCCGGGCCTCCGTTATCCTTCCGTCTCATTTCGCAGGCGTTCGAGGACGCCCGCCTTTGCGCCCGCTGGACCACGTCCGGACCGATCCGCAGGAGGTGACATAGTGAGGCGGCGCTCTTGAGATGCGCTCGGCGGTTCGGGGCCTCGGCCTCCGTCAGCTCACCAACCGCGCCCGCGTGCAGGCGGCCCCTTGTCGCTACCCTGTCGAAGGGTGCGCGTCGGCCGGATCAGGTCTTGCGCGTGAACGTCCCAGACCTGCCGCCACGCTTTTCCACGAGGCAGATGTCTCCGATGACCATTGCCTTGTCGATCGCCTTGACCATGTCATAGATCGTCAGGGCGGCCACCGATACGGCCACGAGCGCCTCCATCTCGACGCCCGTCTGGGCGCCGGTCCGCACGCGGGCTTCGATCCGGTAGCCGCGCCGGGTCGGGGCAAGCTCCACGCTCACATGGGTCAGCGGCAACGGATGACACAAGGGAATCATCGCCGAGGTCTGCTTGGCCGCCATGATACCGGCGAGCCTCGCCGCCTGCAGCGGGTCGCCTTTCGCAACCGCCCCCCGGCGGATGGCTTTCAACGCGGCGGCGCTCATTGCGACCTCGCCGCGCGCCACCGCCTCGCGGTTCGTCACCGGCTTGTCGCCGACGTCCACCATCTTCACGCGACCCTGACGATCAACGTGCGAGAGCGTGCGATGCGATAGTGCGACCAATCGCCCCTTCCGCTCCGTCGCACGTCGCACCCTCGCGCGTCGCCTCTTAGCCACGCGTTTCTTTTCCCCGGGCGAGGTAGAACGAAAGGCTTTCGAGCGATACGGTCAAGTCGACACTCTTCAGCTTCACATCGCCCGGCACCTTGAGCGCCCCCGGCGAGAAATTGAGGATCGCCTTGATGCCGGCAACCACCACGACATCGACAACCGGCTGGGCGTGGGGCGCCGGCACCGCGATCACGGCAATGTCGAGCCGTTCCCGCCGCGCCAGTCGCTTCAGCGCCTTGATGTCGTAGATCGGGACGCCGCCGCGCGACTCGTGCCCGATCTTCTCATTCGCCGCGTCGAAGAGCGCGGCGATTTCGAAGCCTTCCTGCCGAAAGCCCGGGTAGTCGGCCAGCGCCAACCCGAGGTTGCCCGCGCCCATGATGACCACGCGCAGGTGGCGATCGAGCCCGAGGATCTGACGGAGATCGCGGCGAAGCTCCTTGATGTAATAACCGACGCCGCGGACGCCGAATTCACCGAAGCACGCGAGATCCTTGCGAATCTGCGCGGCGTTGAGACGAAACTGCTCGGCGAGCGCCTGCGAAGAAATCGTCTGCGTTCCGGCGACGTCGAGCTCGTTGAGACAACGCAGATACACGGAGAGGCGGTTAATCGTGAGCTCGGAAACCTGATCGGATGCCTGTTTCCGCTTGTTCAACCGATTCACAAGGTTCAATGCTACCATCTCGCGCCATGGCTCGCTGGAGCCCGTACGTACCTCCGTCGCAATCGCCGGCGGAATTCACCGCCAAAGCGATCGTGCTCGGCATCCTCTTCGGCCTGCTCTTCGGCGCCTCCACCGTCTACCTGGGACTGAGGGCCGGACTGACCGTCAGCGCGTCCATTCCAATCGCTGTTCTGGCGATCTCGGTGCTGAAGAAGTTCGGCGGCTCCACTATCCTCGAAAACAATATCGTCCAGACGATCGGGTCGGCCGGCGAATCCGTCGCCGGCGGTGTGGTTTTTACGATCCCGGCACTGATCTTCCTGCTACCCTACGGTCCGAACTACTTCAATTACCTGCAGATCACGATGCTGACGCTCGCGGGCGGGGTGCTGGGCGTCCTCATGATGGTGCCGCTGCGCCGTGCGTTGATCGTCAAGGAGCACGCGACGCTCCCCTACCCTGAGGGCACCGCGTGCGCCGAGGTACTTGTCGCGGGCGAGCGGGGCGGCCGGCTCGCCGCACTCGTGTTCGGCGGGCTCGGCGTCGGGGCGCTGTGGAAGGCGCTCTCGTGGATCTTCAATCTCTTTCGAACCGAAATCGGCTACGCGATGCCTCGCGCGAGCCAGTTTCCCAACGCGACGCTGGCGGTCGACATCTCGCCTGAGTACCTTGGCGTCGGCTACGTTATCGGACCACGGATTGCCGGGACGATGGTCGCCGGCGGCGTCCTGGCGTGGCTGGGCCTGCTTCCCTTGCTGTCGATTCTCGGCGCGTTCATCACGGAGCCGTTTCCGCCCATTCACCCGAATTTCGCGGTGAATCCGGCGACCGGAAGGCCGTTCCTCATCTCGGAGATGGACCCGGGACAGTTGTGGAGCGCCTATATCCGGTACATCGGCGCGGGGGGCGTGCTCGCCGCCGGCATCATCACGCTGGCACGAACCATCCCGATCATCGTGTCTTCGGCGCGCGGAAGCCTTCGCGGTTTCGCGGTAACCGGACCCGAGGGGAGCGGTTGGGTCCGCACGGAGCGCGACATCCCGATGGGGGTCGTCCTTGGCGGCTCGCTCCTGCTGGCGATCTTCCTGTTCGCGAGCCCTGGCCTGCCGACGCAGGGAAACGTGCTTACCGCCGTCCTCATCCTGATTTTCGGCTTCTTCTTTGCCACCGTGTCATCCAGGATCACTGGTCTCATCGGGTCGTCCTCGAACCCGATTTCGGGGATGACAATCGCGACACTCATCCTGACCTGCGTGCTCTTTGTCGCCCTCGGGTGGACGGGCGACCTCTACGCACCCATCGCGCTCTCGGTGGGCGCCATCGTGTGTATCGCGGCGGCAAACGCGGGGACGACGTCCCAGGATTTAAAGACGGGCTATATCGTCGGTGCGACGCCGTTGTACCAGCAACTCGGACTGATCATCGGCGTGCTCACCTCGGGCCTGATCATCGGCATGACCACGCTGTACATGCACCAGGTCTTCGGCATCGGGTCCGAGGCGGTGCCGGCGCCCCAGGCAACGTTGATGTCGACGATCATCACCGGCCTGCTGAACCAGAACCTGCCGTGGGGACTGGTCTTGGTGGGGATTTTTATCGCCGTTACGCTGGAGCTGAGCGGCATTCATTCGCTCTCGTTTGCGGTTGGCTTGTACCTGCCGATTGCGACCACGGCGCCCATCTTCGCGGGCGGTCTCGTCCGCGCGTGGGTCGAACGGAAGGAAAGCCCCGCGCAGCAGTCCGACGTCGGAGCCGGGACACTGTTCAGCTCGGGCCTCATCGCCGGCGGGTCGATCGCCGGGATCGTCTTTGCGATTCTCGTCGGGACCGGCACGATTGCGCCGCTGCAGGCAATCGGCACGGCATTCCCCTTCTTCCACGAGGAAACGCTCCTCGGTCACCTCGCAAGCTCGGCGCTCTTCATCGCGCTGGCGATCATCGTGGGCCGCATGGCAATGCGCACGGTAGAATGAAGATGTGAGGCGGCTGCAGCTTCTCGCGGCGATCCTTCTTCTCCTGGCCCCATCCGGGAGCGCCACGTCCCAAGGAGCCATCCGTCACTTGGCGACGGTTGCGATGCTTCATCAGTACCCCGGTTACTTCCACCTTCAGAACGTGCTCCTGCACGGCGAGTTTGTTGAGAGCGGCGCGCGCGTGATGCTGCGCGGGGGCGAGCGTGACATCACAGTCCTGTTGACCGGCGCAAAGACGGCCGCGCGGGCCGTCGAGGTGCGCGGACAGCTTCTCGACGTGGGGCGGCTCGAGCCCGGAGATCTCCGACTCGCCGGCTATGACGGGGTCCGCGATCCGGAGCGATGGCCGCGGCCCGGCGAAGAACTGCTGCTGCTCGTGACGGGGGTCGCTGAGGCGCAGTTTGCTACAACGCCGTCGGTACGCGGCCTCGCCTTGCAGCCGTGGCGGTTCGAGGGCCAGAAAGTCACCATCGTCGGCCAGTTCCGCGGACGCAACTTGTTTGGCGATCTCCCCAGCGCACCCGGAAAGAGCCGCTATGACTTCGTCCTGCGCTCGGCCGATGCCGCCGTCTGGGTGACCGATCTGCGTCCCCGGGGGCGGGGCTTTGACCTCTCGGTGGACGCCCGCGTCGACACCGGACGTTGGCTGCAGATCACCGGCACGGTGACCCAGGATCGCGGCCTCGTGACCATCGTGGGCAGCGCTGTTGCCACGACCACGGCCCCGGAGGCGCCGGCGGCGGAGGAGGAAGCCCCTTCTCCCGCTGTGCCGCTCGAGCCGGCGGAAGTGGTCTTCACTTCACCATACGAGGGGGAAGTCGGCGTCCCGGTGACGAGCTCGGTCCGCATCCAGTTTTCACGCGGACTCGATCCCGCCACGATCGCCGGCCAGGTTCGCGTCAGCTACGTCGGCCCGGCGCCGCCAGACGCGCCACAGCCCGCCTCGCTGGAGTTCCTGCACACCTACGATGCCGGGACGCGCGCCATTGAGATCAAGTTCACGCAGCCACTGGATCGGTTCCGGGCGATACGGGTCGAGCTGCTGGAAGGGCTCAAGGCCTTCGACGGGGCGCCTGTCAAGCCCTGGACGCTCACTTTCTCGGCCGGCAGTTAGTCTGGAAATCCCACATCCCGAGTTGATTGTTGATGGAGGGGCGGACCTTCGGGTCCGCCCCTCGCGGTCGCGGGGATGCCGGCCCGCGGCCGCCGGCTCCGCATGCCGGCTCTGAGCCACAGACGCCTCTCAGCGTTAAGTGGAAGCGTCTACTTTATCGAGGGAAGTTCTGCCGACGGCCGCATGCCATGTGAGCCTTTCGCAGTTTCGACCGGATCGTCTCACCGACGTCGGTGGGTGGCTACGTTCATCGGGGTCATCCGCTTGCGGCCCTATTGGCTGCATCCCTTCTGAGTGTCTTCAAATCCATTGAACAGGCGTGCGGCGTTGGCTCCGGCGAGGGTGGCCAAGCGGTGGGGCTGGCCTCTCTCGACGGTGTAACGTGCGAGGGTACCTTTGGAACGAAGGAATTCGGCTTCCTTCTTCATTTCACCGTGCCACATGTACTCGTCTAACTCGCCCACGTACATAAACACGCACATTTTCGAGATCGCCTGAAGCTTGGCTGCGGTGGGCTCCCACATGTATCCAGGGAAAGCAGTAACGGAGAGGAAGTACTGCGGATTTGCCGCCGCCACGTGGAATGCCGCGATCCCACCGTTTGACGGCCCCGCGATATGAAACTTTCCATCCTGAATCTCATAATCCGCGGAAATCATTTTCAAGAATTCAGGAAAGATGCGCGCGCCGCCTTCGAAAAACAGCTGCCCGTCCGGAGCGGCGGGTGCGACGACGATATACCCGCGTTTCTCGGCTTCTGCACGAAAGCTGCGCATCAGAATGTTGTCGACCGTGTTCATCGTTTGCGGGCCACCGCCGAGCACGAGGACTCCAGGATACGCCTTCCCCGGATCGTACCCGTTCGGTAACACGACCTTATAGTGAACCGTGGTTCCCGCCACCTTTTTCGTCATTTCGATCAATTCGGCATGCAGAGGCTGAATTGCGATCATGACGGAGGCTGCCATTGCAACAGCGAGAGCTATCCAGCTCGACGCCCGTAGCTTCATCCAATATCTCCTTCCTATGCCATGGAGAGCGCTCATCATTCCGTACACGTCATTCTTCTGAGGCCGGGGGACATGAAGCATCCCGGTCGCGCACCGAAGTTGTCTGACAATATCCCATTATCAGTCATTCCGATCGGCGTTGAATGCGACGGTCGCTGAGCACATCTTTGAGTTGCTCCATGTTGAGGATTGTTTCCGGCATCCCCGCGGCCGCGATGGGCGGACCTGAAGGTCCGCCCTGCATGACTCAGAGAATCAGCGACAGGGCAATGGGATCTATTCCCAGAGCGACCCTTCTTCCAGCAACAGTTCGACCTGTCGTCTGACTCGTTCAATCAGCGCGTCCCGATCGTCCAGCGTCAGGCCGGCGGTCGGGATCGGGGTTCCAAGGCGCACGCTGACCCGAACGGGGCGAATGAGGGCGCTGCCCTTCCGCATGGCGGCGCGGCCACCCTGCACGGCGACAGGGACGATCGGCACCTGCGCCTGGATGGCCATGATGAAACCGCCCTTCTTGAAAGGCAGCAGGTGTCCGGTCCGGCTGCGAGTCCCTTCGGGAAAAATCAGAAACGAGTTGCCGGCGCGCAGCGACTCCGCACCCCTGGTGATCGACGCCATGGCCTTGTCACGGTCGCCCCGATCGATCGGCACGAACCCGCCGACGTCGAATACCGCGCCCATGATGGGAAACCTGTGGAGCTCGGCCTTGTAGAGCACGTGGAGCTGCGGGTGCAGCGCCTGGAAGAGGACGGGGGGATCGACGTTGCTCGCGTGGTTCGAGCAGAACACCACGGTGGTCGCGGGCACGCGATCGCGACCCACGACGCGGTATCGGATGCCCGCCAGCGTCAGGGCAAGCCGCACGCCCGCGTGCCCGAGCGCGTACAGTCCCCACTTCCACCGGAAGCCGACTGCGATCAGGAGCCCCGTCGGCCCCGCCACCAGAATGTAGGCGAGCACGACGGCGTAGGTGACGATCGAGCGAACCAGGGTCACGAGTCCCGTCACTGTAGCGGGTAGGTGAGGATTATTGCTGATCCTCACCTCCCACACCACCGGACGTGCCGTTCGGCATCCGGCGGTTCACGAAGCACCCGTAAGGCGCTGTACTCCTCCAGCAAGCTCAAGAGACCCGCCTGCCGCAGCGCAGCGGTGGGTTGGGCCGCGTGCATGTGACTCGCGCCCGCGTGCCACCACGGCCCCCGGCCATTGAGTACGGTATCCGCGAGGCGCCGGCCCCCGGCGGACTTGCACCTCCAAGTCACTTTCCGACTCGCTTTCGCTATCGGTTGACAGCGCCAGCCACGGCGCTGCGCGCCCTGCCTGGCGCACACACAAAAAGGGCCGCCCCGAGGGGCGGCCCTTTTCTGCCTCGCACCATTGGCGGCACGCGCCGGCTACGAGGTCTTCTTGAGATGAGCGACGAGGACTTCGAGCATACGCGTATACTCCGCGTCACTCGCCTCGAAGGCCTTCGTGTACTCCTGCTCGGATATCTTCGCTTTGTCCCAGTCACCGTCGAACGCATAGCTCCTGCCGCCGACGTCCACCGTGTCGTACGGCTGATCGTCGCGGCGCCTGGCCTGGAGCCCGTTGGCCCCGAGATCGGAGACCAGGGTCTTCGAATCCTTGATCGAGGCGCTGTTTAGATCGATGTAGACGTCTCGATAGTTCTTCCCGGCCAGCTGCGCGTCCATGCGTTCCGGGACGCTGTATCGGGCTTGGACGACGAGGAGCTGGCTGCCTGGGAAGTACAGGGCGCCGACATACCGATCGCCTTCCGCTTTCGCCGCGATGCTGTCGAGTTTCATCGCGTCGAGCATCTTCACCAGCTCGGTAGCAAGCTGCGACGACCTGGATTCCTGGGCTCCGGCAAGCGCCGGCGCGACGAGCAAGACAGACGCGGTGGCGAGACAACGCACGCCACGAAGACGATCAGTCATGGGCGCACCCCCCGGACGGCACTCCACCGCGCAGGCGTGCGCGGCGGGGATCCCGCTAGTCACGGCGACTTGTACCACCGGAGGGCCCGGTCGTCAATCGGACCGGAACGGAAGGGCCAAAAGGCGCGGCGGTGCGAGGTGCGAGGTGCAAGGCTAGAAAAGGCTCACCCTGACGTTCAAGAACTTCCTCGGATTCGCACGGATATCCCGCACGAGCTGCCGCAATTCAGCGACCGCTCCGTTCATATTCTCGTACAACTGGCGGTCCCGCAGGAGCTGGCCAGCCGTGCCCTCGCCCTGCTGCAGCCCCGTCATGACCTTGTCCAGACGCTCCGACATGGAATTCAGTCGATCGTACAGCTCGCGCTCGGTAATCAGCTTCCCTGCCGTGCCGTCGCCGCGGCTAATCCGGCCGGTAATCGAGTCGAGGTTCGTTGTTGTCGAGGCGAGCGTCTTGGCCAGTACATCGTCAGTGAGCAGCTTGCCGAGACTGCCCTCGCCAGCCCTGATCCGGGCGGTCATGGCCTCGAAGTTCTGGAGAGAGGCTTCGAGCGCCTGGGCTGCCGTCGGGTTGTGGGCGAGCCGGCCCAGCGTGCCGCGCCCCTCATTCACGCTGCGGACGACCTTTTCGGCCGCGGCGACGAGGGCGTTCATCTCGGAGTAGAGCGCCTCGTCGGTGAACAGCCGGCCCACAGTGCCGCGGCCCGAGCGGACATCCTGCAGTAGTACGGTCAATTCTTCGATACCCTCGGCCGCCTGCGCGGTGACTTCGGTCAGCGACCCGGCGGCCGCTCCCGAGGGGATGTAGCCCCATTCAGGGATCGGCGTACCCTGGCTCGAGGCGGTAATGTCCACCGCCGCCTCGCCGAGCAGCGATATCGATCCGAGCGATGCCGCAGACGTCGACGTGACGCGCGGTTGCATGTCGCGGTCGATCTCCACCACGACTTCAACGCGATCGCCGACGAAGTGGACCTCGCTCACCGATCCCACCTCGACGCCGGCCACGCGTACCGGCGCGCCCGGCTTCAGCCCGGCGATGTTGGGGAACACGGTCTTCAGCGAGTAGCGCTGCCAGAAGAATCCCCCCTCCCCGCTCAACAGGAAGATGAGCAAGGTCGCCATCACGATCGCGAAGATCGTCAGAAGGCCGATTTTCAGTTCCGACCAGGCCAGCGAACGCGTACGGGGCATTGAATCGCCTTTCGATGGGCGGACCCGCCGGCCTTCGCGCTTGTCGCGCTTCGGCGCGTCCGCCAGGACGGTCCGCCAACGCAGACCGCCCGGCCAGCGCTGGCCCGTCGGGGCGCCTAGCGACCCGACAGCAGCGGAGGCCGAAGGGTCCGCCCTTCACTACGACAAAAAGGTCTTCAGATAGGCGTCCGACGACGCGCGGAGCTCGGCGGCGTAACCCTCGAAGGCAACCCCGCCGTCCTTCAACATGATGAACTCCGCTTCCTCCGATTTCTCCGGATCGGCAGGAACAATCTGCAGTACCCCGTCATCACGCCGCACCGCCTCGTGCGTCGCCACGTAAAAGGCGTCGCGCAGCTGGTGCGTCACCAGGATCGAGCTGACATTCTCGAAGTCCCGGAGCTTGATGATCTCGTCGTCGACGGTCGTTGCCGTGATCGGATCGAGGCCCGTAGTCGGCTCGTCGTACAGGAGGATCCGCGGCTTGGCCGCCATGGCGCGGGCGATCGCCACGCGCCGCCGCTGCCCGCCTGAGAGCTCGGACGGCATCCGATCGGAGTATTCTCCAAGACCGATGAACCCGAGAACCTCCTCCACGCGGCGGTGCACCTGATCCGTCGGCATGTCCGTTTCCTCATATAACTTGTAGCCGACGTTCTCCGCGACGGTCAGCGAGTCGAAGAGCGCCCCTTCCTGGAACACCATGCCCAGATCGGCTCGCACCTTCATCATCTGCTGCTCAGTCATCTGGTCGACCCGCTCGCCGTTGACCCAGATGATGCCCTCATCGGGCCTCAGAAGTCCAAGAACCAGCTTCAAGATGGTCGACTTGCCGGAGCCGCTGGCGCCGAGGATGATCTTCGTATGGCCCACGATGACGGTGAAGCTGATGTCCTTCAGAATCACCTTGTCATCGAACGCGAGCGACACCTTGTCGAAGATCAGAACCGGCGACCCCGCACCGAGCCCTTCCTCAAGCGACGCGGAACGTTGCGCGGCAAATCCCATTAGTACAGCAGCGTAATCAACAGCCGCGTCACAAAGAAATCCACGGCGATCACCGCCACCGACGAGGCAACCACCGCGTTGGTCGTCGCGCGGCCGACTCCCTGGGTTCCGCCGTGCGTGCGCAGGCCGACGTGGCAGCCGATCGTCACGATCGCGAAGCCGAGACAGAATGGCTTGATGAGCCCCATCCACGCATCCTCGAGATACAGGCCCTCGATGACCGACGTCCAGTACAGGCTGGACGCGACTCGCAATTGAAACACGGCGATCAACCATCCGCCGATGATTCCGACGGTATTGGCCACCACGGTCAGCACCGGCGCCATGAACACTCCGGCCAGTACGCGCGGCACAACGAGCTTGCGCACCGGATCGGTCCCGAGGGTGCGGAGTGCGTTGATCTGATCCGTGACAACCATCGATCCAAGCTCCGCCGCGATGCCGGATCCCACACGGCCGGCAAGCATCAACCCGGTTAGCACTGGACCGAGCTCCTTGATCATGGAGGCGCTGATCAGGCGGCCGACAAAGGGGCGCGCGCCGAACTGGTCGAGCGTAATGCCGGTCTGCAGCGCAAGAACGGCACCCGTGAAGAACCCCGTCAAGAGCACAACGGTCAGCGACCCGATCCCGATCTGCTCGAACTGCTCGACGACATCGCGAAAGTAGAAGGGCCGCGTGACGCAGCCGCGCACCGTTGCGCTCTGCAGGCGCGCGTACTCCTGGATCTCCAGCAGCGCGGACTTGATCCAGCCTTCGAGTAGTCTCAGCACGCGGTCACCGGCCCGCCGAGAGACCTGTCAGGCCGAGCTCTCGACTGCGCAGCGTCTTGAGCGTATCGCGCAGCGCCGCCGCGCGCTCGAAGTCCAGGTTCGCCGCCGCCGCCTTCATCTCCGTCTCAAGACGTCCGATCTCAGCATCGAGCTCCGCCTGCGTGCGGAATGTCTCCCGAGGCTCGCCGAACGACCGTCCCATCAGGTAGTCGCGCTCGTACACGCTCGACATGACGTCATCGATCTGGCGGACGACGGACTCCGGCGTGATGCCGTGTTCGACGTTATACGCGGCCTGCAGGTCGCGGCGGCGTTCCGTCTCGCCAATCGCGGATTTCATCGATGCCGTCACCGTGTCGGCGTACATGATGACGCGGCCGTTCACGTTGCGCGCGGCACGGCCGGACGTTTGAATTAGGGCACCGGCCGACCGAAGAAACCCTTCCTTGTCGGCGTCGAGGATCGCCACGAGCGACACCTCCGGGAGGTCGAGGCCTTCGCGCAGCAGGTTGATGCCGACGAGCACGTCGAAGACCCCTCGACGCAGGTCCCGGAGAATCTCCACGCGCTCGAGCGTGTCGATGTCCGAATGCAAGTACCGGACCTTCACGCCGAGCTCCTGGTAGTACGTCGTCAGGTCCTCGGCCATCCGTTTGGTGAGCGTCGTGACGAGCACCCGCTCCTTTCGCTCGGCGCGCTCGCGAATCTGGGCCAGCAGATCATCAACCTGTCCGCGCACCGGCCGCACCTCGATCGGGGGATCCATCAGGCCCGTCGGCCGGATGACCTGCTCGACGACGACCCCGCCGGCCTTCGATAGCTCGTACGGGCCGGGGGTCGCCGATATGAATACCACCTGGTTCACGCGCTCTTCCCATTCGGCAAAGTTGAGCGGCCGGTTGTCCAGCGCGGACGGCAGGCGGAACCCGTAGGCGACAAGCACCTCCTTCCGCGATCGATCGCCGTGATACATGCCGCGGATCTGAGGCACCGTCTGGTGACTTTCATCCACGATCACGAGCGCATCGTCGGGCAGGTAATCGAGCAGGGTCGGCGGCGGATCCCCCGGGGCCCTCCCGGTGAGATGGCGCGCGTAGTTCTCGATCCCGTGGCAGTACCCGATCTCGCGGATCATCTCGAGGTCGAACATCGTGCGCTGATGCAACCGCTGGGCCTCGAGAAGCTTTCCCTCCGATTCGAGCTGCCCCCGATACGATTCGAGTTCCTGTCTGATTGCCTGCACCGCGAGCCTGGTGCGGTCGCGCGAGGTGACGAAGTGCGACTTCGGGTACACGGCGACCTTGTCGAGCCGGCGGACCACCTTCCCCGTCAGGGCATCGAACCATGAGAGCTCGTCGACCTCGTCGCCGAACAGCCCGATTCTGAGCGCATGTTCCTCGTACGACGGTACGACTTCGACGATGTCGCCTCGGACACGGAATGTGCCGCGGCCGAACTCGGTGTCATTGCGCTCGTACTGGAATTCGACGAGCTTGCGCAGGATCTCGTCTCGATCGATCCGCTGGCCGAGCTGCAGCGGCAGCAGCATCCCGTAGTAGGCCTCCGGCGAGCCGAGGCCGTAGATGCACGAAACGCTCGCCACGATGATGACGTCGCGCCGCTCGAAGAGCGATCGCGTCGCGGAAAGGCGCATGCGATCGATCTCGTCGTTAATGGTCGCCTCCTTCTCGATGTACGAGTCGGTGGCGGGAACGTAGGCCTCGGGCTGGTAATAGTCGTAGTAGCTGACGAAGTATTCGACCGCACTGTCGGGAAAGAACCGCTTGAATTCCTGGTAGAGCTGGGCGGCCAGCGTCTTGTTGTGCGCCATCACCAGCGTCGGCCGGTTCACGGACGCGATGACGTGCGCCATCGTGAACGTCTTGCCCGAGCCGGTGACGCCCAGCAGGACCTGATGGGTGTCGCCGCGGTTCAGCCCTTCGACGAGCTCCGGGATTGCGCGGACCTGGTCCCCGCGCACCTCAAAATCGCTGACAAGGGTGAACCGATCGTGGACCGAAGGCATGGACAGTCGGGCGCGGCCGTACGCCGTACGGCCAACACACGATCTTACTGTCCTTCCTTGAACAGCGCGAAATATCCCTTGCGCGACTGGATGCGCGCGTCCTTGAGCTCCTGGCGCGTCAGCTTGATCTCGACTTTGCGCCAGCGGCCATCCCGGGCCGTGTCGGTGGAGGAATAACCCAGGCTGTACTGGGCGCGAATCTGGGCCAGGATCTTGTCGTAAGCGACCTCGACGTCCTTCATGGCCGATGGAAAGAATGCCTGACCGCCGGTGGTTTCCGCAATCTCCATGAGCCCCATGCGTTGCGCCAACCGCGAGCCGCTTGATTGGTGCTCCAGGAAGCCAACGGCATAGATCGTGACGTCCGACGCGCGGACGAGCGTCATCACGTCGCCAACGGTAATCGCGCTGCGCGTGTCGCCACCGTCGGTGTACAGGACCAGGATGGTGCGCCCCTCGTTCTCCGCCGCCCCGTCGAGATAGACGCCCAGCGCGTCGTACATCGCGGTCCATCCGCCGGGCTGCCGTCCGCGAATCCGCTCGACCATCCGCGGAAAATCGCGCTGACCATACGTGGCGACGCGCACCTCCGTGTCGAAATCGACCAGCGTCATGTCGACGGCGTCGCCGAGGGTATTGAGGAAACGGACCGCGGCCGATCGAGCCAGCTTGATGTCCTCGCCCATGCTGCCGCTCGTGTCGAACAGCAGGCCGATATGCAGGGCAGGGGCGGAAGCCGATCGATCGCCGCGCGCGAAATAGCTGATCGTCTGTTTCCGGCCCTCCTCGACGATCTCGAAATCCTCAGCGTTAAGGTCGGCGATGAGGTTGCCGCGCCGATCGGTGACCGTCACGCCGAAACTCATCAGGTCGATGCCCCCCCGGAATGTCGCCTGCTGCCCTTCGACGAGCGCGACGGCGCTCGCCGCGAGCGTTGTCATCGCCAAGACGCCGGCCCTGAACATGCCCATCTTTGGAGGATTCCGATCCTACACCCGGCCCCTGGTAGACCCGATAGTCGTGTAGCGGGCGTATAATCAGGGTTTCCCGCCCATGGCGCAGGCTCTTCCTGATGAGGCGTTCGTGTTCATCGTATGAGGTGCCTCGCCGTCTGTCAGACCGAGCTGGTCACGAGGATGCTCGACGAGATCCTGCTGCCCAGCTTCCAAGTCGATTTTCTCGTCGAGAGCAAACCACTCGCCCGCCGGCTCCACGACGCCGGCATGAATGTCACCGCGGCGGATCCGCGCCGAACCGACACCTATCTCAAGGCCGACGTCACGCCAGGCACCTGCGTCATCGTCGAAGACAACGGGCGGCGCAGTCTCAAGAAGATCCTCGAGTCGGTCCGGGATGCCGGCGGCACGCTGATCTACGTCCTGGGGGTGGGCATTTCCGACTTCCGGGCTCGGGAGGAGGAGCTGAAGTCGCGATTCCCCGAGCTCTCTTACCTCGCGCTCTCCGAGCTATTCGGCGGGCCGCTGCTGACGGAGTTCAGCCGCTCGATAACCCGGTTGAAGGTTCAGCAGTACCAGCGCTTCTTCAACGATGCCGATCGAGTGCTCATCCTCATGCACAACGACCCGGATCCGGACGCCCTGGCGAGCGCCCTCGCGCTGCGCAACGTGCTGCGCCGCACCAAGCAGACCGCGATCATCGCGGCCGTCGGGGGCGTGACGCGACCGGAGAACGTGCGGATGATCAACCTCCTCGATCTCCACGTCGATCTCATCACGCCAGAGCAGGTGGCCGAATACGACCGTGTCGCGATGGTTGACGTGCAGCCGCACTACTTTGGTGGCGCGATCGACCGGGTCGATCTGGTGATCGACCACCATCCCGAGCAGCCTGGCTACAGCGCCGTGTTCAAGGACATCCGAACCGATTACGGCTCGACGTCGACCATCTTGAGCGAGCACCTGCGCGCCGTGGATGCCAACATCTCGGAGCGCACGGCGACCGCGATGCTCTACGCGATCAAGTCGGACACGCTGTTCTTTAACCGGCAGGCCAACCGCGTCGATATCGAAGCGTTTTCGTACCTGTATCCCCTGGCGGACGCCGCGCTCATCCGCAAGATGGAAGGCGCCGAGATCACCATGGAGCGGCTGGAGTACGTGCTCAAGGCCAAGCAGCATGGACGGATGGTCGAGCAGGTGTTCTGCACCTTCCTGGGCACCTCCCCGCGCGAGGACTTCATCCCGTACGTCGCGGACTTCTACCTGCAGCTCGAGAACGTGAAGTGGACGATCGTGTCCGGGATCGTCAACGACGCGCTCATCATGTCGGTCAGGAATCTCGGCTATTCACGGAACGCCGGCGAGTTCGTGCGCAAATACTTCGCCGACATCGGGAGTGCCGGCGGCCACCGTGCGATGGCCAAGGCGGTCGTACCCCTCAACGCCTTCCGCGACAAGTTTGGCAACCTGCAGGCCGACGGCTTCACCGAACGCGTGCTCGCCATGGCGATCGAGTTTCTCCACGAGCACCAGCCCCCAGAGAAAAAGCTCGTCAAGGTCTGACGGACGCGGCTTGCAGGGCGTGGGTCACGTCGCTCAGGATATCCTCGGCGGTTTCACAGCCGACACTGAACCGGATGAAGCCCTCGCTGACGGCGTCGCCTCCCCAGCGGGCCCGGCGTTCAGCGATCGAATGCACCCCTCCGAAGCTCGTTGCTTCCCGAACCAGCGTCAAGGCTCCGAGGAATGCCTCCGCGCGCGGGCGCGTGCCGAGATCGAAGCTGACAACGGTTCCGAACGCCTGCATCTGACGTTTCGCGACGGCATGACCGGGATGGGCCGGCAGGCCGGGATAGCGAACAGCGCTGATGTCGGACCGGGACGCGAGAAGATCGGCCAGCTGCTGGGCCGTTGCGCACTGCCGACTGACGCGAACCGGCAAGGTGGCCAGCGATCGGTGCGCGAGCCACACTTCCATCGGGCCGGGAATAGCGCCATGGTGCGTCCGCCAGGTTCGCAGCGCGTCGGCGAACCGGCCGTCAGTTGTGGCCACATGCCCGAGGATGAGATCGCTATGGCCGGTGAGCGCCTTCGTGTCGGACGCCACCACGAAGGTCGCCCCGAGCGCCAGCGGCTGCTGGAGATACGCGGTCGCCGTCGTGTTGTCGACGGCCACGAGGGTGCCTCGCGTCCGGGCCGCATCGACGAGTCCGTGAATGTCGCAGACGTCAAGCATCGGGTTCGTCGGCGATTCGATCCATAACAGCCGCGCACCCTCGATCGCGGCGGCTTGTGCGTTGCCCCTGGTCGGGGCCAAGCGAACCTGGACGCCGATTGAGTCGAGCCAGGTCGAGGCGACCTTCCTGATCGCGTAGTACGAATCCGCCGGCAGCACGACGATATCGCCGCGACAAAGACTCACCCCGAAGACCGCAGCCGCGGCGGCCATGCCCGACGCGAACGCAATGGCCTGCCCGCCTTCAAGCACGCCGAGCGCGTCCTCCCAGGCCGTCCAGGTGGGATTATGAAAACGTCCATAAGTGAGCGCGTGCCGCGACGGATCGCCAGGCGCCGTGTACGTGGATGAGAACTGCGGACCGGACAGAAAAGGCCCGGGCTCGGTACTCTTCCGGTATCCGGCGTGCACGATTAGCGTGTCTCGATGCATCGGCCCTGCTCTTGTGAGACAGGCCACACAGACTCAGGGTCACAGAGAATCGAGTTTCTCTGTGTCCCTGTGGCTCTGTGGCCCGTTGCCCTTACTCGCGCGCGCGAGATGCTCGCCACTGGCGCCGACGACAGGCTCGATGAACTGGCGATAGGCGTCTTCGTACGCGCGTTCCATCAGCTCCACCAGGTCCTGCCGCCGGTCCGAGGCCTCATCATACGCGCCGGCAAAGTCGAAGGCGCCAACGGGATTGTGCGCCGGACAAATCAGGTACACGGAATCGAACCGGAGCCGCGCCATCTCGGTGGCGTCCCGCAGCGCCGCGGATTCAGCCGCTGCCAGAAACTCTCCAAGACGGTGCCGGATTTCCAGCCTGGGCACGTTCAGCCGGTGCGGTGGCGGCGGCGCCGCGACCGCGCTGACGAGGATGGCCTGGGAGACGCCGGCCGCGGCAAGCTCCTCCAGCAGCCGTGAGACCGCGCCGGGCCGGTCGCACGCGCGGTGTGTTTCTCCCCGCCAGTAGCTGTCGGCGCCAAAGGTCATCATGTGAGCGTCGCATCCAAGCAGCGGCGTCAACCCGGCGGCGATGAGATCAAAGGCATGATCGCGGCCGGCGCCGGTGAGATCGACCACCTCGCATCGCCGCTCACGCTCGGGGCGCGGCGCGACAAACTCGTGCCGGTAGGGCTCCCGAAGCAGCGCCCCAACCACGTCGCGGCGTGCATCCAGGTCGGTCGCGACGATCATCAGCTCGCGAAATCCAGGCTGACCGAGATTCTCCGCCAGCACGCCGGCGTAGCGGCGACCGAGCGCAGGACCCGGCGGACGCGCCACATGGGCGGCGCCGCGAATCAACTGCCAGAGTGACGCGGCGAATGTGTCACGGGCGGTATCCGCATCAAGCGGCGCGCCCAGGATCCGCCACCACCATGCGCCTCGGGCTTTTCGCCGGGCCGGCACCCGGTGTTGCGCGATTGCCACGCCCGCCGCGAGTACCGCCAGCAGCGCGGCGATATCCATCAGCGCGACCGATATGAATTCGATTGGATAGCCCGGCAGCCCAAGGGCGAGGAACAGAAGCGGGGCCGCGAGCATCGCGACCAGCAGAAGACACAGCCATCCGGCCGCGCGCAACGGCCATTTCCACCGATAAAACGTCCGGATCGCGGCGCCGCGCCAAATCCCGTCGGCATCCCAGAGACGAGCGGCACCATCGATCGCCGCCAGGGCGGCGGCGCCGGCCCCGACACCCTGTCCCGCCATCACGTCGATCTTGACGCCCGCCTCCTGCAGAGCGCGCAGCACGCCCGCATGATAAGCGCCGTGCGCGCCGGTTCCGCACAGCACGAGGGCGGTGCGACGCTCAGGAGAGTACGGCTGCACGCCTCATTCTTCGTCGTGGATCGTCGTGACCTTGACCAGCTCAAAACGGCGGACGCCATTCGGGGTCGTCACCTTGATCTCGTCGCCTTCCTCCTTGTTGAGAATGGCGCGGCCGATCGGCGACGAGGTGGAGATCATCCCCTTATCCGCGTCGGCGTCCTCGGGCATGACGAGCTGATAGATGATGGTGTCGCCGTTGGCGCCGCGAAGATGCACCGTCGATCCGAAACCGGCGCGGTCGCGCGGGATGCGATCGAGGTTCATCATCGAAATCTCCCCGACGCGCTTCTTCAGCATTGCGATCTGCGTGTTGAGAATCCCCTGGCGCTCTCTGGCGGCCTTGTACTCCGCGTTCTCGCGCAGATCGCCATGTTCACGCGCGCGCTGAATCTCCTTGGGCAGCTCGAATCTCAGCTCGCGCTCGAGCGCGGCGATCTGATCGCTAAAACGCTTCAGAATGCGGTCTTTCACGGCAGATTCAGACTCTAGCACAGTCTGTTATGCTGAATTCGGTTGGCAGTCGGTAGTCGGTAGTTTGTAGTCGGTAGTTGGTAGCAACACGAACACGAACCACGAACTATCAGCTACCAACTACCAGCTAGATGAAGACGATCTCCAGCCGCCAGAACCCGATCGTCCGTGCGTTTCGCGCGCTGGCGGACGCGCCCGATGCAGACGGCACGCGGCTCCTGCTCGACGGCGTGCATCTCGTGCGCGAGGCGCGGGCGGCAGCTCTGGGGTTCGAGGCGGTGGCGGTCGCCTCGTCCCGTCTGAATGGCAACACCGAAGAGGGCGAGATGGCGCGCTCACTGGACTCAGCGGGAGCCCCTGTCTTCGCTGTCGGCGATGAGGCCTTCGCGACGATGATCCCTGTGCGGTCGCCATCCGGCATTGCGGCCATTGCGTGGCGATCACCATCTGACCCTACCGCCATCTGCCGCGCGGCCAACGGGTTCACGCTCGTTGCGGTCGACGTCCAGGATCCAGGCAACCTCGGCGCACTTGTCCGCGCAGCCGAGGCTGGCGGCGTGACAGGCGTGCTCGTCACGGGCACGTCGGCGAACCCGTTCTCGTGGAAGGCGCTGCGCGGGAGTATGGGCAGCGCGCTGCGCCTGCCGGTCGCGGCCGGTCTGACACCCGATGCGATCGTGGCTTGTGCCCGGACGTCCGGGACCACGACGGTGGCCGCGGTGCCGCACGACGGGCGCGCGCCGGATACCATCAATTGGAGCCGCCCCGTCGCGTTGCTCCTGGGCGGCGAAGGGCCCGGCCTGCCGGCCGGCGTTCTAGCTCAGTGCGACGAACTCGTCACGATCCCGATGACGCCGCCTGTGGAATCTCTCAACGTGGCGGTGGCGGGTGCGATCCTCATTTACGCGGCGCGCCGCCAGCAATCATGAGCAACTTCCTCTTCGACGACGAACCGTCTCCACGGGCCACGGAGGTACGGAGGCACGGAGACACCTCGTTACCTAGAGGCCGCGCGCCGGTCGAAGGCACTCCTCTCGCCGACCGCGTGCGCCCCCGCACCCTGGACGAGGTCGTCGGGCAGGAGCAGATCCTCGCGCCCGGCAGGCCCCTCCGAGAAGCCATCGAACGCGACATGCTGCAATCGATCATCCTGTGGGGTCCACCCGGTACCGGCAAGACCACCCTCGCGCGCATCGTCGCGGACATGACCAAGGCGCACTTTGTCCAGTTCAGCGCCGTTCTCTCCGGGATCAAAGAAATCAAGGAGGTCATGGCGGCCGCCGAGGCGCGACGGCATACCACGGGCCGGCGCACGATCGTGTTCATCGACGAGATCCACCGGTTCAACAAGGCGCAGCAAGACGCGTTTCTTCCCCGGGTCGAAGGGGGCGATATCGTCCTGATCGGTGCCACGACTGAGAACCCGTCATTTGAAGTCAACGCGGCGCTGCTTTCGCGGTCGAAAGTGTTCCTGCTTCAACCGCTGACGGCAGACGGGATCGAGACCATCCTGCGCCGCGGACTGGCGGACGTCGATCGCGGTCTCGGCAAGATGGACATCACCGTTACCGACGCGGCAATTGCAGCCATCGCGCGGTTTGCCAATGGCGACGCGCGGAGCGCGCTGAACCTGCTGGAGTTGTCCGCAGCCGCGGCGCCCGAGGAGCCAGGCACCACCGGCCGCCGCCTCGATCTCCCGCAGCTCGAGCAGTCTATCCAGCGCCGCGCCCTCTTGTACGACAAGAGTGGCGAGGAGCACTACAACCTAATCTCGGCGCTCCACAAATCGATGCGGAACAGCGATCCGGATGCCGCCGTCTACTGGGTCGCGCGCATGCTCGAGGCGGGCGAGGATCCCCTGTATATCGCGCGGCGGCTGATTCGCTTTGCGTCCGAGGACGTCGGCAACGCGGACCCACAGGCGCTGGCGGTCGCGGTGGCCGCCAAGGACGCGGCGCACTTCATCGGCATGCCCGAAGGCAGCGCCGCTCTCGCGCAGGCGGCCATCTACCTGGCAACCGCGCCCAAGAGCAACGCCGTCTATGCCGCGTACGAAGCTGCCGCCGCTGACGCACATGCGCAGGCGGCCGACCCGGTGCCACTGCATCTGAGGAACGCCCCAACGAAGCTGATGAAAGAGCTCGAGTACGGAAAGGACTACCGGTACGCGCACGACGAGCCGGACGCCATTGCTGCCATGGAGTGCCTGCCGGCGTCGCTTGCCCGTCGCCAATACTACAAGCCGCCCGAGCGCGGCTTCGAGAAGGAGATTCGGAAACGGCTCGAGGAATGGAAGAAGCTGAAGAAGCGCAAGAGCTGAGGTGCGAGGCGGCGAGGTTCGCGGGTGCAAGGACCTTCCGGTGTCATCAGCGTGGGTGAGACCGAAGAGGAAGTAATGCCTAAGAGCCTGGTGGCGGTTATCGAGCCTGCCTGAGGCGTTCGCGCACCCCCTCAAACGCGCTGGAAGTTCTTTTCGACCTCTCGGCGCGTCAGACGGAGCATCACCGGCCGTCCGTGCGGGCAGATGGTCGAATACGCTGTTCGACGCAGCTCGTCCAGGATGTGTGCCATCTTTTCCGCCGTGAGCGGGTAATTGGCCTTCACCGCGGCATGGCAGGCCATCGTCGCGGCGATGCGTTTCAGCGCCTCGTCCACCCGTGACCCCCGATCGAGGCCTTCAAGGTCCTCGCCCAGCGCCCGAATCGCCGCCTCGCACTCCTCGCGCCGCAACAACGCAGGGGCCGCGACGACGCGAACGGCTTCCCCGCCGAACTCCTCCAGCTCAAATCCCATACGCTCGAGCCCGGCGGTATGCGCCACCAGGGCCTGACGCGCGGCTGCGGGCAAGTCGATGAGCATCGGTTCGAGCAGGCGCTGGCTCTCGAGTGGGCCGGCGGTCAGCCGCTCCACGATTCGCTCGAACAGCACGCGCTCATGGGCCACATGCTGGTCGACGATCGCGATGCCCTCCTCGTCCACGGCGATGATGAACGTGTCGCGAAACTGGCCCAACGCGATCATCGGACGGATTACGAACTCCGCGTCAGTGCGCGGTGCGACAGTGCGAAGGTGCGAGGGTGCGTCCAAGGGGGCGACGGTGCCGGGGTCCGACGGCACGGTCGACGGTGCGACGGCGGCCCCTACCGTCCAGCGGCTTGGGAACGTGCCCGCGTACGCGGTGGGCAGCGGCAGCGTGGTTGCCGGCGCCTGGTAGGCCGGCGGCGCCTCGAGCTGCAGCTCTGGCGCCGGGCCCCGGCCCAGCGCGTCACCGAGCGTCCGCCGGACCACCTCGTGGATGTGCGACTGATCGCGAAAGCGCACCTCCGCCTTGGTCGGATGGACGTTGACGTCCACCGCCGTGTACGGCATCGAAATGAATAGGTGCACCTCAGGGCTACGCTCCTTGATGGAGGCCACGCTGTAGGCATCAATGATGGCGTGCGCGATGGTGCGGTCCTTCACGATCCGCCGATTGACGAACACGTTCTGTGGACCGCGGGCGGGCCCCTGCTCGGCAAGCGCGGCGACGTAGCCCAGGACCTTGATAGCCCCAACATCACGCCGCACTTCGATGAAATCGTTCCGCTCGCCGTACAGCTGGTACAGCCGATCGCGAAGGGCGCCGACCGGCGGGCATTGCAGCACCTTGCGCCCGGCGCTCGTCAACGTAAAGCCGATCTCCGGATAGCACTGAGCCAGCTGCGTCACAACGCGCGAGACCTGGGCGGACTCCGCGCCGTCGGACTTCAGGAACTTGCGGCGAGCCGGCAGGTTGTAGAACAGGTCGGCGACGTCGACTGAGGTCCCTTCGCCCGTCCCGACCTCGGTGACCGACGCTACCGCACCGCCATTGATCCGAATCTCGGTGCCCGATTCCGCGCCTCGCGCCCGGCTCCGCAGCACGACATGCGCAACCGACGCGATGCTCGGCAGCGCCTCGCCGCGGAATCCCAGCGTCGCGATGCCCTCGAGGTCCTCCGCCCGCCGGATCTTGCTCGTGGCGTGGCGTTGGACGGCGAGCCGGGCGTCTTCCGGCCCCATCCCCTCGCCGTCGTCTTCGACGTGAATCAGCTTCTTGCCGCCGAGCTCGATGGCAATAGAGATGCGGCGCGCACCCGCGTCAATCGAGTTCTCGATCAGTTCCTTGATCACGGACGCCGGGCGCTCGACCACCTCACCGGCGGCAATCTGGTTGGCGAGATCGCCCGGAAGGATCTGGATCCGGCTCATGCCTCAGAGCCAGCCCTTGCGCCAGAACAGTACCAGCATGACGCCGGAGATCGCCACCATGCACGCCGCAACCCACCAGAATTGCGGCGTCTCACCGCCGGGAAACGCGGGGAGCGGAACGTTCATCCCCCACATGCCTGTCAGCACCGTGAGCGGCAGAAAAATCGTGGACATCACCGTCAGGACCTTCATCACGAGGTTGAGCCGGTTCGAGATGGTCGACAGGTGCGCCTCGAGGATTCCGGTCACGCGATCCTGGAACATAGTGGCTTCCTCCGAGAGCCGCACGAGCTGGTCGTAGACGTCACGAAATCGGAACGCCATCTCGTCGTCGATCGTTGGAAATTCCCGGCGTGCCAGACGCCCAACCGCGTCGCGCTGCGGAATGACGACACGACGAAGCGAGGAAAGGTCGCGCTTGAGTGCCAGGATGTCGCGGACGAAGTTCTCGCGGCGGCCGAGGATCACCTGATCCTCAAGCTCATTCATGTGCTGCTCGAGTCCCTCTATCTCCGGCCTGTAGTTGTCCACCATCGAGTCGACGATGCGGTGAAGGAGACCCGCCGGCCCTTCGCCGAGCACGTGCTCGTTCCGGTCGCAGATTTCCCTCAGCTCGGCGATGCTGCGCGAGCGGCCGTCGTGTACTGTGACGAGGTAATTCCGGCCGAGAAAAAAGTCGACGTCCCGCGTGGCGAACCAGTGCTCGTCTTCCTGAAAGTCGATGCCGTGGAGGATCAGATACAGATACGACTCGTACGCCTCGATCTTCGGATGGTGGATCGCGCTGAGCGCGTCTTCAACCGACAGCGGATGAAAGTGAAACACGTCGGAGAGGAGGCGGCCCTCCTCCGGCGTCGGGGCCGCGAGGTCGACCCAGAGCGTGATGTCCGATTCCGGTGTCAGCCATGCCGGATTGACCTCGTCCGCGCGTGTCGTCCCGCCGTTTTGGTGGAGGAAAATACTGACCAACTAATCGCCAACCTTGACCGCCAGCGCGGCCTGCGCGGCGGCAAGGCGCGCGACCGGTATGCGATAGGAAGCACAGCTCACGTAGTCAAGGCCGACCTGATCAAAAAAATGAATGGACGCTGGGTCGCCACCATGCTCGCCGCAGAGACCGAGCTTGATGTCCGGGCGCTTCCGGCGCCCCAGCTCCACCGCCGTCCGCACCAGGGGCCCCACGCCCTCGACATCAAAAGTCGCAAACGGGTCCTTGTCGAGGATCTTCTTGTCCTGATAAATCCGCAGGAACTTTCCGATATCGTCCCGTGAGAACCCGAAGGCGAGCTGCGTAAGGTCGTTGGTTCCGAACGAGAAAAACTCCGCGTCGGCCGCGATCTGATCGGCTGTCAAGGCGCCGCGCGGCACTTCGATCATCGTGCCGACGAGATACTTGACGCGCACGCCACGCTCTCTCATGACCTCCCCGGCGACCCGATCCACCACGGCCTTCTGATCGCGCAGCTCTTTCACGTGTCCGACGCGCGGAATCATGATCTCGGGCGTGACCTTGACGCCCTCCTTCGCGAGCTGGCACGCCGCCTCGATAATCGCCCGCGTCTGCATCTCGGTGATTTCAGGGAAGGTAATGCCGAGTCTGACGCCGCGATGGCCGAGCATCGGGTTGAACTCGTGAAGCTGCTCCACACGGCGCAGCAGAACACGCTTTTCCTCCAGCTCGGCCCCCGCCTCCCCCCGCGCCTCGAGCTTCGCGATGTCCACTATCAACTCCTCCCGCTTGGGCAGGAACTCGTGAAGCGGCGGGTCGATGGTCCGAATCGTGACCGGTCGACCGTGCATCGCCTTGAACACGCCGTAGAAGTCGTCGCGCTGCAGCGGCAGCAACTCCTGCAGCGTCGCGCGCCGGTCCGTTTCGTTGTCGGCGAGAATCATCCGCCGCACGATGGGGATGCGTCCCTCGCCGAAGAACATGTGTTCCGTGCGGCACAGGCCGATGCCGCTCGCGCCGAACGCGTACGCAAGCTCGGCTTGGTCGGGCTGGTCGGCGTTGGCGCGGATGCCCATCCGGCGGTACTTGTCAGACCACGTCAGAATCTGCATGAAACGACGGTAGATGTCCGACTTCTCCTCGCCGAGCTGCCCGTTGACTACCTGCAGGATTTCGCTCGCCTTCGAAGCGATTCTTGCCAGCTTCACCTCGCCGGTCAGACCGTCGAACGAGACGAAGTCCCCTTCACGGATCGTGTGGCCCCTCACGGAGAACCGCTTCGCGCCTTCGTCGATCTCGAGCTCGCCCGCGCCGACGATGGACGGCTTGCCCATCTGCCGTCCCACGACGGCGGCATGCGAGGTCATGCCGCCGGTGGCGGTCAGGATACCCTGCGACACGAACATGCCGTGAATGTCGTCGGGCACGGTCTCGCGGCGCACGAGAATGACCGGCTTTCCCGCGTCCGACCATTTCACGGCCTCCTCCGCGCTGAACACTACACGGCCGCAGGCGGCGCCAGGGGAGGCGGGCAGGCCCGTGGTGGCGACCGGAATCCCATTCCATTCCTTGGGATCGAAACCCGGCGCGAGCAGTTGCGACAGCGATTCGGGGTCGATCTGCAGAATGGCGTCCTTGGGCGTGATCAGCCGCTCCGCGACCATGTCCGTGGCGATGATCACCGCGGCGTAGCCGGTGCGCTTGCCGGTCCGCGTCTGGAGCATGAACAGCCGCTCGTCCTGGATCGTGAACTCGAAATCCTGGATGTCCTTATAGTTGCGCTCGAGTCGGCTCGTGATGTCCCGCAGCTGCTTATACGCCTTGGGCATCACTTTCTCGAGCTCGACGATGGGCTGGGGCGTCCGGATGCCCGCCACGACGTCCTCGCCCTGCGCGTTGATCAGGAACTCGCCGTAGAACTCCTTGGTGCCGGTCGCGGGGTTGCGCGTGAACCCAACACCGGTCGCCGAGCGCTCGCCGGTGTTGCCGAACACCATCATCTGGACATTTACCGCCGTCCCGATGTGATCCGGGATGTCGTAAATGCGGCGGTATTCCCGCGCGCGCGGGTTCATCCACGAGCGAAAGACGGCGTCGCGCGCCTTCGTGAGCTGCTCGCGCGGCTCTTGTGGGAAATTGCGCCCGGTTCTGGCGCGCACGAGCTTCTTGTAACGCTGGACCACCTCGCGCAGCGCTTGCTCGTCCAGATCGGTGTCGAGCGACACGCCCTTCGCGCGCTTCACGGCAGCGAACTCGTGCTCGAACGCGTCTTTGGGAATCTCGAGGACCACGTTGCCGAACATCTGCATGAACCGGCGGTAGCTGTCGAAGGCAAAACGGCCGTTGGTCGTGCGCGCCTTCAGTCCCTCGACGGCCGCGTCGTTGAGGCCGAGATTCAGGATCGTGTCCATCATCCCCGGCATGGAGAACTTGGCCCCCGATCGAACCGACACGAGCAGCGGGTTCCTGGTCGAACCCAGGGTCGCCCCCGCGGCCTTCTCCAGTTTCCGGATGTTCCCGGCGATTTCCGCATCGAGGGCGGCAGGAATCTTTCCCTTCTGCTTGTAGTACAGCGAACAGACATCGGTGGAGATGGTGAAGCCCGGAGGCACTGGCAGGCCCGCGTTGGTCATCTCGGCCAGGCCGGCACCCTTCCCGCCGAGCGTGTCACGCATGCCGCGGCCGCCCTCCGCCCTTCCATTGCCGAAAAAATACACGTGCTTGGTGCCGCGAGCGGTCCGCGCGACCGCTCGCCCAATCTGCCTGATGCTCCTCGCCAGCGCACGGGCCGGCTTCCTGGTTGCCTTCTTCGCCATTTCGACTCAACCTCTCAGCTTTCCGTAACGATCTCAGAAATATCGGCAATCGCGAGGATCACATCCCGCAGCGCCGCAACCAATGCCAGCCGCGCGTGCCGAAGCGGTTCATCATCGGTCATGACCAGAACGTCGTCAAAGAATTTCATCACGGCGGGCTGCAGCGCGGCGATGCCCGCGAATGCCTCGCGGTAGTCACCGCGCGCCGACGCATCCCTGATCCCGGGCGCGCGGGCATCGACTTGTGACCAGAGGGTCTGCTCCGCCGGCTCGACGAGCCGCGCCTGAATCGCTGCCCAGTCGCGCGTGTCGCCTACCCCCTTTGTGATGTTCTTGACGCGCTTCAACAACGTCGCGACACTCAGCAGCGCCTCTGATCCGCTCATATGCGCGAGCGCCTCGATCTTCAGGCGAGCTTCCAGGGGGCTCACGCCCTCGATTCCGCCATGTAGGACGGCGCGCACGTTGCGCACGTCGTACCCACGCTGCTCCAGCAGGTATCCAAGGCGATCCGCCATGAACGAGACGAGGGGTGCCGACGAGTCTCCATACCCACCGAACGGCTCCGCCGCGCGCGCGAGCAGCGGCCCTATTCGCAACCGTTTATGAAGGCCCGTCAGCTCCGGCAGGTCGGTTAGAATTTTCACTGCGCCCTGCGCCTGCCGCCGCAAGCCGAGCGGGTCGCGCGAGCCGGTCGGACGCTCTCCCGCGATGAACATCCCCACAACGGAGTCGAGCTTGTCGGCGAGCGATACGGCAGCCCACGTGACGGCCGCGGCGCCAAGCTGCTGGCGCGGTGGCGGCGCGTCGGCCTCGACGCCAATCGGCAGGTAATGGAAATAGATCGCCTTCCAAACCAGCTCGGGTTGTCCTTCCTCGCGCGCATAGATCCCGCCCATCGCCCCCTGCAGGTCGGTGAGCTCCCGCACCATGTCCGTAACAAGATCCGCCTTGCAGAGGCGGCCGGCGCGCTCGGCGTCATTGGCAACTGCCTCGGGCTGCTCGAACGCGGCCTGGGCAATCCACCGCGCCAGCGACGCGACACGGTCCGCCTTCTCTCGATAGCTGCCCAGCTTCTTGTGGAAGAGGATGGTCGACAGGCGTGCAATACGCGACTCCAGCGTGGCCTCGCGATCTTCATCCCAAAAGAACTGCGCGTCACGAAGCCGCGCGATGAGGACGCGTTCCGCGTTGCGCGCGATAATCTCGGGCTTTTCCGGCTCCGTGTTGGTCACCGCCAGAAACGCGGGTTTCAGCTTCCCTTCCTCGTCCACGACTGGAAAGTAATGCTGGTAATGCATCATTGTCGTCGTCAGTACCTCCTCCGGCAGTTGGAGGAACTCGACGGGGAAATGGCCGGCCACCACGGACGGGTACTCCACGAGGTCCGGCACTTCCTGGAGGAGAGAGGACTGGTCGATGAACAGGCCGCCTGCCCTGAGCGAGGTCGAAGGGCTCACGCGACCGCCTAACCTGCGCGCATGCGTTTCCAGCTCGCGGCGAATGCGGGATTCCCGCTCAGCGCGGTCGAGAATGACGAAGTTCTCGAGCAGCCGCGCCTGGTAGTCCTCGAAGGTCTTGATCTTAATGGCCCGGCCCGCGCGCCCGCTCGTCGTCAGAAAACGATGGCCGTAGGTCTGGGAGCCGGACCGGATGTCCTGTACGTTGGGACCCTGCGCAAGCTCCGATCGGCGGATGACGAACGGTACGACGCGACCGCCGTACATCAACACCAGCCACCGGATCGGCCGCGCGAAGACGAGGTCCCCTTTCCCGTCTTCGAGGTGGGCGTCCCACCGCATCTGCCTGGGAAACGTGAGGGCGCGCAGGAGCCCGCCCATGACATCCGCAAGCACATCGATGGTTGCCTTGCCGCGGTGATGTACCCGGTACGCCAGATACGCGCCTTTCGGTGTCTCATGCCGCTCGAGTGCGGTGACGTCCACGCCGTACTTCTTCGCGAACCCGATCGCCGCAGGGGTGGGCCCACCATCAGCCTCGAACGCCGCCCCCACGGGCGGTCCGGTCACCGTCTCCTCGAAATCCGTCTGGCGCTCGGCAAGTTTCGCCACGCGCGCGGTCAGACGTCTGGGGGTGCTGTAGCTCTCCGCCCGCGCCGAGGAGGTGAGCCGGACCTCCTTGAGTCGCGCGTCCAGATGCCGCGCAAGCTGCACCGTTAGCCCGGGGAGCCATCCCGCCGGGATCTCCTCGCACCCGATCTCGACGAGCAGCTCGCGATCCATGCCTACAGGCTCTCCGTAATCTTCGCGCTGGCCTCGCCCGAGCCGGGCGAAGGCGGGTTTGACTGCCCGACATAGGCCCTGGTAATACCCACGGCGAGCTGCCGGACCCGGAGAATGTAGGCGGTGCGCTCGGTGACACCGATGCTCCCGCTCGAATCAAGCACGTTGAAGAGATGTGAACACTTGAGACAGTGCTCGAGCGCGGGCCAGATGAGCCCTGACGCCAGCAGCCGCTCCGAGAACCCGTAGTACTGGTCAAAGAGATCGCGATGCAGCCTGGCGAACGCTTCCGCCGGCATGTCCATCTGGCCGAAAGCGTACTTCGACTGTTCGACCTCCTCCTGCAGTCGCACCTCGCCGTACTTCACGCCGCCGCCCCATTCAAGATCGAAGACGTTGTCCACGCGCTGCAGGAACATCGCGATCCGCTCGAGACCGTAAGTGATCTCGCATGAAATGGGCGCGAGGTCCATGCCGCCCACCTGCTGGAAGTAGGTGAACTGCGTAATCTCCAGGCCGTCGAGCATCACCTGCCAGCCGATGCCCCAGGCGCCCAGGGTCGGCGACTCCCAGTTGTCTTCCTCGAAGCGAATGTCATGCTGCCGCGGGTTGATACCGCACGCCTCGAGACTCTCGAGATAGATCTGCTGCACCTGGTCCGGGGACGGCTTGAGGATGACCTGATACTGATGGTGCTTGAACAGGCGGTTCGGGTTCTGCCCGAAGCGCCCGTCGTCGGGCCGCCGCGAGGGCTGCACGTATGCCACGCTCCACGGCTTCGGTCCGAGTACCCGGAACAGTGTTTCGGGATGCGACGTGCCGGCGCCCACTTCGAGGTCGAGCGGCTGTTGCAGCAGGCAACCGTGAGACGCCCAGAAGACCGAGAGCTTGAGGATGAGATCCTGGAACGTCACGAAGGTGACTGCGCCACTCGTCTAGCTGTGGCGGCGGACGTCGCGGAGGACGCGATCCGATTTCAAGGTCTTCTCCAGGTGCATCGCAATGAGGCCACGGTGCACCCGTTCCAGCTCGTTGAGCGCGCCGCGCTCGGCGGGCAGCTCGCGGACCCGATCCGGCCCCAAGCTGCGCGACGCGGCAAGAAACGCCATCGCCGCGTCCGACAGCGCCCCCCGCGACTCCGGATAGACCCCCTGCAACCGGAGGAGCCAGTACTCGAAATACCGCGCGAGCGGTTCCACCGGGGCGCCAGCCCCCAGCGCATTCAGCATTGATGCGCCCAAGCGGTACAGACGCTCGTCGGCGTCCGCCTCCTGCGCCCACTCGTCGAGCAGCTCCGCAAAGTACCCGACGTGCTCGAGCGAGCCGTCGTGAGGCGTATGCGCAAGCGGCGATCGGATCGTCTCGGCGAAGTTCAATCCCACCAGCTCGCGCCGCTCCTTCTCGAAGTAGGCGACGCGGACTTCGGTGAGCGGCTCCAGCGCGCCGAGAAACCGCGATCGCGGGCGGCGGGCCCCCTTCGCAACACCTCGTTTCTTACCCCGATCGCGCGTCAGAAACACTACGATGCAGTCGGCCTCACCCAACTTGTAGGTGCGGAGAACGAGCGCGTCGGCGGTGTACAGTGGCACGAAACTTATCTATTCTACGTGACGGGAACAAGGTACCGCATGAGCAGCGTCGCCAGACCGAGAAATGAAAAGAAGCCGAACACGTCGGTCAGGGTGGTGATGAATACCGACGAGGCGAGTGCCGGATCGATGTTCGCGGCCCTCAGACCCAACGGAACGAGCGTTCCGGCGGTGGCGGCGACGAACATGTTGATGATCATGGCGGCGCACAGGACCAGGCCCAGCACCGGGTTACCGCGAGTGGCCCAGACAACCGCTGCCGCGACCAAGCCGAGGATAACGCCGTTTCCCATGCCGGCGATGGCTTCCTTCAGCAGCGCTTTGCGGGAATTGCTCCAGGTCAGCTCGCCCAGGGCAATACCGCGGACGATGACGGTCAGCGTCTGCGTGGCAGCGTTCCCGCCCATCCCGGCCACGATCGGCATGAAGACCGCCAGCGCCGTGATCCGCTCGATCGTGCCCTCGAACAGCGCCACGACGGAGGCGGCCATGAACGCGGTGACGAGGTTAATTCCAAGCCACGGCAGCCGCTTGCGCAGTGATTCGCCCACGGGCGTGAACGCGCGTTCGTCGCCCGCCACACCGGCCAGTCGATAGATGTCCTCCGTCGCCTCATCCTTGATGACGTCAATGACGTCATCGACGGTGATCACGCCGACCAGCTTGTTCTCCTCGTCGACAACGGGGATCGCCAGCAGGTTATACGACGCCACCTGCCGCGCGACTTCCTCCTGGTCCATGTCGACCCGCGCAGTGATCAGGTCCGTCGTCATGATCCGCTTCAGCGGCGTCTCCGGTGAGACCAGCAGCAGCCGGCGCAGCGACGTCACTCCGACGAGGTGCCGACGCTCGTCCACCACGTAGAGATAGAAGACCATCTCGACGTCGCGGTTGGTCTGCAGCTCCGTAATGGATTCGCCGACCGTCATGTCCTCATTGAGTGCGAAGACATGCGGGTTCATGATGCGGCCGGCGGTCTGCTCGTCGTACTCGAGCAGGTTCTCGACGACGCCGGACTCTTTCGGGCGCATCAGGTCGAGAACCGCAGCCGAGAGCTCCTCTGGCAGGTAATCGATCAGCGCCGCGGCGTCGTCGGACGGAATCTCCTGGGCGAGCTTCGCGATCTCCTCCGCCGAGCGCGTGCCCAGGAGTGCCGCGCCCGCCTCCGGGCCGAGCTCGGACACCGCTTCCATCGCAAGCCGACCGTTCCGCTCGGCGAGCAGGCTGAAGGTCGCCTCGCGCTCTTTGTCCTGAAGGTCGCTGAAAATCCGGGCGAGATCGGCGGGATGCTGCTTTTGCAGCAGGTTCAACAGGTTGGCGGTCGCACCGATGCGCAGCAGTCGCCTGACCGAGTCGAGGACGAGATCGATTCTTCGCTGCGCCGCCATGGTGAAGGTCCGTCCGCCACGGGCAAACAGCTAAATCTAGCACGCGGCATCGGTCTATTGACAGCTCTTTGCGACGATGGCATCGTCGTCGCAAGGTCGGGTGCCCACAGCAGAGGATCTTATGGAAGCGCTTGTGGTGCCTGCCTCGATTCGTAGAAAGCTCGGTGATGAAGCCGCGGAAGGGCTGGTTGAGATGTTCGGCCTCTATCATCAACTGACATCCGAACGATTCGAGCGACGGCTGGCTGAGGAAGTCTCCGGCCTACGGCTCGAGATGCATCAAGGTTTTGCGGCGATCCGGCGGGAAATGTCTCTGGGACATGTCGCCTGGCTGCGATGGTCGTTTTTGTTCTGGATTGGGCAGGTCGCCGCCCTCGCGGCTCTGCTCGCGATCATGCTACCGGCGAATCGCTGACTCGACCCCGCTCGCCGGTCAGCGGCTGGGTACGTGGAATTTCTCTTCGAACCAGTGAAGTCAGCGGTCGCGACCCTGAAGGCCCATCTCGTCCAGAGCGCGCACGTCGTCGCGCCATTCGGACCTTACCTTGACGTGCAGGTCCAGGTACACCCGCGCCCCAAAGAATCGTTCGAGCTCCGTGCGCGCGGCGGTGCCAATCTTCTTGATCATCGCGCCGGCCCGGCCGATGACGATCGGCTTCTGCGACTCCCGCTCAACCAGGATGGTGCAATAGAGGTTCACGACCATGTCAGCATCAGGCTCCTCGAACCGATCGACGACCACCGCCGTCGAGAACGGCAGCTCGTCATGCGTGAGCCGCAGCACCTGCTCGCGCACGATCTCCGCAACAAAGAAGCGCTCGGGCTGGTCCGTGACGTAGTCGGGCGGATACAGGGGGTCGCCTTCCGGCAGATACTGTAGAAACAACCTCTCGAGCACGTCGACATTCGTGCCGTCGGCGGCCGAAATCGGCACGAACTCCACAAACGAGTGTGCGTTGCGGTACCAGTCGAGGATCGGCAGAAGCTTCGCCTTGGCAATTACATCTACTTTGTTCAACGCCAGGATGGCAGGGGTCTTGACGTCCTTGAGCAGCGTGAGCAGGTGGCGGTCGCCCGGTCCTGTGGCGACCGACGCGTCGACGACGAGCGTGAGCACGTCCACCTCACGCATGGCGTCCAGTGCCACGTCGACCATCCGGACGTTCATTCGGTGCGCCGGCTTGTGCACACCGGGTGTGTCGACGAACACGACTTGTCCCTCGGAATAGTTCTTCACGCCGACGATGCGTGTCCTGGTTGTTTGCGGCTTGTCCGAGACAATGGCCAGCTTGTGCCCGACGATGCGATTCAGCAGCGTCGACTTGCCGGCATTGGGGCGGCCGATGAACGACACGAAGCCGGCTTTCATCCCTCGACAATAGCTCGGGATGACCCTGAATGGAATCGAAGGGGCACGATCAGCGGTCGCGCGGCCCAGAGCCCGCTGGCTGGCCGAGAGGCGCCGCGTCTCGTTCGAGTAACAGGCCGTCGATGTCCAACCGGCGCGTGAACATCGCGAGCTGCCCGTCGGCCGCGCGCGGCCACTGCTCTGCGGGTCGATCCCAATACAGCTCGATCCCGTTGTTGTCCGGGTCGCGCAGATAGAGCGCCTCGCTGACCCCGTGATCGGCCGCGCCATCGAGGCCAATGCCCGCCTTCAGCACGCGGCGGAGCCCGTCAGCCAGTTCCGCTCGCGTCGGGTACAGGACGGCGAGGTGATAGAGGCCGGTAGTGCCTGGCGCGGGCGGCGCACCGCCCTGGCTCTCCCACGTATTCAGCCCGATGTGATGGTGATAGCCGCCCGCGGAAAGAAATGCGGCGCCCGGACCGTACCGCTGCGTCAGTTCGAACCCCAGGATATCGCGATAGAACCGCAACGCTCGATCGAGATCCGCGACCTTCAGGTGAACGTGACCGATGCGAACGCCGGGGTGAATTAGTGACATCGTCCGGGTGGACCTGAAGGCCCGCCCCTACTCCGTTTCTGCGGGGGCGCCTGCACGCCGCCGGACCCGCACCTTTGTAATCCGGCGTCGCTCTACTTCGAGGACTTCGACAGCGAGGTCGTCCACCTCGAACGTTTCACCGACGTACGGCATCCGGCCGAGGTGCGAGAGCAGATACCCGCCAACCGTCTCGAACCCCTCGCGCTCGATCTTCACGCCGAGCCGATTCATGGCCTCGTCCACGCCGACCTTGCCGCTGAAGACAAATGCCCCGTCGCCTTCATCCGTGACCGTCTCGCTCTCGACGTCGTACTCGTCCCGAATTTCGCCGACGATCTCTTCCAGCAGGTCTTCAACCGTGACCAGACCCGCCGTGCCGCCGTACTCGTCGACGACGATGGCCGTCTGCGCCTGCCGGCGCTGCATCTCTTTCAGCAGCTCCGACACCCGCTTGCTCTCGGGCACCATGTACGCCGATCGCATCAACGTCGTGAGCGGCGGCTCCGTTCCCGGCGGCAGCCCGACCAAATCCTTCACGAACACGATCCCGATGATGTTGTCGAGGTTGCCGCGGTAGACCGGAATGCGCGAGTACTGCTCCTCGCGGAAGAGTGCGCGAAGGTCGTTCAGGGTCGCATCGGCCTGGATGGCGATGATGTCCGGCCGTGGCGTCATGACTTCGCGGACGACCGTCTCCGTGAAATCTACGACCGACTGAAGGAGCTCGCGTCCTTCCTCTTCCGAGATGGCGCCCTCCTCGCCCGCCTCCTCGCCTGCCACCGGCGCCTTGGCGTCCGCGCCAGCCGCCCCGCCGTTCGTCACGGTCTCCCGGTCGCCCCGGAGGTCGGCGATGTCAATCAGCACGCGCGTCATCGGAAGCATCAGCCGCGCGATCGGATGAAATGCGGGCAGCAGCACATCCAGCACCTGCTCGGCGTCGCGCCGCGCCACCAGCATCGGCAGCAGGTGCTCGCAGACCACCACGAATGCGACCAGCGAGAAGAAGAAGGTCGCTATCGACGGCGCGTCGTCCACCGTGCTGAGCCCGGCGATCAGCACACCCGCGAGCACGGTGCACAACCCAATCAGAATGCGAACGGGTATGAACAACTGCAACGGATCGTCCAGGTACCGGCCGAGCCGGTCGCCGCGGCCGCCGCGCTCGGCCATCAGGCGCAACGACAGGCGCATCAGCGCGCTGAAGGCCGCCTGCACCGAACCCAGAAACACCGTTGCGCAGGCGATCAGGAAAAGGGCAAGCGGCGTCACCGGTGTCTCTCGATCAGGCCCTCACGCAACCCGCCGCGCCGACCGAGTCGGGCCTCGATGCGGGCCATGCGGCCATCGTCACGCTCGTGATCATAGCCAAGCAGGTGCAGGAGGCCATGCAGGGCCAGGACGCGAAGCTCGGCCTGCAGGGAGTGGCCCGCGTCACCGGCCTGACGGCGAGCCACCCCCTCGGCAATGACGATCTCGCCCAGATCTGACGCCCCCCCGCGCAAACCCGGGGGCCGCATCGTGCACGCCTGCGCGATGGGGTGGAGGTGTTGGCGGCGGGGACCCTCCTCGGGCTCGCTGGATGGAAAGGACAGGACGTCGGTTGCACGGTCCGTGTGGCGGAATCTTCGGTTGAGCAGGCGCACGCGGCCATCAGGGACGAGGGCGACGGTGACCCTCCCGCGGGCCCGCGCGGGCGCGGCAGATGCCAGCCACCGCGCGAGCCCCGGGGCACGCGTGGCGGCGGTGGTTACAACATCGACCGTTAGCCGCGCAGGCGGATCTTGCCCCCCGCCGCGCAGGCGCGCGCGGCGGGGGCCCCGTAGAGGTCTGCCTCCACGATCAGTCATGCACCCCTGCGATCAGGCATGTCTTAGCATCAGCCGCTCGAGCGCGAGCCGTTGGTGAACGTCTCGTACGCCTTGACGATCTGCTGCACGAGCTTGTGGCGCACGACGTCCTTCTCGTCGAAGTACACGAAGCCGATGCCCTCGACATCCTTGACGATCTTCAGCGCCTCCACCATCCCCGACATGCGGGCGTTCGGCAGGTCGATCTGCGTGATATCGCCGGTCACCACCGCCTTGGTGCCGAATCCAAGACGCGTGAGAAACATCTGCCTCTGCTCGGACGTGGTGTTCTGCGCCTCGTCGAGGATCACGAACGCGTCGTTGAGGGTGCGCCCTCGCATGAAGGCGAGCGGCGCGACCTCGATCACGCCGCGCTCTATCAGCCGGCCGGCTTTCTCGGAGTCCATCATGTCGAAGAGCGCGTCGTACAACGGCCGCAGGTACGGATTGATCTTCTCCTGCAGGTCCCCCGGCAGGAAGCCGAGCTTCTCGCCGGCTTCGACGGCCGGCCGCGCCAGGATGATCCGGCTCACCTTCTTGGCGACCAGGTAATGCACCGCCTGCGCCATCGCGAGGTAGGTCTTGCCGGTCCCCGCGGGGCCGACGCCAAAGACGATGTCGAACTGCTGGATGGCGTCGAGATACCTGCGCTGGTTGACGCTCTTCGGATTGACCCGGCGGCGAGTTCCCTGCCACTGCCCACCCTTGAGGAAGTAGTCGCGAAGATCGACGTCCGCGTCCTCGACCAGGAGCTGCGCGGCGGTCTTTACGTCGCCGTTGGCGAGCGTATAGCCTTCCGCCATCAGCGCCCGGAGCTGTTCGAAGATGTGCTGCGCGCGCTGCTCGTCGCCCGGGTCCCCTTGGACGGTCAGTTCGGATCCCTGCGTGCGAATTGCAACATTCAGCATCGACTCGATGTGCTTAAGGTTCGCGTCGTGCGCTCCGTAGAGCGTCTCGATGCCTTCCTCAGGCAGGGCAATCTTTCTCATTTCTTCAACAGCAGGTGCAGCTCCTTGAGCTGTTTCGAATCGACCGGCGACGGCGCGTCGCACATCAGGTCCACCGCGGCGGCCGTCTTCGGGAACGCGATGACTTCGCGAATGGAGGTTTCGCCGGCCATGATCGCGATCATACGATCGAGACCGAGCGCGATCCCGCCGTGGGGCGGGGTGCCGTACTCGAGCGCCTCCAGAAAGAAGCCGAACCGGAGCTTCGCCTCCTCGGGGCTGATGTTGAGCAGGGAGAAGATCTGCCGTTGCACGGTGGCGTCGTGGATCCGAATGCTTCCCCCGCCGATTTCGTTGCCGTTCAGCACGAGATCGTACGCCTTGGCGCGGACCTGCCCGGGCTCGCGTTCGAGAAGATCGAAATCAGCGTCGTGCGGCGATGTGAACGGGTGGTGCACCGAGTTGTATCGCCGTGCCTCGTGATCCCACTCCAGCAAGGGAAAGTCCACAACCCACGCGAACGCATATTCATCCGGGTTCAGCAGCCCTTTTCGCCGGGCGAGCGCCAACCTGAGTTGTCCGAGCATCCTCGACGTCGCATCGGGTTCGCCGGCCGCCGCGAGCAGCAGCTCGCCTTTCTCCGCCGACGCGGCGTCGAGCATGCGCCGGATTTCTTCCTCGCCGAGCGCCTTCATGACGGAACTCGTGATGGCGCCGTCTTCCGCGCGCCGCGCCCAGATCAAGCCGGCCGCACCCAGCTGCTTCGCCTGATCGACGATGCCGTCGAGCTCGCTCCGGGAGTAACCGGCGGCGTTCTTCACGACGAAGCCGCGGGACGTACCGCCGCTGTCGACGATCTCACGGAATACCCGGAATTTCGATTCGCGGAACAGTTCGCGTAGATCCTGGATCGGCATCCCGCAGCGGAGATCGGGTTTATCGGAGCCATAGGTCGCGATCGCATCCGAATACGGCATCCGCTGGAACGGCGTGTCGATCTCCCGCCCGACCACCGCAAACACCTCGCGCACGAGGGGCTCGATAACGCCGAAGATCGTCTCCGGCCGCGCAAAGGACATCTCCACGTCGACCTGCGTGAACTCCGGCTGCCGGTCGGCGCGCAGATCTTCGTCTCGGAAACAGCGGCAGATTTGCACGTAACGATCGACGCCGGCGATCATCAGGATCTGCTTGAAGAGCTGCGGTGACTGCGGAAGCGCAAAGAACTCGCCCGGATGCACGCGGCTGGGCACCAGATAATCGCGCGCGCCCTCAGGCGTCGACTTGGTGAGAATCGGCGTTTCGATCTCCCAGAAGCCGTTGGCGTCGAAATACTGGCGGATGACGGCCGTCACGCGATGGCGGAGGCCGATGTTGGCCTGCAACCGAGGGCGCCGCAAGTCGAGGTAGCGGTATTTCAGGCGTACGTCCTCGGACACCGGCGTGTCGTCGGCAATCGGAAACGGCGGCGTCCTCGCCTCGTTGAGCAGCGTGAGCTGGCGCACGACGACCTCGACTTCGCCCGTCGCCAGCTTCGAATTCTCGGTCTCGGCCGACCGGCGCCGTACCCGTCCCGTCGCGCCGACGACGAACTCCGACCGCAGGCGCTTCCCCTTGGCCATCAGCGCCTCGTCGTCTCTGTCGAAGACGATTTGCGTGATGCCGGCGCGGTCGCGCACGTCGACGAACAGCAGCCCACCGAGATCGCGTACGCGGTGTACCCAGCCAAGCAGGACAACCTCCGCCCCGACGTCGTCGGGGCGCAGCGCGCCGCAGGTATGCGTACGCGTGAGTTCGCCAAGCTGCTCAGCCACGTCGCTTCAGTGCCTCGAGCATCGCGTCCCCTGCCGCCGGCTCGTCATAGGTCTGCTGCGTTTGCGCGGCCAGGTCCTTCACCGTCAACGTTCCTGCCTTCATCTCCTCATCGCCAACGAGCGCCACGAAGGGAATGCCCCGCACGTCAGCGTACTTGATCTGCTTTCCGATCCTCTCAGCATCCGGATACACGAGCACGCGCAGGCCGCGCGCCCGGAGACGACTGGCGACGGCCATGACATGCGTCGCGGCCGAGGTTTCGAACATGGCGACCATCACGTCGGCCGGCGACATGGCCAGGGTCGCAGGGAACATGCCACGCTCGGTCATGACGACCAGGATGCGCTCGAGGCCGAGTGAGAAGCCGCAGGCGGGAATATCCTGTCCAGCGAACATGCCGATCAGGTTGTCGTACCGCCCGCCGCCGCCGAGGCTGCCCGCGAGGTCGGGGACGTTCACCTCCATGATCGCGCCCGTGTAGTAGGACAGCCCGCGCGCCAGCGTTACGTCCACGCGCACCCTCTGCGAGACTCCTGGCTCCAACAGACCCAGAATCTGCCTCAGATTTGCAGTCGCAGATTGACCGTCCGGAATCTCTTTATCTAACGCCTCAAGCGCGGCTGCGTTTTTCCTCGGCCAGTCCTTCTCAACATTCGTCACAGCCAGCCGGCGGAGCGGTTCGAGCGTGTTGAGGAGCCACAATCTCTCATTCGGACCTAAACCAAGCGCGGCCAACTCACGATTGACGCCATCGCCGCCAATCTTGTCCAACTTGTCTAGAACGATGAGTGTCCCGGTATGCAACTCCAGCGTTACCCCAGCTCTGCCAAGGAGACTCGCCAGGAGCTGGCGGTGGTTAATCCGGATCACGAAGTCATTGAAGCCCAGCTCCGTCATTGCGTCCGCAACTGCGGCGCAGAGCTCGGCCTCGACGACTGGCGACGTAGAGCCCAGCGAATCGACGTCGCACTGGTAGAACTCGCGGAAGCGGCCGCGCGCGGGCCGGTCCGCGCGCCAGACCGGCTGGATCTGGTAGCGCT
>JACPPO010000093.1 GCA_016190945.1 Acidobacteriota bacterium | reverse complement strand
TCGACGGAGATCACTTCGTCCTGGTGGGCGACTCCCGGGACGTCTTTGTGTACGAGATCAGCACGGACACCAAGGGGCCGGTGCTCGACACTGGCGGCCGGGGCGGCTTCGACAACCTCTTCATCACGCCGGACGACAACGTCCTCATCGGCTGGTACGCGCGGGGCAACGGCCGCTACCAGGGGGTGGAGCTCTACGACAAGAGCATGACCTTCCGGCGCCAGGTCGCCCCGGCGCTCGGCCACATGGATGTGACCCGCGACATCGATGGCGAGGAGGTGTTGCTTTGGATAAACGCTGGCGACCTCGCCCCGCCGGTGGACTGCCAGAACGCCGTCGTGAAGATCAGGCTGTCGGACGGCTTTCGGACCTGCCTGATCACGTTCGACTGGAGCCAGGCCCAGCACGTGTCGGCCCCCCACGGGAGTGGCTGGTTCTTCGTCAGCACGTACTCCTCTGCCGATCTCAGTCCCCTCAGCTCGTGGCCAAAATACGCCAACGAGATCCTTCAGATCAGGCTCGATGGCTCCGAGGTACGGAGGCTCGCGCATCACCGGAGCCGTCCGTTCGATGGCTACAACTACACACCGCGCGTGGCCGTCAGCCGCGACGGCAGCCGCCTCGTCTACAGCAGCAACTACGGCCTGCAGGCGCTGCTTGGAAATCTAAGCGGGTATACCGACGCCTACCTCATCGGCCTTCGGTTCGAAGAGAACGAGGCGCCGCTCTGGTATTCCTGCGATTGGTTTTCGAACCGACTCGGCCTGCACAGTGGAGGCAGCGCGACCCCGGCCATGACGCCGCACGCTCAGGCCATCTTCGCCTTCACCGGGACAAGCGTGCGCTGGATCGGCTATCGCGACGAGTGGTCGGGCATCGCCTACGTCTACCTGGACGGCGAACTGAAGACGACGGTGGACACATTCGCCTCGCCCGCCCAGCCCCAGGCGGCGCTCTTTTCAATCGAGGGGCTACCGGCCGGTAATCACACGCTTGCCGTCGAAGTGACAGGCGACCGTAACTCGCGCTCCCGCGGATCGTGGGTCTGGGTCGACGCGTTCGACGTCGTGTCGGACGACGGGGAAGTCGTGCGCTTCGAGCAAGATAGTCCGGCGGTCTTCTACTACCACTGCCCGTGGTTCGCGAGCGGGCTGGTGCTGCATAGCGGTGGGAGGGCGGTCCTCGCCATGGAGGCCCGCGCGCAGGTCGGCTTCGTCTTCACCGGAACCGCTGCGAGCTGGATTGGCTACAGCGACCAGTGGTCCGGGATCGCCAACGTATACGTGGACGGAATCTTCCAGGGGGAGGTCGACACCTACTCCGCTCCCTACTACCAGGCCCAGGCGGTCATGTACACGGTGAGCGGCCTCCCGCCCGGTACGCATACCTTGGTCATCGAGGCCACCGGCCGCAAGAACCTCGCCTCGGCGGGCACGTGGGTGTGGGTGGATGCCTTCGAGATTCCGCCGTGAGAGCGAGTCAGGCCATTCACGTCACCCACATCATCGACAACCTTTCCCCGGGCGGGACCGAGCGGCAGTGTCTGGAGCTCGTGCGCGGCCTCTCGCGCCTGGGAGTGAGGAACGCTGTCCTCTACTTTAGGCCCGGGCCATTGCTTGCGGAGATCGAGTCGCCGGGCGTGGCCGTGCAGGCGCTGCCCCAGGCCAGTGTGCGATCGGGTCGATTCCTTCTCAGCGTGCTCGCGCTGGTGCGCGCGATTCGGCAGGGGAGGCCGGACGTCGTGCAGACGTACGGGTTCTACAGCAATTGCCGGGGGCTCGCGGCCGCGCTCCTCGCCGGGGTACCGGTGCGCGTCGCCGGGCGCCGGGAGTTCGCGCGGTGCCTGACTCCGGCCCAACGTCGCGTGGACCGCTGGGCGTGGCGACTGGCGGATCGGATCGTCGCGAACTCGGAGGCGGTGCGGCGGCAGCTGATCGCCGAGGAGCATGTGCGCCCCGGCAAGGTTGTCGTCATCCGAAACGGTCTTGATTTGCAGCCATGGCTGGCCGCCAGGGAACCAGCCGACTCCAACGGTGATCCCGTGGTCGGGATGGTGGCGCACTTTCGCGAGGAGAAGGACCACCTGACGTTTCTGCGAGCGGCCCGCGAGATCCTGGGCTTCGTGCCTTCGGCCCGGTTCTGCCTGGTCGGGTCGGGGCCCCTCGAGCCCGTGTGGCGGGAATGGGCCCATCGCTTGGGGATTGCGAGCAGGGTGGAGTTCAGAGGCCGCCTCCAGGGCGAAGCGCTGCGGGCGGCAGTGAGAGGGTTGCGGGTCTCCGTCCTGGCCTCCAAGACGGAGGGCCTGCCCAACACGGTCCTGGAGGGGATGGCGGCCGGGCGCCCGGTAGTCGCGACGGCGGTGGGGGGGATGCGGGAGCTGATCGAGGACGGTGTCACGGGATTTCTCGTGCCCCCCGAAGACCCCGGCGCGCTGGCGGGGCGGATCGTCTGTCTGCTGAAGAACCCGTCGCTGGCGAGGGGCATGGGCGAGCGTGGGCGGCGAAGGGTAGCGGAGGAGTTCACGGTCGAGCGGATGGCCCATGAGTTCGGCGAACTCTATCGAGATCTGTGCCGGGCGCGGCTCGGCGGAGGCCGCTGATATGTGCGGGATCGCCGGCAAGTACAACCTGGACGGCGCACCGGTCGATCCGGGTCTCCTGCGCCGGATGGCGAGCACGATGTGTCACCGGGGCCCGGATGACGAGGGCGCTTACGTGCGTGGCGCCTTCGGCATGACCATGCGCCGCCTCTCCATCATCGACCTCGGCGGCGGCCACCAGCCTCTCTCCAACGAAGACGGGTCGATCTGGATCACCTTCAATGGAGAGATTTACAACTATCTGGAGCTGCGGGAGGAGCTGCTGGCGCGGGGCCACCGCTTCAAGACGGCCACCGACACCGAGGTCATCGTCCACCTGTACGAGGAGCTGGGCGAGAAGTGCGTCGAGCGCCTCCGGGGGATGTTCGCTTTCGCCCTTTGGGACGAGAACGCGCGGGTCCTCCTGCTGGCGCGGGATCGGCTGGGGACGAAGCCCCTCTACTATGCTCTTCTCTCCGGTCACTCCCTCCTCTTTGCCTCCGAACTGAAGGCGATCCTCCAGGATGAGGCTGTCGACCGGGCGCTTGATTGGGAGGCGCTGGACCAGTACGTCAGCTTGCTCTTCATCCC
>JACPPO010000092.1 GCA_016190945.1 Acidobacteriota bacterium | reverse complement strand
GCATCAGGGCGTCGGTGCCGCTCCCGACGCCGACGCCGTGCGACGCCCCGCAGTACCCGGCAAATTCCTTTTCGAAGGACGCGACGCCCTCGCCGAGGATCAGCCGCCCCGACCGCAGGACCTGGTCGACGGCGGCCAGAATGTCGTCGCGTTCAGCCTCGTACTCCGCGCGATAGTCCCAGACCTGGATGGCCATGGCTCAGGCAGAATACCCGATCGGCTCCCATTCAGAGCCGAGCTCGGCCGCGCGGCAGGGGGTGGCGGGCCTTCGGACGCTTGGCGGAGGAAAGAGAGAGAATGTGCGCGGTGTGAAGGTCAATCTCGGGTGCGGTCCGGGACCCCAGCCTGCAAATTGGGTGCACGTGGACGGATCGTGGAACGCCCGCCTTTCGAAATTCGATCTCGTTCGCCGGACGCTTTCGGCCCTTGGGATCGTTTCACGCGAGAACGCCTCATTAGCCTGGACCCCCGACCTCGTCACGGCCAATCTGCGCGGACCGCTTCCATTCAGCTCCGGGACGGTGGACTGCGTGTACGCATCCCACGTGCTCGAGCATCTTCATGATGATGAGGCCCGTCGGCTGCTGAGGGAGTGCTTTCGAGTGCTCAAACCTGGCGGTGTGCTCAGACTGGTTGTCCCGGATTTGCGCGGCATCGTCGAGCGATATGTTGCTTCAGCCTCGCGACCCGCGAGGGCCGATTCATCTCCACTACCGGCGGACCGGTTGAATGAAGACCTGCACCTCAGACCGCGGTCGGTCGCTCGAGGAAACGTTCTTTTCCGCCTGTACTCAACGATGACGGAGTTCCACACCCATAAATGGATGTACGACGCCGAATCATTGACCGAGCGTGTACGTAGCGCGGGGTTTGTGGCAGTCGAAGAACGTGGGTTTCTGGACAGTGGCATTCCGGGGATTCAGGAAATCGAGCGAGCCCATCGGGTCATCGGTGGAGAAGGCATCTGCGTCGAGGGGGTGAAACCGGGATGAGCCCAATCCCCCCTTCCCCCTGCCCCCTTTTCCCTGCTAGGCTGGGACCCGGGCGAAAGTGGCGGAACTGGCAGACGCGCCAGACTTAGGATCTGGTACCCGAAAGGGTATGGGGGTTCGAGTCCCTCCTTTCGCACCACACACAAGAGGGAACGAATTTCTTGCAGCTCCTTCGAACCCTGCTCGTCAGCGCCGGCCACCGGCTTGGACTCTTCACCGTACCTGCGTGACGCGTGGCTGCGCGGTCTCGCCCACGAGCAGGACCGCCTGATGCTAGACTCGCTTCACGCATGAAGACGGAGCTGACTGACGTCAGCGAAACCCGGAAGACGCTGACCATTGAGATCCCGACCGACGTCGTGGATGCCGAGATCGATCGTGTGGCACGCGGCTACACGAAACAGGCGCGGCTGCCCGGCTTCCGGCCAGGGAAGGTGCCCCAGAGGCTGGTCAAGCAGCGGTTCCGCGAGCGGATTCTCCATGACGTGGTGCACGGCCTCATTCCGCGGGCCGTGGAAGAAGCCCTGCAGGAACGCGGGATCGAGCCGGTCGATACGCCGAACATCAAGGACGTCGCGCTTGAGGAAGGCCAACCGCTGAGGTTCACGGCCGCCCTCGAGACGGTCCCGGCTTTCGATCCCGGGGACCTTTCGGCCATCACCCTGCGCCGTCCGGCGGTCCGGATCGCCGATGGAGCGGTGGCCGACAGGCTCCAGCGGCTTCGCGAGCGGGCCGGTAAGTTCGAGCCCGTCGAAGGTCGGCCCGTCGCCGAGGGCGATGCCGTTGTGCTTCACCTCGATCGCACCGGTCCCGACGGCCAGGTCGATCGTCACGACGACGTTACCGTGCAGCTCGGCGCGCCGGGAAATCCGCCAGGGTTTGACGCCAACCTCGTGGGGATGAGCGACGGCGAGGCGAGGACCTTTACGATTCACTTCCCCGAGAGCTACCCGGCGCCGGACCTCGCGGCGACCGACCAGACGTACGCCGTCACCCTCAAGGGCATCCGCCGCCGCGTGGTGCCCGAGCTGGACGACGAGTTCGCCAAGGACGTGGGTGAGTTCGAGTCGCTCGCCGCGCTGCGGGAACGGATCCGTCGGGACCTCCAAGAAGAAGCAGAGGAGAACGCCGGGCGCCAGGTCCGCTCCGAGCTGTTCAAGCAGCTTTCCCGGCGCATGCCCTTCGAGCTGCCGGCCTCCCTCGTCGAGCGCGAGATGGACCGGAGGCTGGAGGAGTTTTCACGCCAGCTGGCGGCCCGGAACGTGGACCCCCGCCAGGCGGGGATCGACTGGGCGCAATTCCGTGAAGCTCAGCGGGAGCCGGCGCGGGACGCGGTGGCGAGCGCCCTGACCCTGGATGAGATTGCCCGGCGGGAGCGGATTACGGTTGCGGGCGAAGATGTCGATAAAGAGATCGAACGGTTCGCCACCCGGGCCGGACGGACCCCGGCGGCCCTGCGGGCCGAGCTCGAGAAAGAGGGCGGCATTTCACGGCTTCACGCGGGGTTGCGGCGGGAGAAGGCGGTTGACTTGGCATTGTCGCGTGCTAAGATGATTGAAACCCGCCAAGACATTGATGATTTGTGATTGGTGATTGGCGATTTGGTTCCGATTACGGCCCAAGTCGCGAATCGCAAGATCGCTAATCGCTAATCGCTGATCACGAATGCGTTATCCGATCGAGCCACGCGCCCAGCTGGTGCCGATGGTGGTCGAGCAGACCAACCGGGGCGAGCGGGCGTACGACATTTTTTCGCGGCTGCTCAAGGACAGTATCGTCTTCATCGGGACGCCGATCGACGATGGGATTGCGAACCTCGTCATCGCGCAGATGCTGTTCCTGGAGGCGGAGGACCCGGACAAAGACATCCTCCTCTATATCAACAGTCCGGGCGGATCGATTACGGCCGGGCTCGCGATTTACGACACGATGCAGTTCATCAAGCCCGATGTGCAGACCTACTGCATCGGGCAGGCGGCGTCGATGGCGGCCGTGCTCCTGTCGGCCGGGGCGAAGGGGAAGCGCTTCTCCCTGCCGAACTCGCGCATCGTGATCCACCAGCCCCTGATGCAGGGCCTGGCGGGCCAGGCGACCGACATCGACATCGCGGCGCGGGAGATTCTGCGCATGCGCGAGCGGCTCAATGACATCCTCGTCCACCATACGGGGCAGCCGGTCAAACGCATCCAGGAGGACACGGAGCGTGACTACATCATGTCGGCGGACCAGGGGAAGGAATACGGGATTATCGATGACGTCATCCGGAAACGGGTGTAACATCGAAGCTGGCTTTAGGCTTTAGGCTCTTGGCTTTAGGCAGGCTTTTGGCCCCCTGAAGCCCGACGCCTGAAGCCCGCAGCCCAACAAAGTATGGTCAAGAAGAACGGCGAGACTGAGATTCTCCGCTGCTCGTTCTGCAACAAGGACCAGAACGACGTCCGCAAGCTGATCGCGGGCCCGACGGTCTTCATCTGCGACGAGTGCGTGGAGGTCTGCAACGACATCATCGCGGACGACAACCGGTTCGAGAATCGCGGCGTCCGCTCGTCGCTTCCCTCGCCGCCCGAGATCAAGAAGTTCCTGGACGAGTACGTCGTCGGGCAGGAGCGCACCAAGAAAAAGCTCGCGGTGGCCGTCTACAACCACTACAAGCGCATCGAGATCCAGAAGCAGCCGCGCAGCCGCAACGATGTCGAGCTGATGAAGTCGAACATCATGCTGATCGGCCCCACGGGCACGGGCAAGACGCTGCTCGCGCAGACGCTGGCCAAGCTCCTCTCGGTGCCGTTCACCATCGTCGACGCGACGACCCTCACCGAGGCCGGGTACGTCGGCGAGGACGTCGAGAACATCATCCTCAAGCTGCTGCAGGCCGCCGGCGGCGACATCGAGAAGTGCCAGCAGGGCATCATCTACATCGACGAGGTCGACAAGATTTGCCGCAAGGACGAGAACCCGTCGATCACCCGAGACGTGTCCGGTGAGGGCGTCCAGCAGGCGCTGCTCAAGATCCTGGAAGGCACCGTCGCGACCGTCCCGCCGCAGGGCGGCCGCAAGCT
>JACPPO010000088.1 GCA_016190945.1 Acidobacteriota bacterium | reverse complement strand
CGATGGGTGTTCCGCGCCTGGCAAGAGTGGGCCTGTAGCGCAGTTGGGAGCGCGCCTGAATGGCATTCAGGAGGTCACCGGTTCGATCCCGGTCAGGTCCACCATCCTTCACCCACGGCTCAGCTCGCCCGGTCCAGTCTGTAGAGGCGCACTTCGCTGTCGTTCCACTGACCCACGGTCACGAGCCGAACCGACCGGTGCCTGTCCAGGTCCGCCGTCGCGCGCGCGTACTCGGACGGATCGTAGAACTGTCGGTGCAGGACCAGGTACTCGACCCCACGCGCGCGGAGCGCCGCCAGCGATTCATCGGAGGGGAATCCGTACATGACGTCTCGCAGCTCCAGATAATCGTCCGGAAAGAAACCGCTGGTGCCGTTGACGAGCCGCTGCCAATGAAATGTCGAGAAGTACATGAATATGAATTCATGCCCGAAGGTGTCATCGGGAGCCGGGAAGGGCAGCTCCGCCAGGACGGCGGTGCGGCCCGCCGGGAGAGCGGCGTAGATTGCAGGTGCGTCCCGCCAGATCGGCTCGAGTGCCAGCACCGGACGCGCCTCGACGAGCGCAGCCAGCACAATGGCCACAACGGTGGCGTGTCGCCAAAGAGGCCGTTTCATACGCCCGACAATCCGGGCGACGCCGTATCCCGCCAGCACGCTCAAGACAAGCGCGACGATGACGCCAAATCGTGCCGGTACCCGCAAACCCCGGAACGGCGGCACCCAGCCATACAGGAACGGGTATATGACGCCATTCAGTCCGAATGAGGCGTCAACGCCGAGCGCGAGCCCCGCCAGGTATGCGACCCGCACGGCCGACAGGGGCGGCGCCAGACCGACCGCAGCAAGCGCCACCGGCACGAGGCCAGGGAACAGCTCCCGCTCCGGTCGAACAGGGACCTGCGGCCCCCAGTAAATGCTCTGTCGGTGGGGGACAAGATAATCCGCTGGAACGGCACTGTAAAACCAGACCTCGAACTCGCTGCGTTCGCCGACGACGGCCCGGTTTTGCCAGTAGGGCACGGTGACGGGGATTAGCAGAACCGCCGCCAGCAGCGCACCAGCCAACAAGGGGCGGGCCGCCCGCCGCAGGCTCGCGGAGCCGGCCACGTGAGACACCACCGCCAGACAGACAAGCAGGGCGGCGAAGAACATGCCGAAGTACAGACTTGACAGTCCCTGGAGCACAACGGCGAGGCCTGTCAACAGTCCATCACGCAATCGGTTCGTGGCGGTGGTACGGTGAAACCAGAACAGGCCCAACGGCATCCACGGTGTCACCTGCAATTCCAGGTGGCTGTAATGGGCGAAGCGAAACGCGCAAAACGCGAACAGAATTCCAGCCACGAGGGCGGCGTCGGACCGCGCGGTCAGCGCCCGCGCCAGCAGAAACATCATCACGCCGGATGAGACAATCGATACAAAAAAAATGATGTCGTAGACGAGTACCTGGTGTATACCCAGCCACAGCAGTGGAGCTCCGACGGCCGCCTGGAGGAGCATCGCGTCCGAGTACGCAAGCGTTCGAACATTCGGATGAAAGATGTTGGCGTCGAACAGGTGCATCGGATCGCGCGGGAGCTGGTGCGCGACCCATGCGAGCCGCCACATTGAGAAGAGCGGATCTCCCTGATCCGGAACACTGAACGGCGCCAGTACCTGCGGCAGAAGCATCAGTGCCGCGGTGACGGTGAAAAACAGGATGAGCAGGGCGTATCTCAAGGCGGGGTTCTTGCGGCTGCGCCCGGCCTCTTCGAGTACGTGCCGTTCCGCCACATCGGCCTTCTGCGTCCACGCGCGGTTGTACAAGGGCCGTGTGGGGACAATCAAGTGCCGCAAGGCGACAACGACCGCCGCCCAGGCAAAAACCCGCCACGCCGAAGTCACCGACACGCGGAAGCCAAAGATCTCCCCTTGAATGCCCCCCGTGATCCTGATCGCCACCCCCAGAGCGACGAGCGCTGCGAACAATCCATCGCCGATCAGCCGCCATCGCGCAGTACTCATTCCTTGGTGAATTGCTTCACGAGGGCGTCGTAGTCGGCCGGGGTATCCACGTCGACGACACAGCCCTCGTCGTCGACTGGTACGTTCACGAGCCGATCGCCGTTGGCATGGACGACGGCTCGGGCGCCCTCGGTGAGCGGCGCGTGCCGCAGGGCATCGAACACCGCGCGATCGAAGATCACCGGGTGACCGTGACGCTCGCCGACCGCCGGACGCACGACCGGTGCGTGCGTCCGCTCCCATGCCTCGATCACCTGTCGTATCGTCGAGGGGCGGACCATCGGAATGTCGACGGGCGTCACCAGCACGCCTTCGAGATCGCGCCTCGTCGCGCCATCCAGTCCGATCCAGAGCGACGAAACCTGGCCAAGCGACGGCTGAGGATTATTGACGAACGCCGGGTTGATGGGTGGCCGGTCGGCGGCAATCGCGTCGACGATCCCGGCGTGCTGGTTGCCTGTGACGATGACCACGTCGCTGATGTCCGCAGCCACGAGCGCGCGCACGATTCGTGCGACGAACGGCCGGCCGTCGGGATCGGGGAGCAACGCCTTGGGCGTGCCCATCCGCGTCGAGCCGCCCGCGGCGAGGATGATGGCGACCAGCATCCGGTAATGCTAGCGGCAGGCCGTCGCGCGCGCAATTCATAGGCGGGTAAGGAGTTCTGGCGGTACGCCTTGACTTCCCCGGCCGGACTTCCTACACTGGCCGAGCTTTCAGGCGCCGGCGCGCGTGTGACCGCTACGTATGTCGTGGCTTCATTGTTCGCTCACCAGCGGCCCATGGAGCGCCTGGGATGTTGTCCCAGGCTTCGCGCATCGGAGGACACGGCCATGCCGACCGGGACTATCGCACGCCTCCTCATCGACAAAGGATTCGGATTTATTCGCGATGAAGGTGGCATCGAGCACTTCTTCCACCGCAGCGCGGTGCGCGGCGCCGTTTTCGAGCTGCTGCGTGAAGGGCAGCGCGTGGAGTTCTCGTCGGAGGATTCCACCAAGGGACCTCGCGCGGGTGACGTTCGCCTGATCGAAAGTTAAGACCCTGGTCGCCCGGCCCCCGGCGGGGCCGGGAGATTCGTTGCCTATGCCGCCAGCCACGCCTGCCTCGGGTGGCAAGCTCCGCCGCACTCTTCTCGCCGCTTCACTCATCCTTCTCGCATTGAGTGCGTATGGGTTCGTCGAGCTGGGTGCCTTTCTAGCGAGAGAGGACACCCTGCAGAAGGCAGACGCCATTCTGGTGCTGTCCGGCACACCGATGCGGCGCCCGCTCGAGGCGGCAGACCTGTACATCGAGGGCTTCGGCTCACGAATCGTCCTGACGCGTCAGACCCCCGAAGGCGGAGAGCGGGCGCTCGTTGAACGTGGCGTCCCGTTCCTGGAAGATGTCGCGCGCGCGCGGGATGCCTTCATCCAACTGGGGATTCCAGCGGAGGCCATCCTCGTGCCCGACCGGATTCACGACAGTACCGCCGCGGAAGCGATTACGCTGCGTGAACTGGCGGAACGGCACGGCTGGCATCGCGTAATCGTCGTGTCGTCGAAGTACCATCTGCGCCGCGCCGGTTTCGCCTTTCGCCGCGAGCTGCGCGGGACTGGTGTCCAGCTTATGATGCGCGGAACACGCTACGACGGCCTGGAGCCGAACCGGTGGTGGCAGCGACGCCGGGACGTACGTGAGATCGTCCCCGAAGTGCCGAAATTCCTCGCCTACCTCTTCGGGCTTGGAGCCTAAGACGCCAACCAGCGGGTGTACCGGGTAAAGGGGTCCCGCCACCCGGACGCCGGGAGCAGTTTCCCCGTGGCAGGTTGCAATGTGAGCACGCGGTCCGACACCGCGCGTGCGAAGGTCGCGTCCGCGGTCATGACGACCATCGCCAGCCGGCGTCTCGCCGCAATGCCTGCGAGGTCGGCCGCAAATCGCGGCACCTCGTCTGGCGGCAATGCGGCGTTGGGATGCTCGGCGAGGAGCACTCGAGGGCTGAGGGCCAGCGCCTTACCAAGGCGAAGGCGCAACTGCGCGTTCCCGTCCAGCCGTGCGACAGATTGCGGCAACTGGTCTGGCGTGATTCCGACCTCGTGCGCCAGCTGTCGAACGTTCGAGCGCACGGTCACGGGTATGTCGTCGACCTCCAGCGAGAAGGGCAACGCCAGGTTCTGCTCCACGGCGAACGCCTCCAGCAGGACGACGCGCTCGCTGAGGATGCCGAACCGGTCCATGGCTACCAGCCACGCATCCGGGTCGGTGATGGTCCGAGTGGATGTGCCGAAGACGTTCACATCCCCGGAATCGGGAAGCGTCGCGCCGGTGATCAGGTTGACGAGCACTTCGGCAGCGACGCGATCGAAGCCCAGCAGGGCCACGGACTCGCCCTCGCGAAGCTCGAGGTGTTCGACCCGCAGCGGACGAAGACCACGGTAGTCCTTTCGCACGCGGCGAAGCGAGATGACGACCTCAATTGAAGGCATGCGGACGCGCGTCGCGCAGGCGTGCGAACTCCGCCGCGGGGAGCGTCACGGAGCCCGGCCTCAGTCCGTGCGCGGGATCGCCGTGGAAATCCGACCCCCCCGTAAGCAGGAGATCCAGTTCACGCGCGATCCGGATGTACTGATTGACAACGGACGCGTCGTGGTCGGGGTGAAACGCTTCCACGGCGTCGAGGCCCGCTTCGACGAGCGAAGGGATGCGTGCCGCCAGATCGAGTTTGCCCGGATGCGCCAGCGAGGCGATGCCGCCGGCCTGGTGGATGATCTCGATCACCGCTTCGGGCGCCGGCCCCGCGCGGGGAACATAGCCACGACCCGCGTGACCGAGCCAACACTCGAACGCCTCCCGCGTGTCGGCGACATGCCCGGCCTCCACCATGGCACGCGCGACCTGGGGACGCCCGATCGAGCGGCCGCTCTCACGCCTGGCCTGCCGCACCAGCGGCTCGACGTCGATGGGCACGCCCAATGCGGCCAGACGCGAGCCGATCGCCTCGACGCGCGCGATTCTCGCCGCGCGTTGCGCCAGGAGAAACGCGCCAAGTGGCTGGTACAGGGGATCGAACAGATACCCGAGCACGTGGAGGTCCCGGCCCTCCTCGACGGCAGTAATTTCTATGCCAGAGATCGCCTGAACGCCACGTTCGAGCGCCGCTGCGCGGACCTCCGCAACGGCCGCCGTGGTGTCGTGATCGGTCACGGCCATCACCGTGACGCCCGCCTTTGCGGCGTGCTCGACCAGCTCACGCGGCGCACAGCGGCCGTCCGATGCGGCCGTATGGAGATGAAGGTCGATCAGCCCTCGAGCATGCCCGGGGTGACCCTGAGGGTATCGAACGGTCACCGGGCGGCGCGCGCGCCGGCGGATCCGTGCCGAGCCGTGCGTCGCGTACGCCCCTGACGTTTGAGCAGCGCGCGGTATTCGCGAACGAGCAGGTCGAGGTGTTCGCGCTCTTCGTCGGCGAATTCCAGGAAGATCTGCTTGCCTTCCGAATCCTCGAAGCGCTCCCCGTACTTCTTGAAGAACCTGTGCGAACCGCGTTCGCAGCGAATGCCGATCAGGAGCGCCTGCTGGTCGTTGATCCCGCGCAGCAGACGCTCGGCACCCTCGGCAAACAGGCCGTGCGCCGCACCCTTGAAGAACAGGAACGTGGGCAGCGACTCCAGCTTGGGATCCCGCTGCAGCAGCTCGGTGTAGCGCGCCTCGAGCTTGCCGAGATGCTCCTTCTCCTCATGCGCGAGGTCCTCGAACACTTTGCGGCCGCGCGCGTCGCGTGTCAGCCGCGCCGCCCGGCTGTAGAACTCGAGACCGCTGCGCTCCGTGGCAATCGCGATGCGGAGCGCGTCACGCGCAAACAGCATGTCCGTATGGCCGGGCTCACTGGTCGAGTTGCGGCCCGTCCGGCACTCTTCGCACGTGCCATAGATCTGCACCACGCTTTGGGACGCGGTAAAGCTCCGGGCCGTCGCCACCTCTTCGACCAACGCTTCAATATCGGAGCTGAGAAACTCGAAGGAGCGGTGACAGGTCTTGCAGATCAGGTGGAAGTGGCGCGGCTGGCGATAGGAATGCTCGAACCGGAAGCGACCTTCGCCAAAGTCAACCTTGCTGGCAATGCCGGCATCCACCATCCACTGCAACGTGCGGTAGACGGTGGCGCGGCCGATCCGCTGATCTTCGCGGCGTATGAGATCGACCAGATCGTCGGCGCTGAGATGCCCCTCCTGACGCAGAAACACATTGACGATCTGTTCCCGCTTGCTGGACCGTTTCCCGCCCGAAGGCTTGAGCCGGGTCAGGTCCTGAAGGGTCGTCGCCACTGAGGGCTGCTTAGACGTTAAATGACGATCCGCACCCGCACGTCGAGACCGCGTTCGGGTTCTTGATCGTAAAACCGCCGCCCGTCACGGTATCGACGAAGTCGACTTCAGCGCCCTTGAGGTAGCTGATGCTCACCGGATCGACGAACAACTTGACGCCGTTCGACTCGAACACCTGGTCAGCGGCGCCGCCCCCCTCTTCGATCATCAGGCCGTACTGAAAGCCCGAACAGCCGCCGCCCTGCACAAACACTCGCAGGCCGCTGCCGGCCTTCCCCTCTTCGGTGAGCAGCTCGTTGATTTTCGACGCTGCCGTCGCGGACACGTTGATCATGGTCTTGGGTTCTCCCAGGAAGATTCCTGCCTTCGATTATAAGCCCCGCCATTCAGCCCGGCAAGCCCGGTCGTGCTGCCGTATGTTATTGTGCGGTCATAGGTTAGCCGACACAACCCTATACCACAGCCCCCGCACCCATGGCCGCCAGCTCCTTCGCCGACGCCTCTTCGATGTCCTTGTGCAGGCTGTTGCCGTGGGCGTCCATGGTCACGATCGCCGGAAACTCGGTCACCTCCAGGTGCCACATCGCCTCCGGCGTTCCGAACTCGATGAGCGACACCCCCACGACGCGGTCGACGGCGCGAGCGTAGAACTGGGCGGCCCCACCGATGGCGTTGAGGTACACGGCACCAGCGTCTTTCAGCGCGGCGAGCGTCTTCGCGCCCATGCCGCCCTTCCCAATGACGGCGCGCACACCGCAACGACGGATGATATCGGCCTGGTACGGCTCCTCCCGAATGCTCGTCGTGGGACCCGCCGCGGTCACGCGCCAGCCGTCACCCTCCTTCGCCACCACCGGACCGCAGTGGTACAGCACGGAGCCTCGCAAATCTGTCGGAGGGTCATGCTTCATCAGGTGGGCATGCACGGCGTCGCGGCCGGTGTTGACCCGACCTGAGATCAGCACGAGGTCGCCAACCTTCAAGGCGCGCACCTGCTCTTCGGTCAGCGGCGTACGCAGCGTCACTTCCCGACCGGTGCGCTGGAACCCTGCCTGGTCGGCCATCGCCGCAACCGGTGTCGACGGGTCGCGATAGAGCCACCGCGTGATCTCGCCGCTGCGCTCATCGAGGACTACGCCGAGCCGGCGGAACGCCCAGCAATCGTAGGCGACGGAGACGAAAAAGCATGCGGGAAGGCGATTGAGCGCCCCGATCTTGCACCCGATGAGCGACGTGCGGCCGCCGAACCCCATCGTCCCGATGCCCAGCTTGTTCACTTCACCCATGATCGACGCTTCGAGCCCCGCGAGCCGTGGATCGGGATTCACATCGTCCAGCGTCCGAAAGAGCTGTTCCTTGGCATGGACGTAGCCCGATGTGCGGTCGCCGCCGATGCACACACCGACCGCGCCGGGCGCACACCCTTTCCCTTGCGCATTCCAGACGGCGTGAAGGATGCACTTGCGCACGCCATCGAGGGTGCGGTCGGCGCGTCCCAGGCCGGGCAGTTCCATCGGGACCGAGTACTGCGCATTCATGTTCTCGCAGCCGCCCCCCTTCAGAATCAGCTTCACTTCGATCTCGTCGTTCTCCCACTGCTCGAAGTGGATGATCGGGGTGCCGGGCCCCAGATTGCTGCCGGAGTTCTCGCCCGTAATCGAGTCAACCGAGTTGGGCCGCAGCGCTCCGCGGCGAGTGGCCTCGGCAACCGCCTCGCGAATCTGCTGTTTCAACACGATCTGGTTCGCCCCGACCGGGGTTTTGACCTCGAAGGTCGGCATCCCAGTGTCCTGGCAGATCGCGCCTTCGCAGTCGGCGGCCTGGTCGATGTTCTGCGCGATGATCGAAAGGGCTTGGGCCGACAGCGTTCCGACGGTCTCCTGCGCCATGGCCGCTTTCATCGCGGCGCGCACGTCCGGCGGCAAGTCTGTGGACGTCCTGACGATCAGCGAGAGCACGCTGTCCAAGAATATGGGTGCCATCCGAGCAGTATAATTTACTGGTGAGGTCCAACAGGAGAGGCCACCGTCGGCAACCGGGCCACGCCGAGCCTCCCAGCTAGGCGCAGGCCTCAGCCCTGGCGACCGCCATGCAATTCAGAACCGAGCGCGATCCCCTCGGTGAATACGTCGTTCCGGCCGACGCGTACTACGGTATTCAGACGGCGCGGGCAGTGGAAAACTTTCCAATCAGCGGGTTGCGCGCCCAGGCTGACCTCGTCACCGCCACCATTCTCGTCAAGAAGGCCGCCGCGCAGGCGAATGTCGCGCTCGATCGCCTCGACGCCTTCGTCGGGGACGCGATCGTCCGGGCCGCGGACGAAGTGCTTGCCGGCGCGCTGCGCGATCAGTTCGTACTGGATGTGTACCAGGCAGGTGCCGGCACGTCGCACAACATGAACGCCAACGAAGTGCTCGCCAACCGCGCCGCCGAGCTGCTGGGCGGAGCGCGCGGCCAGTACCGCCTTGTCCATCCCAACGACCACGTCAACATGGGACAGTCGACCAACGACGTGTTCCCAACGGCAACGCGGATTGCCCTTCTCCTCGCGCACGGCGGACTGGTGGAGTCGACGCGTACCCTGGCGGCATCGTTCGCGCGCAAGGCGGAGGCCTTCGACTCGGTTCTCAAGGTCGGCCGGACGCATCTGCAGGATGCGGTTCCGATGACGCTCGGCCAGGAGTTCGGCGGATACGCGGCCTGTCTCGCGCGCGCGGCAGACGAGGTCGACCACGCGGCCAGGGGACTCGAGGAGTTGAACCTCGGCGCAACCGCGGTAGGCACCGGGCTGAACGCCGGCGAGGAGTATGCGGCGCTCGCCATCCGGAACGTGAGCCGCTACACCGGCCTGTCGTTGAGGCCGGCCGCCAATCGATTTCGCGTCACGCAAAGCATGGGCGATGTCCTGGCGTACTCGGGTGCGATGCGCCGGCTGGCCGTGGAGCTGGGAAAGATCGCGGCCGATTTACGATTGCTCGGCATGGGACCGCGCGCGGGCATCGGCGAGATCGTCCTGCCGGCCGTGCAACCTGGATCCTCGATCATGCCCGGCAAGGTGAATCCGTCGATCCCGGAAATGGTCAATCAGGTCTGCTATCAGACGATGGGCTGCGACGTGACGATTGCCATCGCGGCCGAAGCGGGGCAACTGGAACTCAACGTCATGATGCCGGTGATTGCGTGGAACGCGATCCACATGTCGACGATCCTCCGCGAGGCGATGAAGGCGCTGCGCGTCCGGTGCGTGGACGGCATCGAAGCGGATGCCGCGCGGTGCGGCGAACTGCTCGAGCGCAGCACCGTGGTGGCCACGGCGCTCAGCCCGTACCTCGGCTACGCCCAGACCGCCGAGATTGCGAAGGAATCGATCAGAACCGGCCGAACGATTCGTGACATCGTCCTCGAACGCGGCTTGATGGACGCGAGACGACTTGAACAGGTCCTCTCGGCCGAACACATGACGCGTCCGGGCATCGTGGGCGAGGTGAGACCCTGAGCGTCCGTCGGCTTCGACTGACCATACTGGTGTTGCTCGTGGCGAACGCTGGGCTCGCGGCCCCCCTCGACGCGCAGAGCGTCCCCGCCGGGCGACACGGCCGGCTGTTTCCGCCCCAGGATCTTGGGCTGCTGGAAGGGCCCGACCGCGAGGCGTGGCAGAAGCCCGATCAGATCATGGATGCATTGGGAATCGCCGATGGCTCCGCGGTGGCGGACATTGGTGCGGGCGCCGGCTGGTTCACGATCCGGCTGGCTCGCCGCGTCGGCCCCAACGGCATCGTGTACGCGCAGGACGTGCAACGGCAGATGCTCGAAGCCATCCGGCGTCGGGTCGCCCGCGAGGGCCTGCGCAACGTCGAAACGCGGCTCGGCGCCGGCAGCGCGCCGAATCTCCCCGACCGTTCCCTTGACGCGGTGCTGGTGGTGGACGTCTACCCGGAAGTTGAAGACCGCGTCACGTTCCTGCGGAATCTCACCGCGGGCCTCAAGCCTGGCGGCCGGCTGGGCATCGTGAACTACAAACCGGGCCGCGGCGGCCCTGGCCCTGCGCCGCAGGAAAGCGTACGGGTGGAAAGCGCCAGCGTCGAAGGAGATGCCCAGGCAGCCGGACTGCGCGTGCTCGGCCGCCAGACGCTTCCCTACCAATATCTCCTTGTCTTCGGGCGATAAGCCAACGCGGCCGCCGTCCTGCCTGCTGTACAATTTGCCTGATGCCTCACACGGCGTCCTGTGCAACGCTCGTGGACACGCTGGCGGAACGACGCGACACACGCGGCGGCGCGATCCGCATGGCGGCGATGGCGTTCGTCGCGGCGCTGACGGCGGCGGCGGCGCAGATCAGCACGCCACTGCCATTCACGGAGGTGCCGTTCACGTTCCAGCCGATGGTCGTGCTGCTTGGCGGCCTGGCGCTGGGTTCGCGCCTGGCACTCGGAAGTCAGATGCTGTACCTGATGGCGGGAATTGCCGGGCTGCCGGTCTTTGCCTCCTCTGTGACGCTCCCTCCAGGTGCGTTGCGTTTCCTCGGGCCGACCGGCGGTTACCTGATGGCCTATCCCCTCGCGGCGTTCCTGGTGGGGTATCTCGCCGAACGCGGCTTCGATCGCCGTTACCTGACGTCCGTATTGGCGATGTTCGCCGGGCTTCTCATGATTTACGCGTGCGGCGCGGTGTGGCTTGGCTTCTTCGCGCGCGCCGGCGCGCAAGGCGCTCCGATCGGGCTGCGGGCCGCGCTCGTCGCGGGCGTGTACCCGTTCATCGTGGCCGATCTGGTGAAGCTCGTCGCGGCCGCGGGCATCCTTCCCGGCTTCTGGCGCGTACTGGGACGAACGGATACGCGTTAGCCGGCGCACGGACAAGCGTCAGTGCAGTCGTACCGCGCGTGGGTGCGATTCCCACCGACATGCGAACAGCGTTAACGATCGCCGGAAGCGACTCGAGCGGCGGGGCCGGCATCCAGGCCGACCTCAAGACGTTCGCTGCCCACGGCGTGTACGGTCTCAGTGTCATCACGGCGGTCACCGCGCAGAATACGATCGGCGTGACGAAGTTCGAAGCGGTCTCGGCAGATCTCGTGTCGGCCCAGATGGAGGCGGTCGTCTCTGACATCGGCGCGCACGCCGTTAAGACGGGTATGCTCGCCAATGCCGCCATCGTCGAGGCCGTGGCGGCTGGGGTCGACAATCTCGAAATACCCTGGCTCGTCGTCGATCCGGTGATGATCGCGAAAAGCGGCGACCGATTAATAAACGATGACGCCGTCGGCGCGATAAAGTCCGAGCTGCTGCGTCGCGCGTTCCTCGTCACCCCGAACATTCCGGAAGCTGAAACGCTCGCGGGAATCACCATCGGCGCCGAAGAGGCTCGTCGGGAGGCGGCGCGCCGAATCATCGCACTCGGCGCGGCGGCGGTGATTATCACGGGCGGACACTTTCCATCGCCGGATATCGTCGACCTGCTGTACGACGGGCGCCGATTCATCGAATTCCGTACCGAACGGGTGACCGGACGCAACACTCATGGCACGGGTTGTACTTTTGCCGCCGCGGTGACCGCGCATCTCGCCCTCGGACACCTGCTCGAAGAAGCGGTCCCGCGAGCTCAGCAATACGTGGCTGGCGCCATTCGCGCGGCCTCCGATCTGGGACGGGGGCCCGGACCGATGGACCATTTTTGGGATCGTTCGGGTCGTTATACTTGAACTTATGGCCCTGGCAGCTGTCACCCGGGACCCGCTCGATCTTCAGGCGCTGATGCGGGACATTGCGGAAGGCGGCGCCGGCGACGGGGCGGTCGCGGCCTTCACCGGTCTCGTCCGCGACCACAATCAGGGCCGGAAGGTACGCTTCCTCGAGTACGAGGCCTACGAGCCGCTCGCTCTGCGCGCGCTCGGCCGGATCATCGATGAGGCGCGCGAGACCTGGCCCGGTGTCCGGGTCGGCATGCACCACCGGATCGGCCGGCTCGAGATCGGCGAGGCGAGCATCATTATCGTGGCGGCCTCCGCGCACCGCGCGCACGCGTTTGCCACCTGCCGCTATGCCATCGAGCGGGTGAAGCAGATCGTGCCGATCTGGAAGCGCGAACACTTCGAGGGCGGAGAGGTCTGGCTGGAAGGCGCCACCGCCGATCCAGACGACGAGAAGACGAAGCTGGCCGCATACAGAATCGCGTGCGCGTGACGGTCAAGCTCTTCGCGCGGCTGCGGGACCTGGCTGGTACCGGCGAACTGATTCGCGAAGTCGCGGCCCCGGCCACCGTTCAGACCGTGTGGAACTCGCTGACCGCCGAGATGCCCTCGCTCGTGAAATACGAGGGCACGATGTCAGTGGCGGTGAACGCGGAATATGCACGCATGGCCGCGGCCGTGCACGACGGCGACGAGGTGGCGTTCCTGCCTCCCGTATCCGGAGGATGACCAGTTCTTATGTTCGACAAACTGAGCATCGTTGAAGCGCAGTACGAGGAGCTCATGACGCGCCTTGGCACGGCTGAGGTCCAGTCCGACCCCGCCGAATACCGGAAGGCCGCCAAAGCGTTGTCCGAGATCGAGCCGCTGGTGCAGAAGTATCGCGAATACAAGGTGGTGCAGAAGGATATCGAGGACTCCGAAGAGATTGTCCGCGGCGCGGACGCCGACATGCGTGAGCTCGCCCATGCAGAGCTCAAGGAACTCCAGGAGAAGCGCGAGGCCGTTGCCAGCGACCTGCGGACGCTGCTGGTTCCCAAGGATCCGAATGACGAGAAGAACGTCATCCTTGAAATCCGCGCGGGCACGGGCGGCGACGAGGCATCGCTATTTGCCGCGGACCTCTTCCGCATGTACAGCCGCTTTGCGGAACGGCAGCGATGGAAGCTCGAGGTGATATCCAGTAGCGAGAGCGGCACCGGAGGCCTCAAGGAAGCCATCGCCTCGATCGAGGGCCGCGGCGTGTACAGCCGTCTGAAGTACGAGAGCGGCGTGCATCGCGTGCAGCGGGTTCCCGCGACGGAGGCGAGCGGACGCATCCACACGTCCACCGCCACCGTGGCCGTCCTCCCTGAAGCCGAGGAGGTCGACATCCAGATCAACGAGAAGGACCTCCGTGTCGACACGTTCTGCTCGAGCGGTCCTGGCGGCCAGAGCGTCAACACGACGTATTCCGCCGTGCGGCTCACGCACGTTCCCACCGGCCTCGTCGTCTCACAGCAGGATGAGAAGTCTCAGATCAAGAACCGCGCGAAGGCCATGAAAGTCCTGCGCGCCCGTCTCTACGAAATGGAGATGCGGAAGCAGCAGGAGGCCATCGCCAAGGAGCGCCGCGGCCAGGTGGGAACCGGCGAGCGGTCGGAAAAAATCAGGACCTACAACTTCCCGCAGAGCCGCATCACCGATCACCGCATCAATTTCACGACCCACCGGCTCCACGATGTCCTCGAAGGCGATCCGGGGGAGATTCTCGACCAGGTCATCGCCTTCTACAACGCCGAGAAGCTCAAGGAAGCGACCACCGTCAGTTGACACTCCACGAGAGGCTTGCTGAGGCGCGTGCACGGCTTGTCGCGGCGGGAATCTCCCAGCCGGAAGCCTCCATCGACGTCGATCTGTACGCTCGCACGATCCTGGAATGGGATCGGGCCACGCTTCTGTCGGACCAGCAGGGCGCCGTGCCCGAGAGGCTCGAGCCGACGCTGTCTGAATGGGTCACCAGACGGGAGCGCCACGAGCCGTCCGCGTATATCGTCGGCGTTCGCGAGTTTTGGGGTCTCGACTTCGCCGTCACGCCCGCCGTCCTGATCCCGCGTCCAGAAACGGAGTTCGTCGTCGAGGAGGCGCTGTCATTGTTGCGTTCGAGTGACCCCGCGTCGGGTCAGGTACGTGTCGCCGATATTGGCACCGGCAGCGGCTGCGTCGCCATCGCGTTGGCATGCGAGGTGCCGGGGTGCCGGTTGGTTGCGTCCGATATTTCCCTGGAGGCGCTTGTGGTGGCTGGCGCCAACGCGGTGCGTCACGGCGTGGCGAATCGGGTCGAGTTCGTCGCCACCTCGTACCTTGACGGCGTCGATGGAAGGTTCGAGGTCATGACGGCAAACCCGCCGTACGTGAAAGACGGCGACAAGCCGGCGCTGTCGCCCGCTGTGCGGCACGAGCCGGAGGTCGCGCTGTTCGGCGGCGCCCAGGGCCTGCGCGATGTCATCGGGGTGCTGGATACCGCCGCGGAAAAACTGACGCCCGGCGGGTGGCTCGTCTTGGAGTTCGGCTACGGGCAGGAGGAGCACGTCGAAGCGCTGGTCGACGCGCGGCCGCCGCTTCGCCTGGACCGCGTGCGCGCCGATCTGCTGGGAATACCGCGAACCGCTATCATTCAGTGCCGATGAGCGACTGTCTCTTCTGCAAGATCATCGCGGGCGACATCCCGAGCGCCCTCGTGCATCAGGACGATTCGCTCGTGACCTTCAAGGACATCCATCCGCAGGCGCCGCTGCACGTGTTGATCGTGCCCCGGAAGCACATCGCCTCACTCAACGACCTGTCGCCCGACGACGATGCGCTTGTGGGGTCGATGTTTCGCCGGGCGGCCGCCCTTGCGAAAGAGCACGGCTATCACGAACGCGGGTACCGGACGGTCTTCAACACGAACCGCGAAGCCGGGCAAACGGTGTTTCACATCCATCTGCACCTCCTGGCCGGGCGCGGCCTGACCTGGCCGCCGGGGTAATCCTCTTTCGTACGCAGGGTCCGGCTTCCGCCTTCGCGTGAAGCTTCGGCGGACCCAGGGGCGATCCGCCAGAGCGGATCGCCCGGCCGGCACCGGTTGGACGGGTCGCACAGCGACCCGACCTGGGCGGAGGCGATCAGCCGGACCTCAGAGCAGCGCCGGCAGTTCCGACAGGTCGTGGATCACCGGTACGCCGGGTACCCCTGCCTGAGCAGCGTCAGGTGAGCGCCGGACCAGGATGCCGCGCATCCCCACGCGCCGCGCGCCTTCGATGTCGTGCGACAGGCTGTCGCCAACCATCACCGCCTCCGCAGCGGCGACGCCGAGCAGCTTCAGCGCCGATTCGAAGATGCTGGGGTGCGGCTTCAGGTATCCGTGCTCAGATGAAGAAAGCGCGACAGCAATCAGCCCGTGAAGCTCGAAATGCTGCTGAAATGACGCCAGGCAGCGATGGGAGTTCGAAATGAGCCCCACCTGAACGCCCCGGGCCGCCAGCTCCCGCAGCGCCGGTGTCACATCGTCATACAGAAAGAAATGCTGGCAGGCGGCCCATTCGGTGTAGATTTCCTTCGCGCATGGACCGAGCTGCTCGCCGCTGCCGCCCATTCCCTCGATGATCCGTCGCGTGTACCGGACAAAGATGTCGGGGTCGTAGGTGTGGTCGTGCTGCTCGCCCAGAATCGCCGCCGCGGACAGGACCGCCTCGGAAAATCGCGACGGATCGACGTCGATGCCGTAGCGGACGCAGAAACGTTGGTAGCCCGCGCCCTGGAACGTCGGCCCAGGATAAATCAGCGTGAAATCGACGTCGAAGAACACCGCCTTGACAGGCGCTGGCCTCATCGCGCCTCGCCCGCGTACGGGCCCGCAATCACGACCGTCGCATGCGCGGGAACCAGTGTCCGCCGGGCCGCGGCGTTGACGTCTTCGCGCGTCACGGCCCGAAGGAGGTCGGGCACGCGCAGGTCATAGTCAAGGCCAAGACCGAAGAACTCTTCCGTCTGCAGGAGCGTGGCGATGCCGAGATTGGTCTCCAGCGTTCGCGGCATCGAGCCGATGAGGTATTGCTTCGATTCGGTCATCTCCGAATCGGTCGGCCCCTCCGCGGCCAGCTTCCGCAGTTCCTCGTCAATTGAAGCGACGGCGCGGTCCACGTTGGCGGGGCTCACCCCCGCGCGGATCGTCAATGGGCCCGGAATGACATTGGCGTCGAGCGCGCTGAAGACGTAATAGGCCATCCCCTGACGCTCACGGATGCTGTCGCCCAGCCGGCCACCAATGGCGTACTGCCCGAGGATGTTGTTCATCAGCCAGTACGCGTCATAGCCAGGATCGGCACGCCGCACACTGGTGAAGCCGTAGGCGATGTCGGCCTGCGCCTTGTTCATCATCGGGATCACGCGAACCCGACGGCTTGACGCGGGGGCGACCTCGGGCAACTCGAACGCCGGCGGCGTTGCAACAGCCCATTGACCGAACGCGGTCCCGGCGGCGTCGATCGCGCGAGCCGGCTCGATATCACCCACCATGACAAGCGACAGCGAATCCGGGCTGAAGCGCTCGGCATGAAACCTCTGCAGCGCGGCACCGCCGATCGTCTCGACGCCCTCAACCGATCCTCGCGGCCGGCGTCCGTACGGATGCGCCGCACCGTAGAGCTCCGTGAGCAACCCTTCGGTGGCGAGCGCCGCCGGGTTGTCTTCATCCTGGCGGATCAGCGTGACGATTTCGCCACGTTTCGTGTCGACCTCGTCCTTCGGAAACGTGGGACGGCTGACGATGTCGGCCAGCAGGTCGAGAATCGGAACGAGATCCTCGACCAGGCAGGTGCACACCAGCGACAGCGCGTGGCGGTTGACGCTGATGGAGAGTGACACGCCGCGACCGTCCAATGCCTCGGCGATGCGGTCCGCCGGGCGCGTCTCCGTGCCGCGATCGATCGTCCGCGAGACGAAGTGCGACAGACCGGCCTGATCCGCCGGATCGAACACGGTTCCTGCGCGGAACGACGCATGCACGGTGACGGCGGGCGTTGTCGGCGACTCCTTGGCGATGACGACGGCCCCGTTGCCAAGGACCGCCCGGACAGGAGCGAGGCCGCGGTGAATTGCCATGGTCATCGCGGCTCGCTCAAACAGGCCACAGAGCCGCAGAAACACGGAGAAATACTTGTCATCGGTGACTCTGTGTCTCTGTGACTCTGCGGCCCGTGGACGCGGGGCCGGCGCCGTCCCCTGTCGGGACTTCCCCGCCTGCGCCGACCGGCAGCGGCTCAAACCAGGCAACGGTTCGATTGAACGGCTTCAGACGCTCGAACGCCGCGGCGGCCACCTGCTCGAGCGAGACGGCGTCGATCCGGTCCCGCAGCGTCTCGCAGATCCGCCAGCTCGCGATCGACTCGAAGAAGCCGAGCTGGTGGGCAATGTTGGAGATGCTGTCATTTTCGAACACGAGGCGGGCGCGCAGCTGCCTGGTCGCCTTTTGCAGCTCCGTCTCCGTCACGCCTCGCAATCGGACGCGATTGAGCTCGCCAAGCGCGGTCTCCTCCAGCCGCGCGACCGGCGTGCCGTCGGTCGCGGTCATCGAAATCGTGTAGAGGAACGGCTCTGAGGTCGGCACCAGCCCGCCCATAACCGATGAGGCAAGACCGGCGTCGACCAGCGCCCGATACAGCCGCGCGCTGCGCTGTGGCGGAGGCGTGCGAAAGCTTGCCCACAGATTGAGACCCTTCGCGCCGGTGAGCACGGCGTCGAGCACCAGCATCGGAAAGAAATCCGGGTCGCCTATCGCCGGCGCGTGATGGCCGAGCTTGAGATACGCGGTCGTGCCCTCGCGTGAAAGCGTCAGCCGCCGCTCGCCGAGCTGCCGCGGCTCCAGCGTATGAGGCCTCCGTGCCACGTCAACGGGCCGGATGCCGCCGAAATGCTGGACAACGCGACGCATCGCGTCGTTGGTGTCGACGTCACCCACGACGACCAGGGTGGCGTTATTGGGAACGTAGAACCGCCGGTAGTACCCGTACAAATCATCCCGGGTCATCGTTCGGAGATCCGAGAGCCAGCCAATCGTGGGATGCCGGTACGGATGCGCCTTGAAGGCGGTCGCGGTCAGCTCCTGGTCGAGGAGCGTCTCCGGATCGTTCTCGCCCCCCTGCAACTCAGAGATGATGACCGTGCGCTCCGACTCACAATCGGCTGGATCGTACAGGCAGTTCGCCATCCGCTCGGCCTCGATGAAGAGCATCCGGTCGAGCGCATCGCGCGTGGCGGTCTCGGTATAAGCAGTCTGATCGATCCACGTATATCCGTTCCAGTAGCCGCCGAACTGCTCGATGATCCCTTTGACCTTGTCGCGCGGGATGTTGGTGGTCCCCTTGAAGTTCATGTGCTCGACCCAGTGCGATACGCCCGTCTGGCCGGTGGCTTCGTCCTTCGAGCCGACACGATACCAGCACCACACGGACGCCAGCGGCGCCGTGTGCATCTCCTGAATCAGCACACGCAGGCCGTTGTCGAGGACCTCTTCGTGCACGTGTGACGCGGTTGAGCGCCGTTCGAGCATGGCTATCCCTGCATTATAGAATCTAGCAGTAGGCAGCAGGCGGTAGGCAGCGCCCGGTCATCGTGGTTTGTCTGCCTGCTGCTTCCTGCCTCCTGACATAAATGCCCGAGTGGAAGAACACGGTAAACCTGCCGCGAACAGGTTTCCCGATGAAGGCGAACCTGCAGACCGCCGAACCGGAATGGCTGGCGCGCTGGCAGGCAATGGATCTGTACGGACGGATCCGGCAGAACCGCGCGGGCCGGCCGAAGTTCGTGCTGCACGACGGTCCCCCGTACGCGAACGGACACATCCACATCGGACACGCCCTCAACAAGATTCTCAAGGACTTCGTCGTCCGCTCGCGCACGATGGCCGGCTACGACGCCCCGTACGTGCCGGGATGGGACTGCCACGGCTTGCCGATCGAGCTCAAGGTCGACCGCGAGCTCGGGCCGAAGAAGCGCGACATGGGCGTGGTGGACTTTCGCCGGGCGTGCCGCCGCTACGCCGACCAGTACGTGCAGATCCAGCGCGAGGAATTCGAGCGTCTCGGCGTGCTCGGTCTCTGGTCCCGGCCGTACCTGACGATGAACCACCTTTACCAGGCGGCGATCGTCCGCGCGCTCGGCACGTTCGTCGAGAAGGGCATGGTGTACAAGGGCAAGAAGCCCGTCCACTGGTGCATCCACTGCCGGACGGCGCTCGCTGAGGCCGAGGTCGAGTACGAGCCGCACACATCACCGTCCATCTACGTCGAGTTCCGGCTCGCGCTCGGCTGCGCGGACGATCTCGCCGCGCGCGTCCCGGAGCTCTCCGGGCGCTATGTGTCAACTCTCATCTGGACGACGACGCCCTGGACGATTCCGTCGAATCTCGCTATTGCCTTCCATCCAGCCCTCATCTACGGCGCTTATCCGGTCGGCAGCACGCACCTCGTCGTGGCGCAGGCCCTTGCCGATCGCGTGAGTCAGGCGACGGGCCGAGCGTTAGGTGAGCCGGTCGCAACGTTCCCCGGCGCGTCCATGGAACGTCTCGTCTTTCGCCATCCCCTGTACGACCGTGACTCGCTTGCGGTGCTTGGTGACTATGTCACGCTCGAACAGGGTACCGGTGTGGTGCATACCGCGCCCGGTCACGGCAGCGACGACTTCCACACGGGCGTGAAATACGGGCTCGACATCTATACGCCAGTGGACGCGGGCGGGCGGTTTCTCGACACCGTGGAACGTTTCGGTGGCCAGCGTGTCTTCGATGCAAACCCGAACATCGAAGCCGCGCTGAAGGAGCGAGGGCGCCTGTGGCACCGCGAGAGCTTCGAGCATTCGTATCCGCACTGTTGGCGCTGCCAGAATCCGGTCGTCTTTATCGCCACGTCTCAGTGGTTCATTTCGATGGACACAGGCGGCCTCCGGCGGCAGGCGCTCGCGGCCGTTGACCGCGTGCGGTGGATCCCCGCCTGGGGACGCGACCGCATCTACAACATGGTCGCGCTCCGGCCCGACTGGTGCATCTCGCGACAGCGATCCTGGGGCGTACCGATTCCGGCGGTGAATTGCACGGAGTGCCGGACGCCGGTCCTGACGACGGATCTCGTCGAGCGCGCGGCACATGTGTTCGAACAGCATGGCGCCGACGCCTGGTACGAGCGGCCGGCGGCGGAGTTCGTCCCCGCGGGTCTCACGTGCCCTCGTTGCGGCGGCCACGCCTTCGATCGGGAGTACAACATCCTGGATGTCTGGTTTGACTCCGGATCGAGCCACCAGGCCGTGCTACCGCCGGACGCGAATCTGACGTGGCCCGCCGACATGTATCTGGAAGGTAGCGATCAGCATCGCGGATGGTTCCACAGCTCGCTGCTCATCGGGCTCGGGACCCGTGGCGAGGCGCCGTTCAGGCAGGTGCTCACCCACGGCTTTGTCGTCGACGAGCAGGGCCGGAAGATGTCGAAGTCGCTCGGCAATACCGTGGCGCCGCAGGATGTGATCAAGCAGAGCGGCGCCGAGATCCTGCGGTTGTGGGTGTCGATGGTCGACTACGGCGAGGAGGTACGCCTCGGTCCCGAGATTCTCGCGCGTGTTGTCGAGGCTTATCGGAAGTTCCGCAATGTGCTACGCGTTTTGCTGGGGAATCTGTTTGACTTCGATCCAAGTGCGGACGCCGTGCCGCCGTCACGCATGCTGGAGATCGATCGTTGGGTGATGGCGCGCCATGCGGGTGTTGCCGCCAAGATAGTGAAGGCGTACGACCAGTACGACTACCCGACGATCTATCAAGTGGTCAACGCGTTCATCACGGTCGATCTCAGCGCGTTTTACGTGGACATCACGAAAGACCGCATGTACACGCTCGGCGCGAAGTCGGAAGCGCGCCGCTCCGGGCAAACCGCCATGTTCTTCATCGTCGACGGCCTCGCACGGCTCCTCGCGCCCATCCTGCCGTTCACGACGGACGAGGTGTGGCGCAATATACCCGGGCAGCGGGAGCCGTCTGTGCACCTCGCGGTCTTCCCGTCCGATGTCGTTGCATGGGAGAACGATGCACTGCTGCACCAATGGGACCAGCTCCGGTCAGTGAGAGATCGCGTAAACGTCGAGCTTGAGAATGCGAGACAGGCCAAGACGATCAGCTCGAACCTGTCAGCACGCGTCGATCTTGAATTCGACGATAACGGCTTCGCGTTCTTCAGGCAGTACCAAGACTTCTTGCCAACGTTGTTCGGCGTATCGGATGTGGGTGTCGGCCCCATTCGGGTGAGCGCTGGATTCGCCGGGGACGGCGGCTCGATGGTCTCGCCGTCGTCCAATATTCGCGTCCGAAAGGTCGACGGGGTCAGATGCGATCGGTGCTGGCGGTACGTGCGGAGCGTCCGGACGGAGCCCGACTGGGCGGGGATCTGCGACCGCTGCGTCGAGGCCCTGGCCGAGCCCGTGAACGGCTGATGGCCATTTCGAAACGGCTGCAGCTTGAACTGTGGACATCGGGGTCGATCGTGGCGCTCGATCAGGCAGCCAAGGCGCTCGTTCGGTCCCGCTTCGAGCTGCACCAGAGCGTTGTGGTGATCCCGGACTTTTTCAACTTGACACGGGTACACAATTATGGGGCCGCGTTCGGGTTGATGAATGCGGTCGATTTCCCATTCAAGACGGCGTTGCTCTCCATCGTGGCCGCCGGGGCACTCTCGGCGCTGACGCTGTACGCGGCAACGCTGCCGGTCGAGCAGCGGGTCGCGCGAGTCGGCCTCGCGATGATCGTCGGGGGCGCGGCCGGCAACCTCATCGACCGGCTTGGAACGGGTTACGTGGTGGACTTCGTCGACCTGTACTGGCGGGACTGGCACTTCTGGGCCTTCAACGTGGCCGACGCCGCGATTACCGTTGGCGTGGCATGCATGATTATCGAGCTTCTGGACAGGAGGACACGCCGTGTACCCGGAACTGTTTAGCCTCGGGCCGTTCACGATTTACTCGTACGGCGTCCTGCTCGCCGCCTCCTACCTGCTCGGCTTATGGCTCGCCATGCGCCGCGCCCGGCGGTGGGGGCTCGACCCCAGCCGCGTGCTCGACCTCGGTATCTACATCATCATCGCGGCCCTGATCGGGGCGAAGCTTCTCCTGTTCGTGGTCGATTTCGACCGGTTCAGCGGATCGCCGGCGGACCTGCTGTCGCTCGCCCGATCGGGCGGGGTGTTCTACGGAGGGCTGATTCTCGCCGTGGTCGTGGCGTTCTGGCACATCGCCCGCCACCGCCTGCCCTTCTGGACAACGTGCGACGTGTTCGCGCCGGGGATTGCGCTCGGCCACGTCACGGGACGGCTTGGTTGCCTCGCGGCGGGGTGTTGCTACGGCAAACCGGCGGATGTCCCCTGGGCGATCACGTTCACCAGTCCGCTCGCCGCCGCGAACGTCGGCACACCCCTGGGCATTCCGCTGCACCCCACACAGATCTACGAAGCCGGCGCGGAGTTGATCATCCTGGCGTTCCTGCTCGCCACCGAACGCAGGGGCCGGCCATTCGCGGGTCGGACGTTCTGGTCCTACATGCTCCTGTACGCGATCTCGCGCTTCATCGTCGAGCTCTATCGCGGCGATCCACGCGGACAGATCTTCGGGATTTCGACCTCGCAGTTCATCTCGCTGGTGCTCGGGCCGCTGAGTCTCGTGATGCTGGCCTGGCTGTCCAGGACGTCGCCGGAGACCCCCCAGGAAATGCATCGCCGCCGCAAGCTGGCCGCGTAAGCCGTGCGGCCGCTCGAGTTCACCGTTCCGCCCGATTTCAACGGGCAGCGGCTCGATCGATTCCTCGTTTCCGTTCTCGAGAGCCATTCGCGATCGCAGATCCAGAAGCTCATCGCGGACGGTCACGTCACACTCGAACGTCGCGAGGCCCGCGCCAACCTCGCGATGCGAAAGGGTGAACGCGTGACTATCCACCTTCCGGAACTCGCGCCGGCGGAGATGGCCGCCGAAGCGTTGCCGCTCGATATTCTGTACCAGGACGCGGACGTGGCCGTGCTGAACAAACCGGGGGGCATGGTCGTGCATCCGGGGGCGGGTCACGCGTCGGGGACGCTCGTCAACGCCCTCCTCCATCACATGCCTGACCTGAGCGGCATCGGCGGTGAGGCGAGACCCGGCATCGTCCACCGGCTGGATCGCGGCACGTCGGGCGTGATGGTCGTCGCCAAGAACGACGCCTCGCACCAGGAGCTCTCGCGACAGTTTCAGGACCGCGAGGTGGAGAAGGAGTACATCGCGCTCGTCTGGGGGGTCGTGCAGGCGGGCCGGCGTATTGATGCGGCCATCGGACGCGATCCGGTGAATCGGCAGAAAATGTCCGCCCGCGCCAGGCGCGCGCGCGACGCCGTGACCCGGATCACCCGAGCGCGTCACCTGCCGGGTGTCACGTTGTGCCAGGTGGCCATTCACACGGGTCGTACCCACCAGATTCGGGTTCATCTAAGTGCCATCGGCCATCCGATCGTCGGTGACTCGATGTACGGAGGCGTACGCCGCCGCGTCCCCGGTGATCTCCGCGCGGTGCAGCATCTCGAGCGGCCGTTCCTGCACGCGGCCCGGCTCGTGTTCAACCATCCGCGCGATGCTCGACGGATGGAGTTCATCGCCCCGTTGCCGGAGGACCTGCAGCGCGTCCTCGACGACCTACCGGGGTGGAAGAAAGATGAATAAGCCGATTGTGCCGCATCGGATCCGCAAGGTCTTCGAGGGGCGGATTCTTGCCGTCACTGTGGAGTCGATCACGCTGTCGAGCGGCGCCCGGCTCGAGGCGGAGATCGTCCGCCATCCTGGTTCGGTCGTGCTGATCCCGACGACCGACAGCGGAGAGATCGTGCTCGTCCGACAGTACCGCCACGCGATTGGTCGGTCGGCGTGGGAACTACCGGCGGGGAGCCTCAAACAGGGAGAAGATCCGCGAGCGGCCGCCGTGCGTGAATGTCACGAAGAGATCGGTCTGATCCCTTCCGCCGTGGAGCGCCTCGGCGCGTTCTTTCCTACGCCGGGCTACTGCGACGAGGAGATGAGTTTTTATCGCGCGACAGGCTTGCGTGCACCGACGGATGAGGATTCCGCCGCCCAGCAGGATGAGGACGAGGACATCGAAGCCAGGGCGTTCTCAGTCGAGGCGATACGACAGATGATCGGTTCGGGGCAGATCGTCGACCTGAAGACCGTCGCGGGGCTGCTGTTGCTGGAGGTCAAAGGTCACTGAACCCGCGGCTGCACGCGGCGATCAGTCTTCTTGACACCTGACGCCTGTGGCCCAGGCATCAGGGCCAGGAGCAGTACCTCGTGCACGCTCTGGACGAAGTGGAATGTCAACTCGCGCCGCAGTGCTTCCGTCAAATCCTCCTTGACGTTCTTCTCGTTCTGCCTCGGCAGGATGACTTCGCGGATGCCCGCGCGCCGGGCCGCAAGCACCTTTTCCTTGATGCCGCCCACCGGCAGCACGCGGCCCGAGAGCGTAATTTCTCCCGTCATTGCAATATCGCCGCGCACGGGCCGTCCGGTCAGTTCGGATGCGAGCGCCGTGGCGATGGTCACGCCTGCCGAAGGGCCGTCTTTCGGAATGGCGCCCGCCGGGACGTGCAGATGAACTTCAGCGTTCTTGAAAAAATCCGGCTCGGCGCCGTACGCCGCCGCGTGGGCGCGAAACCACGACAGCGCCGCGCGGGCCGACTCCTTCATGACCTCACCGAGCTGGCCCGTCAGCGTGAGCGTGCCGGTGCCCGCCATGCGCGATGCCTCGACGAACAGGACGTCGCCGCCCGCGGGCGTCCAGGCCAGGCCGATGGCGACACCGGGCTCCTTGGTGCGCTCTTCCATCTCCTCGTCCAGGAAGATGGGGGCGCCGCGCATCTCGGCCACGATCTCCGGCGTGACGAGGAGCGGGTCGAGGTTGCCTTCCGCGCGGCGGCGGGCCGCTTTGCGGCACAGCGCGCCGATCTCGCGCTCGAGATTGCGGACCCCGGCCTCGCGCGTGTACCCGCGAATCACCGCGCTCAGCGCGGCGTCGGTAATCGTGAACTGATCGGGAGTCAGGCCGTGGTTCGTGACCTGCTTCTCCACCAGGTGCTCGCGCGCGATCGCCAGCTTCTCTTCCTCCGTGTATCCGGGGATCTCGAGCACCTCCATCCGATCGCGAAGCGCGGGCGGTACCGGGTCGAGGACGTTCGCGGTGGTAATGAACAGCACCTCCGACAGGTCGAACGGCACGTCGAGGTAGTGGTCCCTGAACGTCGAGTTCTGCTCGGGATCCAGGACCTCCAGCAGCGCTGACGCCGGATCCCCGCGGAAATCGGAGCCGAGCTTGTCGATCTCGTCGAGGATGAAAACCGGGTTCTTCGACTCCGCCCGGCGCAGGCCCTGCACGATTTGGCCAGGGAGCGCACCGATGTAGGTGCGGCGATGTCCGCGGATCTCGGCCTCGTCGCGCATGCCACCCAGCGACACCCGGACGAACTTCCGGCCGAGTGATTGCGCGATCGATCGCGCAAGGGAGGTCTTGCCGGCGCCAGGCGGGCCAACGAAGCACAGTATGGGGCCCTTCACGCCGGGGTTTAGCTTGCGCACCGCCAGGTATTCGAGAATGCGGTCCTTGGCCTTGGCCAGCCCGGTGTGATCGGCATCGAGCACCGCCTTGGCCTTCGGCAGGTCGATGACTTCATCCGTCCGTTTCTGCCACGGCAGGGTGATCAGCCAGTCCAGATACGTCCGGGACACTGTGTACTCGGCCGCCGCCACGGGCATCTTGGACAGCCGATCGAGCTCGCGCAGCGCTTCCTTTTTCACGGCATCGGGCATGCCCGCGGCGTCGATCTTCTGCTGCAGCTCCTCCACGTCCCTTGTCTGGTCGTCGCCCTCGCCAAGCTCCTTCTGGATCGCCTTCATCTGCTCGCGAAGGAAATATTCGCGCTGGTTCTTGCCAACTTCGGACTGCACCTGCGACTGAATCCTGGACCCGAGTTCCAGGACCTCGAGTTCCTTGACCAAAATACGGTTCAGGGTGTCCATGCGCGTGCGCACGTCGAGCGTCTCGAGCACCTCCTGCTTGACGGACGTGGCGATGGTGGTGAGGCTCGAGGCGATGAAGTCAGTCAGCCGGCCAGGCTCGGCGATACTGGTGGCCAGCGTCTGCAGATCGTTGGAGAGCAGGGGTGAGAGCGAGACGACCTGCTGAAAATTCGTCTTGATGTTGCGCAGGAGCGCGTCGACCTCGAGATGGTCGGCCTCGTTGGTGGCCTCGGCCGCGGCGCTCACGCGGGCCCGCAGGTACGGCCGCGTGTCGGTCACCTGCTCGAGCGTCAGCCGCGAGAGGCCCTGAACGATCAGGCGCAGACTTCCGTCCGGCAGCTTGAACATCTTGTGGATGTGGCTCGCCGTCCCCACGCGGTACAGGTCGTCCTGCTGTGGTTCCTCGACGGAGGCGTCGCGTTGGGTGAAGACTCCAATCAGCGAACCGCTGGAAATCGCCTCATCGATCAGCCGCACGGAGCTCTCCCTCGCCACCGCGAGTGGCATGAACGAGTTGGGAAAGAGGACGGTGTCGCGCAGCGGAAGAATCGGAAGCTCGGCGGGAATGGCACGCGGCCGGTCGCCCAACGATACCTCCTGAAGATCCATCGCCTCGTCGCGTTCGCTCATGTGTCACCTGGAAAGAGAAAGGGCGGCCTGGGAGGGCCGCCCTGCGAAAGAGCCACGCACCGAACGGTTCGAACGACCCGAACAGTTAACTTGGCATGTCGAAGAAGAGCGTCGACGAACCGCGTTTGTGCGCCATCATTCGCTCGCGCTGCTCCGCAGTTTCCCGCGCCTCTTCGCAATCCTTGCATCGGACGGCGAACGGCAGCGCCCGCAGCCGAGCCTCGGCGATTTCCTCGTCGCACTCGAAGCAGTTGCCGTAGCTGCCGTCCTCGAGCCGCCGGAGGGCCTCGTTGATCTTGTTGAGCGTCTCCGACTTCATCTGGATGAGGGCGAACTCGATATCTTCCTGGATGTCGACTTCGGAGCTCTCACCCTGATCGAGAACCTCTCGATCCTTGCCGCCATCGGCCCGAACGTCGCGAATCCGGCCCTGCACCTCGTTCATCAACTCGCGGCGGCGGTCCTCGAGCATCTGCCTGAGCTCGTTGTAACGGGTCGACCTTGCCGATGCCTTCGTACTCTTCGTCGTCGCCATGATGCCTGCCGCTCCTTCCACGCCACTCTTACCCGGGTAACCGTTATGACCGCATCACCTGTGCAATTACGATGCCTCCTTGAATCCAAGTGCGGCTTTCGGGGTCGCCGCATCAATCCTGGGTATGAGTAGAGCGGCCGTTTCTGCCTTTAACTACTATTTTATCTATAAGTTAATGGAATATGTCAACCGGAAAGCTTCACGCGTATCCGGACTCACGGACTAGACGCTGGAGTGCTCAATCGGGTTCGGAATCCTTTATGTCCTGCTGAAAGGACGGTAAAACTGACCAGCTATGGCGCGATAGCCTCAGCGATCGCCCGGCCTAAAATGAGATCGTGACACTTAGCTGAAGGGCACCGGCACCCAGCCAGCAGGAGGCACCGGCCAATTCGGTCGCTCAATCGTCTAAACCGCAGATATAAATGGGTTTGTTAGGTCTGCTCGGCATCGGCAATAGCACGAGTACCCGCTCGCCCACAGCCTGGAGCGGAGCGATCGGCATTGGGGCCCGTCATATTCGGCTACTTGCTGAGACTTGACGAAAAAATAGACAACCTGTCGAATTTTCAGCGTTCTTCCCATTTTCTCGCTGATTACTGAACAAATCGGCTCCCGACGGAGGCGTTGGGCACAATTCCCCGCGACGCTAGTAGATCCCCACTCCTGCGGCTCCTGGTACGCAGCCACCTCTCGTAGAGGCGCAGCAGGTCTGCGTTCGAGGTCAGCGCGCTTCGCTCGCTGACTTCTCCCAGCACGTCGACAAACGCCGGGAACTTCCCCGAGAGCTCGTCGAACACGTCGCCAAACGTCCCGTCGCCCTGGCGGGCCAGTGACCCGTACGCGTGCTCCCCGAGTTGAATGTAATAGTCGATGTCCACGAGGCTGCGCGTGAGACTGTCAGCGAAGAATCCGGAGATGAAAAGCGACAAATCGCCCACTTGGCGGAGCTCGTCGCGCTGCCTGACGCCTGCTTCCTGTAGTGCCTTCACGAACCGCACGCCAAGCGGCCCATCGTCGCCAGAGGCCGGCGAACGGTCGAAGTGCACGAAGCCGGCGAGCAGGTTCACCAGATAGAATGATGTCAGCTGACGCGTGGACAGATGCTGACGCCGCATGGCGGAGTCGACGAGCTCGCGGAAGTATTCGACCGGCGATGCGTTGTGAACAAGCGATTCGGCCATAGCCTCCCTGTCAAACTGCAGGCACTCGGCCTGACAGCAGGTGAAATTGCAAAGCCTAGTCCAGCCAAACTATGCGAAATTCGGCGGGATTATACGGGTTTTTTGCGATCGCGACAACGGCAATCGTTGCCGGCGCCGGCGCGTGTGCGAAGCTGAGGAATGCTCTGCCCTTCCTGCGGCCAGCGTAATCCTCGTCGCCAGTGCCCCGCGCTCGCCCAAAGCATCTGTCCGGTGTGTTGCGGCAGGAAGCGCCTTGTTGAGATCCAATGCCCGGGCGATTGCGGGTACCTCGCCTCGGCACGGGAACACCCTGCGGCCGTCGTGCGACGGCGCCAGGAGCGCGATGTCTCGCGGCTGCTGCCGACGATCCGCCACCTCACCGAACGGCAGTATCAGCTCTTCTTTCTGTTTCACACGGTGATTGCGCGACACAAGCCACAGGGGCTCACACGGCTCGTCGACAGCGACATTGCCGAGGCTGCCGCCGCGCTGGCGGCCACGCTCGAGACCGCGGCGCGTGGCGTGATTTACGAGCAGATGCCGCCGGCGCCGCCGGCGCAGGCCCTCTCGGCGGAAATGAAGACGATGCTGGCGCGGATGCGGGAGCAGGGGGCAGCCGTCTACGACCGCGAGACAGCAATCGTGCTCAGAGCCATCGAACAGGGCGCGAGGGAGGTCAAGGCGCCCGATGAGGGCGACGCCGCGTACGTGGACCTGATTGCCCGGCTGCTTCAGGTCAACGCGGCACGGCACGCGCCGGCCGAGGCGGCGCCGGCCCGCGCGCTGATCCTGCCGTGAACCTGTTATGCTGAATCGTTTCTCGTGGGTCAAAGGTCAAGAGGCAAATCCTGCCCGGGACGCGAGGTTGACCTCCGACCTTTGACTTTCGGCCCACGGTTTATCATTAGAAAGGCAATCATGGCAAGACGGTGCGAAGTCTGCGGTAAGGGCCCTGTGGTCGGCCGAACGGTGTCTCACGCCCACAACGTCGGGCCTCGCCGATTCGAGCCCAACCTGCAGTCGGTGCGGGCCTTCATCAACGGCGCCGCCAAGCGGATCCGCGTGTGCACCCGGTGCCTCCGCGGTGGCAAGGTGACAAAGGCCGCCTGACGTGCGGCAGGCGATCGCCGCCCCCGGGGCGTCCAAAGCGATTGGCCCGTACTCGCCCGCCATCCGCGCGGGTAACCTCCTGTTCCTCTCAGGCCAGATCCCGATCGATCCGGCCAGCGGCGCACTCGTTGACGGCGGCATCACCGCGCAGACCGAACAGGTGATGCGGAACATCGCCGCATTGCTTGAAGCGGCGGGCACCGGCTTCGAGGACGTGGTTCGAACCACGGTGTTCCTGGCGGACATGAACGAGTTCGCGGCGATGAACGAGTGCTACGCGAAGTTTGTCGTGGATCCGCCGCCGGCCCGCGCCACGGTGCAGGTAGCGCGACTTCCACGGGATGTGCGCGTGGAAATCGACGCCATCGCACTGATCCCCTAGGCGCGCGCGGTTCTCTCCACCGCCAGCACGCCCTCGACCGCCCTGATCGACTTGATCACCTTCTCAAGGTGTTTCAGGTCCCTGATCTCCACTGTCATATCGATGCGGGCATGGTGGTCGCTCCCTGAGCGGGCTTCCATGTTGGTGATGTTGGTGTTGATGTCCGAGATCTTCGCGCTGATCTCGGCCAACATGCCCTTGCGGTCTTCAACCTGCATCGTGAGGCGCACGGTATACGGCGCCTGATCGCCGCTGTCGCGGTCCCATTCGACATCGATGCGCCGCTCCGGGTCGAACATCAGCTTGAGCACGTTCGAACAGCTGGCCGAATGCACGGAGACGCCCTTCCCGCGCGTGATGTAGCCCAGGATTGGTTCGCCGCGGATTGGGTTGCAGCATTTTGCCCGGAATACCATCACGTCGTCGGTCCCGCGGACCTTGATCCGGTCCCCGGCGGCACCTGATCGCAGCACGCGCTTGACCGCCGACACCACGCCGGACTCGGGCGCCCTCTCCTTGAGCAGGCCGGCGGGCACCGCCTTCTGCAGCACGGTCCGCGCCGACAGCTTGCCGTAGCCGATGTGCGCCAGCAGCTCGTCGGCCTTCTGCGCGCCGTATTCGGAGGCGAACTTCGCGAGTGCCTCGCTCTCCAGGATTGTCTTGGGATTCAGGCCGAAACGCCGCGCTTCCTTCTCGAACAGGCGCCGACCAAGCTCGATGCTGCCCGCGCGCTCCGCGCCCTGCAGTACGTGCCGAATCTTGCTCCGTGCGCGAGCGGTCGCGACAAACGTCAACCAGTCGCGGCTCGGCCTGTGGCCGGCCTGCGTAACGATCATGACAATGTCACCGTTCTGAAGCCGCGTCCGCAAGGGGACCATCTTGCCGTTGATGCGCGCTCCGACACACTGGTTGCCGACGTCCGTGTGCACGCTGTACGCGAAGTCCACGGCCGTCGCGCCTCGCGGCAGCGACTTGACCTCGCCCTTGGGCGTGAAGATGTAGACCTCTTCCGGATACAGATCGATCTTGAGGTTCCGGAGGAACTCCTGCGGATCGCGGACCTCCTGCTGGAGCTCCAGCAGCTGGCGCATCCACTGAAAATACCGCTCATCGCGACGATCGCCGACGCGGCCTTCCTTGTACTTCCAGTGCGCCGCAATGCCTTCTTCGGCGCGCCGGTGCATCTCCTCGGTGCGGATCTGGACCTCGAATGGAAAACCATGCTCGCTGATGACCGACGTGTGCAGCGACTGATACCCGTTCGGGCGCGGCATCGCGATGAAGTCCTTGATCCGTCCGGGCACTGGTGACCACGTCTGGTGGATGATGCCGAGCGCCGCGTAGCAGTCCTTGACCGACTGCGTGGTCACGCGCAGGGCCACGAAGTCGTACACCCGCTCGAGCTCGATCTTCTGGCGCTTCAGCTTCAGGTGAATGCTGTAGAGACGCTTGATCCGTCCGTCGAGATGAAGGATCGGGACCTGCGCGTCTTCCAGCTTGGCGCGGATCGTCCGGGTCAGCTCCTCGATCACGCCCTCCGCGAACTTCCGTTTGCCTTCAACCTTCGACCGGAGCGCCTCGTACGCCTCCGGCTCGAGGTGGCGGAACGACAGCTCCTCGAGCTCGTTCTTGACCTTGCTCATCCCGAGCCGGTTCGCAATCGGGGCGTAGATGTCGAGCGTCTCCTGGGCGATCATTGTCCGGCGCTCCTCGGGCAGGTGATGGAGCGTCCGCATGTTGTGAAGGCGGTCGGCGAGCTTGACGAGGATGACCCGGATGTCATCCACCATCGCGAGGAGCATCTTGCGGAAGTTCTCCGCCTGGCGCTCCTCGCTCGACGAAAAGGGAATGGCGCCGATCTTCGTGACGCCCTCCACCACGTGCGCGACCTCCGGGCCGAAGAGCTCGGCGATGCGCTCCGGGGTGGTCAGCGTGTCCTCGACGACGTCGTGGAGGAGGCCCGCGGCCACGGCCACAACGTCCAGCTTCATATCGGCCAGAAAGTCCGCAACCTTGAGCGGATGAACGAGATACGGCTCGCCCGAATGGCGCACCTGCCCTTTGTGCTCCAAGGCGGAAAACACGTACGCCCGGCGCAGGAGCTCCAGGTCTGCTTCCGGGCTGTAGCTCCGCACTTTTTCAAGCAGCGTCTCGAACCGGATCATGAAGGAACGTATTTGAACGTGTACGGCGCGCCATCTTCATGATAGAAGTGGGGTTGAGAGGGGTCAAGGCGGCGTGCGGGATGTCCTTGACTCGCTGGAAAGCGGGTTACTATACTGGCCCGCTTGCAGCATCCTGGGGGGCCCAAGTTGCCGGTCCCAGGCGGACGGCTGCTCGAACACTTGACAGGCCGCCCGGCGCGGCCCGCCATATACACGTTTGCAAGGGGGATAACGATGCGGAAGTTTTCGTCGCGGGCCGTCTTCGTCTGCGTTGCCGCGCTCAGCCTCGTGGTGACCGGTTGCGGTCAGGTCGCGAATCTCAAGGCCAAGATGTCGTTCAGGGAAGCCAACGGCCTGTACCAGGCGCAGGACTGGAAAGCGGCGGCTGAGAAATACGAAGAGGTCGTCGCGGCCGATCCGACGGACCCGCAAATGTTGACGTCGTATTTCTTTCTCGGTAACAGTTACGATAACCAGTACAAACCGGGTCGAACGAATGACCCCGCCAACGACGCCCTTCTGACCAAGGCCATCGACAACTACAAGAAGGCGGCCGACGTACTCAAGGAGAACCCACAGATCAGGACACTCTCGCTTCAGTATCTGGTGGCGGCGTACGGCGCAGACAAGCTGAACGACCCGGCGCAGGCCGAGCCGCTGCTCCAGCAGATGATTCAAATGGATCCCACGGAAGCGGCCAATTACTTCCTGCTCTCGCGGCTCTACGAGGACATCGGCGACTACGAGAACGCCGAGGCGACGCTGGTCAAGGCGCGCGAGGCCCGGCCCAGCGACGCGGCCGTCTACACGACGCTCGCCGGCTACTACGACCGTCAGGGCAACTTCGACAAGTTGATTGAAGCTCTCGAGGCCCGCACGGCGCAGGAGCCGAACAACCCCGAGGCCCACTACACGATTGCCACCTACTACTTCAACAAGGCCTCTCGTGACTTCAGCCTCAGCAACGCCGAGAAGGCCAAGTACGCTGCGGCGGGGGTCGTCGCGGTGGACAAGGCGCTCGCGCTCAACAAGGACTATATGGAGGCGCTCGTCTTCAAGAACCTGTTTCTCCGGCTTCAGGCGAACGTGGAAAGAAATCCCACGCGACAGCAGACGCTGCTCAAGGAAGCGGACCAGCTTCGTAATCGCGCCGAGGAGCTGCGCAAGCAGAAGGCCGCCGGCCTCAGCTAGGCTCGGCCCTATTGGCGTTTCGGGCCGCCCCCTCGGGGGGGCGGCCCTTTTCATGTACAGTTGTGTGCCACCCATCTCCGTGGTGGCGCCACCGGCAGCTTCGTGCTAACGAAGCTTTGACGGTTGACCTTTGACCTTCGGATGGCACACGCCACGCAGGGGACACTGCGAATCCTTCTGAGCCCGGTTGAATCCGCAGGCGTTCATCATCCCAACGTGGCAGAGGGAGAAGTCGTAGCGCACGGGATCGACGGGATCGAGGGCGCGCAGCGACGCGGTAATCTCCGCTGCCATCTTCCATCCGGGACTCCGGTAGCGCGTCAGCCGCAGGCATTGCCCCAGGCGGATCACGTGCGTGTCGAGCGGCACGATGAGCCGTGAGGACGACAGTCCCGTCCACACGCCGAGATCGACGACGTCCTTCCGCACCATCCAGCGCAGGAACAGGTTGAGACGCTTGCAGGCACTGCCGGCCGAGGGCCGTGGGAAAAAGGAGCAAACGCCCGGGCGCCTGGGCATGCGGCCGTAGGCGGGGCGCACATCCGTGGCAAGCGCTCGCGTCGAGAAGGCGTCGAGGGCCGGTCCGATGTCAGGCGCCTCCGCGTCATCACCCGCCAGAAAAAAGCGTTCGATCGATCCGGACTCGCGAAGCATCCGCTGCAGAACAAGCACCAGCGCAATCAGATCCTGGCCGCGAATCCACCGGTGCACGAGCGGCGCGAGCCGCCCACGGTCCTTCAGAGGATGGAAGCTGCGCACGAACGCCGCCGGCCGCGGGCCCATGACGGCCAGCAGCGCCTCGATCGAGTTCAGCACGCTGGCGACCCGTCCGAAGGCCAGGCCGGCGGCGCAGAAACCGACCACCTCGCGATCGTCCGGCGCGGTGTAGCGCCGGACGATGTGTACGGGATCGCCGGCTGAGTGCAGGCGATCGAACGTGCGATAGAGCCGTTCGAAGGGCGCGCGCAGCTCGGAGCGTCGGGGTGACGGCACCGCTCTATGCCATCGCCAGCCGCTCGAGCGCGTCGCCTGTCAGCCGGTAGACGGTCCATTCGTCCATGGGCCGTGCCCCGATGCGCCGGTAGAAACCGATCGCCGGGTCGTTCCAGTCCAGCACGGCCCATTCCATGCGGCCGCAGCCGCGTTCAACCGCGACCCGCGCGAGATGGCGAAGCAGCGCCTGGCCGATGCCGCGGCCGCGCCACGCCGGCAGCACGAACAGATCTTCAAGGTAGAGGCCGGGCCGGGAGAGAAACGTCGAGTAGTTGTGGAACCACACAGCAAAGCCGACGGCCTCGGTTCCGGCGCGGGCGACGACTGCCTCCGCGTGCGGCGTCGCGCCAAACAACGATTCGCGAACGTCAGCCTCGGTAGCCACGACTTCATGAGCGAGCCGCTCGTACTCCGCAAGCGCCTCGATCAGGCTCAGGACGACCGGCACGTCTCGAACGTCCGCCGGCTCTATCCGAACCTCGTTCGGCATGGCTAAAACGTCGTGACGGGCGTGCCTGTCCGACACAGCGGGCAGCGCTCGGCAGGATAGTTGTCCGGCGCCTTGTACTCCGCAAGGGCGACGTTCGGAACGCCGGCGTCGACCATGGCTTCCAGCCGGTCGTAGAGTTCCGCGGTGGCGAGGACCGTGCCGCCTGCCTTGCGCACGAGCTCCACGCAGCGGGCCTGCGTCTGACCGGTGTTGCGGACGTCATCGACGACCAGAGCCTTCTTTCCGGCAACCTGACACTCGTAGAAGCGCGTGAGTGTGTGCCCACGGTCGGCGTCGAGCGTAAGAGGCGCAAAGAGCGTGGGCGGGCTGGTGATCGCCCTCCGGCTGTCGAGCAGTCCCGCCATGGTGTGCGCGAGCAAGGCGCCACCCGTGATGGGGCCGGTGACGACTTCCGTTGCCTCGACGATGGACGCGGGCAGCACGTCGAGGAGATCCTGGGCGAAGCGCCAGATCGTCGAGGGATACCGGAAGAGCTGGTGCGGATTCAGATAGACAGGGCCATGGTAGCCGTTGCCGAAATCGAAGTGACCGTTGAGCATCAGCACTTCGTACTGCTGGAGGTCCTTGAGCGCCTTCTCGCGTATTTCGTCCCGGCGCGTCATACGGCGAGGCCGGCGTCGGAATTGATGAACACCGGTCGACCGCCGACGATGGTCGCCGCCACGCCACCCTGCAGTTGCCAGCCGTCGAATGGGGTGTTTCTTGATCGGGAACGCAGCCGGCTCGCCTCGATCCGCACGTGAAGGTCGGGCGCCACAATTGTAACGTCAGCCGGAGCGCCAGGTGACAGCGATCCGCCTCGCACGCCGAGGATGCGCGCCGGGTTCACCGACAGTAACTCCACCAGACGCGGGAGCCGGATGAGGCCGGCGTGCACGAGGCGATCGAGTGACAGCGGCACAGCCGTCTCGAGGCCGACGATGCCGAAGGGCGCGCGGTCGAACTCCACTTTCTTCTCGTCGTAGTGGTGGGGCGCATGATCGGTGGCGATGGCATCAACGCTGCCGTCGGCGATGCCGGCGAGCATCGCGTCCCGATCGGCGGCCTCGCGCAGCGGCGGATTCATCTTCATGTTGGTATCGTACGGAATCGGGGAGGCGAGGGACTCATCGGTCAGCGTGAAATGATGCGGTGCAACCTCGCAGGTCACGCGGATGCCGGCCTCCTTGCCCTTCCGCACCGCCCGCAACGAGGCGCGCGCGCTCATGTGTGCGACGTGAAAGGCGGAGCCGGTCAGCTCGGACAGCAGGATGCCCCGTTCCACGCCCAGCGCCTCGCACGCACCCGGCATCCCGCGCAATCCGAGCATCGCCGCGTGGTAACCTTCGTGCGCCACGCCGTCGCCCCTGAGTGACGGGTCCTCGCAGTGCTCGATGACCGGCATCCCGAACATCCCTGCGTACTCCATGGCGCGCCGCAGCAGCAGCGCGGTCGCCACGGGATGCCCGTCGTCGGTAATGGCGACGCAGCCGGCCTGTTTCAGCTCCGCGATGTCCGCCAGCAGTGCGCCTTTCGAGCCGCGCGAGACGGCCCCGATGGGATAGACACGCGCCAGGCCTGCTTCCGCCGCCTTTGCGAGGATGTAGGTCGTGACGTTCGCGTCGTCATTGACAGGGATCGTATTCGGCATGCAGGCAACGGCGGTGAAGCCGCCAGCGACCGCCGCGGCGGCCCCGCTTGCCACGGTTTCCTTGTGCTCCTGTCCCGGCTCGCGAAGGTGGACGTGCATGTCGATAAAACCGGGACAGACGACCAGTCCGTGCGGAATCTCCACCACGGCCGCACCGTCCACCGGAAGGTCGCGACCGATCGCGGCGATCCGATCGCCATCAATGAGCACGTCATGCACGCCGTCGATTCCATTGGCGGGATCGACCACGCGGCCGCCCTTAAACAGCCGTTTCATGTTCCACTCCCCCGGCCAGCAGATACAGGACCCCCATCCGCACGGCGACGCCATTGGCCACCTGGTCGAGGATCACTGAATACGGCCCATCGGCGACCTCCGACGCGATCTCGACGCCCCGGTTCATCGGGCCAGGGTGCATGATGATGACGTCCGGCTTGGCACGCCGAAGCCGCGCTTCCGTCATTCCGCACACGTTGAAGTACTCGCGAAGCGATGGGAGGAAGGCGCCTTCCATCCGCTCGAGCTGAATCCGCAGCAGCATGATCACGTCGGCATCCGCCACGGCCTCTTCGATAGCGCTGGTGGCACGTACGCCACAGCGCGTGATGTCGGTCGGAAACAGCGTCGGCGGCCCACATACCCAGACGTCGGCGCCCATCTTCGTGAGCAGGTGAATGTTCGATCGCAGCACGCGGCTGTGGAGCAGGTCGCCGATAATCGCCACCTTCAGGCCAGCGAGGCGCTTCTTCCGCTCGCGGATCGTGAAGGCGTCGAGCAGCGCCTGCGTCGGGTGCTCGTGCATCCCGTCGCCGGCGTTGATAATCGCCGATCGGCAGATTCGCGACAGCAGGTGGCATGCGCCCGACGAGGGGTGCCGCAGCACGATCATGTCGGGCTGCATCGCCTCGAGGTTCAGCGCGGTGTCCGCCAGCGTTTCGCCCTTCACGACGCTGGACGAGGCGCTGGCGATGTTGAGCGTGTCGGCGCTCAGCCGCTTTTCAGCGATCTCAAACGAGGTGCGCGTCCGCGTGCTCGGCTCGAAAAACAGGTTGACGACCGTCTTGCCTCGCAGCGCCGGGACCTTCTTGATAGGCCGCGACCCGATCTCCTTCATCGCTTCGGCGGTGTCGAGGATGAGCGAGATTTCATCCGGCGCCAGATCCGCGATGCCCAGCAGGTCCTTCCTGCGGAGCGATGTCACGGCTGGAGTCTCGTCAACGTGCGTGATGACCGGCGCGCTCATACGGCACCTCCCTGCTAGGCACTCCACCGCGCAAGCGTGCGCGGCGGGGACCCCGCTTCCAGAATCACCTCGTCTCGGGAGTCGCTCTCCTGCAGGTATACCTGAACGCTTTCCTCGGGAGAGGTCGGCAGGCTTTTTCCCACGTAATCGGCCTTGATGGGCAGCTCGCGATGGCCGCGGTCGACCAGCACGATCAGCTGGATGTTGCGCGGCCGCCCGAAATCGATCAGCGCGTCGAGGGCGGCGCGCGTCGTCCGGCCCGTATACAGCACATCATCCACGAGCAGGATCTTGCGGTCGTCGATGGAGAATGGAATCTCCGTGCGCCGCACGAGCGGCTGCGGGCCGACGGCATGGCGCATCAGATCATCCCGATACAGCGTGATGTCGAGCGTGCCCGTTGGAACGTCCTGGCCGGTAATCTCGTGGAGGCTCCGCGCCAGCCGATGCGCCAGATGGACACCGCGCGTCCGCACGCCGACCAGGGCGAGGTCTTCCACGCCTCTGTTGCGTTCGACGATTTCGTGGGCGATGCGGGTGAGGGTGCGGGCAATCCGATCCGCATCCATGACGACAGGCATGTAGCACCTCTTTGCGATCTCCCGGACCGCAATTAAAGAGTCTTGAGATTATAGCACTGGATCTCGCCTAGTCAGAAGCGGGATGTGTACTGCAGTTTTACGGATACCTTCCTGTCTATCGGACGGAATTGGTGCCCGCGTGTCGGATCCTGACTCCGGTCCTCAATCCATCCCTGTTCGAACACAAAGAACAGGTCATTCCCGGGCTGCAAGATCCAGCGAACACGATTCTGCCAACCGAGATTCCGAGACCGGTTATCGTACTGAATCAGGTTCGAAACCGTAAGAAAGGGTGAAGCCGCGTAGTTCACCTGCCCACTCAGGAGCCGAGCGACAAAATTGCCCTGGGGCAACGTGGCAAACGTCTGGTCCGCGGTGACGCTGATGTTGAAGCGCGGCGGTATCTTGTAGGTGAGCGAGCCGACGAATTGATCGGCGTCTCCGGACCAGTAGCTACCGAATAGCCATTGGATGCTGCCGAGCAGCCGCCGCTTCGATGCCGTCGTCAGGTGCGTCTTCCAGCGTATGAACCGGTACTCGCCCGGCGGGAGAATGACGCCAGGAGAAATCTGAAACGGAACGAACAAACGCTCGTACACGATATTCGGATCAAGAAGGCGGTGAATCGCGTCGCCCGAGTTGAAGTGCCAGTCCATGAAATTCGTAAAATAGAAGTCCGAGCTTTCTACCAGTCCGTTATCGAGGCGCGTGTGCCGCGTATAAAATGAAGCGAGGAACATCTGCTGAACGCTCAGGAAGCGTCTCCGTTTCGGGCGAGGGTTGAACGATCCGCCAACCCGCAGCACCCGCACATTCCTCCGCGGAACGAAACCAAGCGCGGGTCGAAAGTTCTCTTGCACGTCGCGCCAGATAAACTGAAGTTGTAAGTTGTCGTTCGGATACTCCGCCGAAACGCCATACGACGCATCTCGGCTGGAATTGCCCTCGGTGAGGCTTCGGAGACCGTAGGCGTTCAAGACGAAATTCCGAGACCTGCCCAGAAAACGAGACGTCGCGAGCCGGGCGTCTGTACCGAAGGTGCTGCTCGACGCGGGAAGAGCGGGATTCCCCGTGGTAAACATCGCACCAAGATAGGATTGCCGCAGCACATTCCGTTTGACACGGCCCACGAAGAAGTTCTTGGCGGATACGGTCCGTAAGTCACCCGATCGCACGTCGAGCACGCCAAGATCGGTCCGGCCAATCTTGCCCGTCAGCTTCAGTCCGGCCTCGAGGGGCACTTCTTCGCCGGAAAGCAGGCCGATTTGGCGACTGAAGAACGGGTACAGATCAGAGCCGGTAGCGGGAATGCCTGGAATTGGAACACTGGCTAATGTGCTGGCAAACGTGAAGACCCCGGCATCCTCCAGAAAGAACGACCGCTTTTCCGGAAAGAACAGAGAAAACCGCGTCAGGTTGATCTGGCGCGCATCCGCTTCCGTTTCGCCGAAGTCCGTGTTCACGGTGGCGGTCAGTTTCAGGCTGGGGGTGAAGTTGTAGAACACATCGAGGCCCGGCTTTCCGGTGACCGTATCCTTGCCAGTCGCGTCGCGATACAGCCAGCGGCCCGCGGCGAACGGCCGGATGTCGAGGCCGATGCCTTGTGTGAGCCCATTCAGATTGGTGATTTCACCCGCTTCCGACACGTGAAAGAGATCGACTTCCAGACGCGCCCCGGACCAGCGATCCTCCTCCAACTTCCGCTGGATCATGCGGGCAATGTTGAAGCCCCAGACCGACCGATCGGCCGGAAAGCTTAAGCTCTTGAACGGAATGGCGAATTCCGCACTCCAGCCCTCGCTCGTGCGCCTCGTGCGGACTGTCCAGATGGCATTCCAGTTCATATCCGACTGACCATTCGCAAACACGAGGCCGTCCACCAGCGCGCCAGCTGGATTGGTGGAAAACAAGAAGGCGTTGCGCTGGTCGCGATAGGTGTCGAGCAGAATCGTGACCCAGTCGTCAGTCCTGGTCAGGGTGGCGTCGCGCGCCATCTGTGTGCCGATGACTCTTTGCGGCTCCGTGTCGTAACACATGACGCCGACGTACAGGTTGTTGGCGTCGCGAAGAAGGGTAACGTCCGTCCTTTCGCTTGGTCTTTCGCCGGTCCGCGGCTCTCTCTGTGTCAACTCGCCAATCTTCGGCGCCGTTCGCCATACCTCTTCGTCAAGCAACCCATCAACAGTGATGTCCGACGTGATCGCCGTGACGACAGCCGACTTAGCCGACTCCGCTCCGGCTTCCGACTGCCGGCCGGTCCCAACGGAGCCATCCTGCGCATACTCCTGCTCTTGGGGAGTGGCAGCACAGAGCACTGGTGGAACGACGTATGCCCAGACCGCCGCCAGCAGCACAAGGCTTCGGAGCAAGGCACTCCGTCGGCCACCACTGTGCCCCGGTGAAGCGATCGCGGCAGGTTCTCTAAAAGACGGTGCAAGGTGTTTCCAGTGTGGTCCGGCACCATCAGATCGCATCTTCATGCTTTTTTCACGTAGCAGGTCGTGGGGTCGGGTTCGCGTCAACCGGCGTTTCCAGGTTGGCCGTCGGAGTAGGCACGATGCTATACCAGCAGACGCCAGGTGCGGCCAGGTTTTCACCGTGCTCCGCCAGATGGCACGTCGAGAGGAGTTCGCGGGACGAGTTTGCCACAATGGGTTGAGAGCCCCTTACGCACGGCTTACTCTAGCGGCTCCGAACCCTCTGAACCAACGGTATACTCCCCCTTAATGCCCGTCGACGTCGAGGCACGGGTTATCGCCAACACGCGCCTCTCCCCGGACTACAACGTCATCGCGCTCGCCGCTCCAGACATTGCCGCCTCCACCGCCCCTGGCCAGTTCGTCATGGTCAAGCTGGGCCGCGGGTTCACTCCGCTGCTGCGGCGGCCCTTCTCTGTTTTTGAAGTTCTGCGCACCAACGGGCACGTTGACGGCCTGACGTTGCTCAGCAAGCGGGTGGGCGTGACAACAAGCATGCTGTTTGACGCCGTGGAAGGCGATGTCGTCTCGTGTCTTGGGCCGCTCGGCCGTCCGTTCGAGCTGCTGGATCCGCCCGCCGAAGCGTGGATGGTTGCGGGCGGCGTCGGGCTTGCGCCCTTCGCGACGCTCACCGAGGCGCTGCGCGGTCGCGGCACCACGGTCACACTCTTTTACGGCGCGCGCAGCGGCCGCGAGCTGTTCTATCTCGACTGGTTTCAGGCTCGAGGCGTCCGGATGGTGCTCGCGACAGAAGACGGCAGCGTGGGAGACCACGGGCGCGTCACGGTGCCCCTCGAGCGCGCACTGCGGGTCGCCGGACGCCCCCAGAAGGCAGCCGGAGACCTTCCGCCTTCGTCTGAAGCTTCGGCGGAACGCAGGGGGGATCCGCCAGAGCGGATCGCCCGGCCGACACTGGCCGGGCGGGGCGCACAGCGACCCGACCTTGGCGGGGGCGGTCAACCCTCCGGAAGCAGCATCACGATCTACGCGTGCGGTCCCGAGCCGATGCTCGAAGCCGTCGCGCACCTCGCGGCCAGGTACGGCCGGCCATCCCAGGTGTCGGTAGAGCGCGTAATGGGATGTGGCCTTGGAGGCTGCTACAGCTGCGTGATTCCGGTGCGGGAGGGCCGCGACGGTTGGCGTTACGTCAGGTCGTGCATCGGCGGGCCGGTTTTCGCGGGCGCCGATATTGTCTGGGACTAGCATGAGCGAATCCAGAATCCTGAGTCCCAGAACCCAACTGGGACTTGGTCGTTGGGAGTTGGGAGTTGGGATTTAGCGTGCCGGATCTTTCCGTCCAGATCGGATCGCTCAAGCTTGCCAACCCCGTTATCGCGGCAAGTGGATGTTTCGGGTACGGCGTCGAATATGGAGAGGTCGTCGACCTGTCGCTGCTGGGCGGCGTTGCCGTCAAAGGCTTGTTTCTCGCCGAGCGCCAGGGACATCCGCCGGAGCGGATCGTTGAAACCCCCGCGGGAATGCTCAACGCCATCGGACTCCAGGGCATCGGCGTTCATCGGTTCATCAAGGAAAAACTGCCGGAGCTGCGCGAGCGCCGTGCCACGGTCATCGTCAACATCTGTGGCAGCACGCTCGACGAATATGTGGAGCTTGCGCGCATCCTGTCGGACGCGGACGGCGTGGCTGCGCTCGAACTCAATATTTCGTGTCCGAACATCAAGGAAGGCGGCATCACGTTCGGGTGCAGCCTGAACGGCACCTTTGACGTGGTCAGTGCGGTCAGGAAGGTGACCCGCCTCCCCGTGATTCCAAAATTGACGCCGAACGTGACGGATGTCGCCTCGTTTGCCCGCGCCTCGGAGGAGGCTGGCGCCGACGCCGTCTCGCTGGTCAACACTTTTCTCGCCATGGCCATCGACGTCGAGACGCGGCGGCCCAGGCTCTCGAACATCGTCGGCGGACTGAGCGGGCCCGCGATCCGGCCGATTGCCGTACGCATGGTGTACGAGTGCCGCCGCGCCGTGCAGATTCCGGTGATTGGGATGGGGGGCATCGCCTCGACCGGCGATGCGCTGGAGTTCCTGATCGCGGGCGCCAGCGCCGTGCAGGTCGGCACGGCCAACTTCGTCGACCCGTTCATCTGCACAAAGCTCCTGGACGGGATCCGCCAGTATCTCGAGCGCCACGGCGTCTCGCGCGTCAGCGACCTGACGGGCACGCTCGACACGAGCGCACGCGAAAAGCAGTGGATAAGCTCCTAGTCGCGCTCGACGTCGAAACCGGTGAACGCGCGCTCGACTTGGCTTCGGCGCTCGAGGGCGTCGCTGGCGGATTCAAGGTCGGCAGCCGTCTCTTCACACTCGAGGGCCCCGACCTCGTACGACAGCTTGGCGCCCTGGGCGCGCGCGTGTTCCTCGACCTCAAGTTTCACGACATTCCGAACACGGTGTCGCAGGCAGTGGACGCCGCCGTGCGAACGGGCGCATGGATGATGAACGTCCATGCGTCTGGCGGCGTCCCCATGATGCAGGCCGCCGCGCAAGCCGGCCGCGACGCCGCGCAGCGGCTGCGACGTCCGCCACCTCTCCTGATCGGTGTTACCGTACTCACGAGCATGGACGACGCCGGCCTGCGTGGCACGGGGATACAACGTTCCGCGCTCGACCAGGTCGTGGCGCTGGCGAAGATGACGCAGACCGCCGGCCTGGATGGTGTCGTTGCCTCGCCCCTGGAAACCGCGGCGATTCGACACGCCTGCGGCGACCAGTTCTTGATCGTAACGCCGGGAATCCGGAGTGCGTCAGCGGGTACCGAGCGAAACGATCAAGCGAGGACGATGGGGCCGGCGGAGGCGCTGCGGGCAGGCGCGAGCTACATTGTGGTGGGGCGGCCGATCATCGCCGCGCCCGATCCGCGCGCAGCGGCGGAGGCGATTGTCGAGGAGCTGGCTTCGGTAGGGCGGACCTGAAGGTCCGCCCCTACACTTCTCTCTTCCTTTCTATTTCGCCGTGAAGACGAAGTGCCCGCGCCGGTTCCGCTGCCAGCAGGTCTCGTTTTCCTCGGTGCACTGCGGGCTTTCCTCACCCCTGGTCACAGCCAGCATCCGGTCGGCGGCGATCCCGAGACTCGCCAGGTAGTCTCTGACCGCATTGGCGCGGCGGTCGCCAAGCCCCAGGTTGTACTCGTTGGTGCCCCGCGAATCCGCGTGACCTTCAATCGTCACGCGTGTTGACGCCCAGCGCCTCAGATAGTCCGCGTTCTTCTGCAGCGTGGCCCGGGCATCATCCCGGATCGCGAACATGTCGAAGTCGAAGAAGGCGTCCCCGAGCGGCATCTCCGCGTTCAGATCGGCGAGCGTTTTCCGCGAGAAGATCTCGTCCTCCGTCAGCGGCGCTGGCGGCGGTGCGGGGGCCGGTGGCGGTGGCGGCGGTGGCGGCGGCGGTGGCGGCGGCGGGGTCGCGGCCGGAGGCGGCGGTGCGGGCGGTGGCGGCGCTGGAGGCGGCGTTCTCCTCGAGCAGTTCGCCATTACCATAACGATCAGCAGCGCAACAGTAGTCAGCAGCACCGAACGGCGCAGTCTCATCAGCGGATTCTCCTGCGTTTTCTTGCGTTTCGAGTTCGGACGAGCTTACGTCCTGATCCGCCGCGTGTCAATCAAGACGTCACTGGGAGACCTGGCACTCGTAGACTCGCAGCCCGAGGCGCCGCTCGTCAGCGGTGCCCTCCGCCGGACCCGGCAGGTACACCGGGGCCGTCTCGATAGCGATGCCCCCCGCGGCGCGGACGACGTCCTCGGCGGGAACCGTGATGGCCCATTCAAAGTCCGCATCCGGCTGGAACTGGGCGATGACGCGCCCGGCCGCGGTGATGCGCACGGTAGGCGGGGCGTCAAAATAGCGAAGCGGTGATTCGCCACGCATCGTGATGCGCACAGCGCCCGCCGCTCCCTTCACCCGCAACACCGATCGCTCGCTGGTCCAGCGCCAACGCCGGCCGGTGACCGCGTCGTACTCTTCCTCGTGCCATCCTTCGCCGAATGCGTAGAGCATGTGGCCTGCAGACTGAATGTCGAACTGTCGCACGCCGACGGCCGCGCGGCGGTGGTCGCCGCCGCCGCTGCGGGAGGTGATGGCCAGCCGGGCATAACCTCCAGTGCCTGGTGCGATCCCTTCAGGAATATCCAGGAAGCGAAGGAAATTGCGCTCATCGAAGGTCAGCGTCCAGCGGTCGCGGACCACTTCATCGAGCGTAAGCTGGAATTCGGCGGCCGGATCGCCGCGCTCCCCCAAGTGCCGCCCCCCGACGAAGAGATGGAGCGGGCCTGGCCGCCGCCGCACCCAGGCCTCGATGGGGCGATGATCCGGCCCGGCCGCAGCCACCCGGGCCAGGCCGCCCGTTTCCGGCGTGAGCGACCAGCCTTCGCCCGCAAACCAGCCCGGCGGGGCAATCCGGTACCACTCGGCTCCTGCCGGTCGCGTTCCGCCCAGCTCCGGCCGGTCCGCAACCGCCCATCGGTAGCGGGCGACGTCCAGGCGGGCCCGCGGATCGATCAGCGCCAGGTCGGTCCTCCGAGGGTCTGCCAGAAACCAGATCGGACCGGCACCGCCGTCTTTCCAATAGGCAACAGGGCCTAGCCACTCATACTGCCGGCGTGGTTCAACCAGCGGCAGCGCGCCTGGCTCCGCCTGCAGTGCGCGCCAAAGACTGTAATGCGAGTACACCGCCGCGGGCGGCGTCGTGCGCGCGCGGCGCTGCGCGTCAGCGATCGCCTGAAACGCAGGGTGGGCGGCGCGGCCATACGCGAGGCCGACCGGAACCGAGACAATGAGCGCTCCGGCAACGAGCGGCGTCGCCACGATGGGCGTAAATCGACCGGCCGCGCTCAGGCCTCGCGCCGCCAGGCAGGCGACCAACGGCAAGATCGGGAGAGCGTACCTGACCTCGATTGTGTCGTGAAACAGCAGATGAAATGCGATATACGGTCCAAAGGCCACCAGCAGTACGACGAGTGCGCTTCCTTCGCGGAGGACCATCACGAAGGTGCCAAGAACCGCCGCGGCGCCAATCGCCGCCGCCAGCGAAAGCGAGCCCCACGGCAGGATGAACGTCTCGTACAGGGCGAAGGCGAGCCGGCGAGGCGTCGGTTCCAGCCAGAGCATGTTCACCCACGCGAAATCCTCACCGGCCTGCGCGCCCAACGCGCGCAGATAGCCAGCCACGCCTCCGCTGTCGGCGACGAGCGGCACGGCCCAGACGAGACCTCCAGCGGCGAGCGCCGCAACCGGGCGCGTCAGGAGCCACCGGGCTCCCGCGCGCCGGTGACGAACCAGCGCGAAGCCAAGCAGCGGAATCGTGAGGCACGCGGTCTGCACCCGAATGCCGGCGGCAAGTCCGCTTGCAAGCGCACCGTGAATGAGCCGACGACGATCGCTTCTTCCCTGGAGAATCAACCGCTGCGCGACAAGTGCGAAGGCGAGCCCAGGCAAGTCGCTCATGGGGCGCAGCCCTGACAGCCAGAACAGTGGGGCCACCGCGAGGAGCGCCGTGGCCCAGAGCACAAGGTGCCGAGAACGTGGCGGCTGATGTTTAGCCGGGTCTCCATCCAACGCCGCAAATATCCGGGCGACGGCCACAATGGCGATGGCACCCGCGACCACAGACAAGATGCCGAGCGTCAGGGCTTCGGCGGCGGTCCGGCCGAGCGACGGCCAGCCGCTCGAGACCGGCATCAGCAGCGCTCGGCCGAGCGCGATGTAGACGGGCGAACCGGGAGGGTGCGGCTGATGACGCGCGAGATCGAAATCGCGGAGGCCCAGGGCGTAGTTGATCGAATCGATGTCCTCGAGCGACGGCGCGAGATATGGAAGGTGTGCGGCGAGATACGCCGCGGCGAGGATGTAGGTGACCTTAGGCTGGACGGAGACGGACACCTTCATTCAAGCTGCCCATCCTATACCCCCGCGGGTCGATTGCAACGTGCTCGTAGCCAATCGCGCGGAGTTCCCGCACGATCCGCTCGCGCACATTGGGATCGAGCGCGCGCCGCATCTGGTCGAGGCCAATCTCCAGCCGCGCAAGCGTGTCGTGATGCCGCACGCGGCACACGCGAAAGCCGAGATCTCTCAGCACGGTCTCGGCGCGCTCGATCATCCGGAGCTTCTCGCCCGTCACCTCGGAGTGGTACGGAATCCGCGACGAGAGGCACGCGGACGCAGGCTCATCCCAGGTCGGCAGGCCGGCGAGGCGCGACAGTTCGCGAATATCCGCTTTGGTCAGATCCGACTCATCGAGCGGACTGCGCACGCCGAACTCGCGCGCCGCCTTCCGCCCCGGCCGATAGTCGCCGCGATCGTCCGCATTGCTGCCGTCGACCATGGCGGGTATGCCGCGCGCGGCGGCCAGGCTGGAGAGGACCGCGTACAGCTCGTGTTTGCAGTGATAGCACCGATCGACCGGGTTGGCGCGGTACTCCGGCCGCTCCATTTCCGCCGTACGGACGAACTCGTGATGCAAGCCGAATTCACGCGCGATCCGAAGCGCAAGCCGCCGATGGTGGTCGGGGTAACTGGGACTGTCGGCGGTCACACACAGCGCGGCGGGACCGAGGCGCTGGGTGGCGGCCCATGCGAGGTAGGCGCTGTCAACCCCGCCACTGAACGCCACGATTACGGAATCGAACGACGCCAGAAGGTCGTGGAGGCGCCGCTCGCGGGAAGTCAGCGCGGTTGCCGGCGCCTCAACGCTCACTCGTCCTCTTCTTTGTCGACTTCGTCCTCGTCGTCGACCAACTCGTCGTCATCGACGTCGTCTTCGTCGACATCATCGTCATCGTCGTCGGCGAAGTCGAGTTCGCCGGCGCCCAACACCACGAGGTTCTTACCGCACTCGGGACAACTCAAGGTATCGCCCTCCTCGTGGTCGGCCGTGTCAATCTCGTCGAAATCGCACTCGGGGCAGGTTGCCATACGGGCTCCACGCAGCGGTTCGGCCGCTCTAGGGTCCGGGGAGTTACCGCATCCTCAAGTGGATCCAGCACTTCCCCGCAACGGTCGGATTATAGCGAGATTCCGGCGATCTCCGCAACGCGCTCTACGGGTCTACAACCACTCTTCCGATACACTTGTCATGCCCGCCACGGCGGCCGCTGCCGCCAAGACCGTGATCGTCGCCGATGATACGGCATTCGTACGCGACCGGTTCAAGGCGGCGCTTCAGTCGGCCGGCCATCGGGCCAGCACGGTCGGGAGCGCCGCGGAGCTCCTGTCGCAGATCCGCAGCGGCGGTGTCCGGATCGATCTCGTCGTGCTCGACTTGCGCCTGCCGCAGGCACAGGGCGTCGCGCTGGTACGCGCCCTCCGCGGCATCGACGGATTCGAGGCGCCGATCGTCGTCTTCAGCGGCACGATCGCGAACGCGGATGAAGTCCGCGAGCTTTCGGCGCTCGGCGTGGCCGGATATATCAACGAGTACAGCGCGGTCCAGCATATCGCTCCGGCGCTCGCGCCACACCTGTTTCCGGATCGCAAGAATCGGCGGTCGAGTCCGCGGGTCGCGCTGGGCATTCCGGTGGCGTACCGGCTCGACAACACGATCGCGGCGGCGCTGAGCCTGAATATCAGTCACGGAGGGCTTGCCATACGGACCACGAACCCGCTCGATCGGGGCACCACGGTAAAGGTCCGGTTCCGGCTTCCCGGCGCCACGAAGGATATCGACGCCGAGGCCTCTGTCGCCTGGACGGATCGCCGTGTCGGCATGGGGTTGCAGTTCACCAGGCTTGAACCTGTCGACCAGGCGGGGATCGACGATTTCGTGCGGTCGCACTTCTTCTCGAATCGCAAGGCGTAGGCGCTTACCGCGCTCGCAGCAGCCTCAGCGCGTTCCCCACCACAATCACCGACGCGCCGGTATCGGCCAACACCGCCATCCAGAGCGTCGCGGTCCCGGTGACGGCCATCACGAGAAAGGCCGCTTTCAGTGCCAGCGAGATGGCGACGTTCATCCTGACATTGCGCAGGGTGGCGCGTGCGAGCCGAACCGCGTACGGCAGCCTGAGCAACTCATCGGACATCAGCGCGACGTCGGCGGTCTCGAGCGCGGCATCCGACCCGGCGGCACCCATCGCGATGCCGACGTCGGCCGCGGCGAGCGCCGGCGCGTCGTTGATGCCGTCGCCCACCATGAGGACCGCGCCATGCCGGCGGCGCAAGGCACCGACGAGCGTGTGCTTCTGCTCGGGAAGGAGCTGCGGATGATGTTCGTCCAGGTCCAGCTCCGCGGCCACCCGCGCCGCGGTGCGCTCGTGGTCCCCTGTCAGCATCACTACCCATCGCATGCCCTGCTCGCGCAGCAGCCCGATGGCCTCGCGCGCCGTGTCGCGCGGCCGATCGGCGAGAGCCACGCCGCCCGCGAGGACGCCGTTCACCGCCACGAGCACGACGGACTTGCCGTGGTCCCTCGCGCGCGTGATGTCCGCAACGTCCGCCGGCAGGTCGATCGCGCGCGCCTGAAGGAGGCGTTCGTTGCCGATGACCACGCGGGCGGTGGCGACATCGCCCTCGGCGCCCATGCCAGGCACCGACGCAAAGCGCGTTACGGGCGATACGGTGATTCCTGTGTCGCGGGCGTAAGCAACGATCGCTCTGGCCAGGGGATGCTCGGAACATGACTCGACCGCGGCGGCATATCGCAGCAACTCATCGGCACGTGTCGCGCCTAGAGGGAAGACGTCGGTGACGCGCAGCTCCCCCTTTGTCAACGTGCCGGTCTTGTCGAAGGCAACCACGCGCACGGCGGCGAGCCGCTCGAGATACGCCCCGCCCTTGACGAGCACGCCGTTGCGCGCCGCCGCCGACAGCGCCGACACAATCGAGACGGGCGTCGAAATGACGAGCGCGCACGGGCAGGAGATCACGAGAAGGACCAACGCGCGATAGAACCAGGCGGCCGGGTCGACGGCGCCGGCGAGCGAAGGAATCACCGCCACGCCGACGGCAAGAACGAGCACCGCCGGCGTGTAGATGCGCGCGAAGCGATCGACGAAGGACTGCACCGGCGCGCGGTTGGCCCGAGCGGTTTCCACGAGATGAGTGATTCGGGCCAGGCGGGTATCCCGCGCGAGCCGCGTCACCCGCACGTCGAGCGCCCCGCGGCCGTTGATCGTCCCCGCAAACACCTCGTCGCCGGGCGCCTTGTCCGCGGGCAATGACTCGCCGGTCAGCGGGGACTCGTTCACGTCGCCGTGGCCGGAGACGACTCTCCCGTCGAGCGGCACCTTGTCGCCCGGGCGCACCAGAATCTCGTCGCCGATACGGATTTCATCCACCGGCACACGGCGTTCGAGACCGCCGCCTCTGACGAGCGCCTCGCGCGGCGACAGATCGAGCAGCGCGCGGATCGCCTGGCGGGCGCGCTCCATCGTGCGTATTTCAAGCCACTGTGCCACCGCGAACAGAAGCACGACACCGGCCGCCTCGAGCCATTCGCCGAGGACCAGGGCGCCTGCGACCGCGACGACCATCAGGGTATTGATGTCGAGCGTGCGCGAGCGGATGGCGGCCACCGCGCGCCGCGCCGGGAAGATGCCGCCCGCGACAGAGGCGGCGATGAAGCACGCGGCAGCCTCAGGAGCCCGGCCCGCCGCCGATGACACGAGACCGGCGCCCATGGCCGCAGCGCAACCCACTATGAGGCGCCAGCGCCACGCGATGTCGGTACCACCGATTGCCGGCTCCTCATGCTCCAGCCACATCCGCATGCCGGTCTGGCCCGCCGCATCGACGATCGCGGCGGTGGTTAACTTCGCGGCGTCATACTTGACGTGCAGCCGCTGTCCAATGAGGTCGGCCGACACCGCCTCGAGCCCCGCGAGCGGCTTGAGCCGGCGTTCGAGGATGACCACCTCCTCGGTGCAGTCCATCCCCTCAACCCGGAACACGGCCTCCGCGTGCAACTCGCACGTTGCGCAGGTGAGCGTCTCGGTGGCGGCCACAGATCTCAGCCTAACAGGGACCGACTGTTGCCGGCTCGCCCGAGCATCGGCTAAGATTAGGGGTTGGACGGCACCTAAACACCTGTCGGTCTAGTAGTTACGAGGAGGGGCGAGGGTGTGATCGAGGTTCAGCACCTCACCAAGCGTTACGGGCCGACGACGGCCGTCGATGATGTGAGCTTCCGGGTGGAGCGAGGGGAGGTCCTCGGCTTGCTCGGGCCGAACGGCGCGGGCAAGACCACGACGATGCGCGTGCTCACCGGCTACATGCCACCCTCGGAGGGCAAGGCGATCGTGGCGGGGTACGACGTCTTCGATCAGCCTCTCGAGGCGAAGCGGCGCACCGGTTACCTCCCGGAAGCGCCGCCGCTCTATCCTGAAATGACGGTCCGCGACTATCTGGCCTTCGTCGCGCGGATCAAAGGCGTGCCGCGCACGGAGCGAAAAGCGCGCGTCGGCAGCGTCATGGAGCGCACGAGGGTGGCGGACGTGGCCAACCGGCATTGTGGAAAGCTCTCCAAGGGCTACCGGCAGCGGGTCGGGCTCGCGCAGGCGCTGCTGCACAATCCCGAGGTCCTTATTCTCGACGAGCCGACGGCCGGACTTGACCCGAAACAGATCATCGAAACGCGGCAGCTGATCAAGGATCTCGGCGGCGATCACACGATCATTCTCAGCACGCACATCCTTCCGGAAGTCGGCCAGACCTGCCAGCGCGTCGTCATTATCAACAAAGGGCGGGTGGTGGCCGTCGACACGCCTGAGAATCTGACCTCGCGGCTGAGCGGGTCGGAAACCCTGTACGTGCAGGTCGACGCGCCTGGAGCGGAGGTCAAGGAGGCGCTCGAAGCGATCCCGGGCGTCACCCGGGTGGCCCCGGCGGACGCTCGCGGCAGCCTGGTCGGCTTCGAGGTCAATAGCGAGACCGGGCGCGACATCCGGCGCGAGCTTGCCGCCGCGATTGTCAGACACGGCTGGGGCCTGCTCGAACTTCGCCCGCTGCGGATGAGCCTTGAGGAAATCTTCCTGCACCTCACGACCGAGGACACGGCCGCAGAGGGCGCACCGGACAGTCCGTCGGCACCTCCAGAGGAGGCGGTACATGAATAACGTCCTGGCGATTGCGCATAAGGAGCTGAAGGGCTACTTCGCTTCGCCGGTTGCGTACGTCGTGATCGGGTTTTCGGCGATTCTCTTCGGCTGGTTCTTCATCAACCTGCTGTATTTCTTCGACCGGGCGTCGATGCAGGCGGGGGCGGGCTTCGGCGGCCCCCAGTCGGTGAACGTCAACGAAATGCTGATCTCCCCCTTGTTCTTGAACGTCAGCGTCATTCTGCTGTTCACGCTCCCGCTCATCACCATGCGGACCTACGCCGAGGAGAAGCGCTCGGGCACGATCGAACTTCTTCTGACATCTCCGCTGACCGATCTCCAGATCGTGACGGGCAAGTTTCTGGGCGGCCTGGTGTTGTATGCCGCGATGCTGGCCGTCACGGTCGTTCACATCGGCTTCCTGTTCGCGTTCGGCAATCCCGAATGGCGGCCGGTCGCCACGGGGTACCTGGGGCTGCTGCTCATGGGCGGCTGCTTCCTGTCGCTCGGCCTCTTTGTGTCGAGTCTCACGCGAAATCAAATCGTGGCGGGGATGGTGACGTTCGCGGTCTTCCTGCTGTTCTGGGTCATCAACTGGATCGCGACGTTCACCGGCCCGACGATGCAGAACGTCTTGAACTACCTGTCGATCACGGAGCACCTGAATGATTTCGCCAGGGGCGTGATCGACACGAAGCATCTTGTGTACTACGTGTCCTTCATCGCGTTCAGCCTGTTCCTGACCGTGCGAGCGGTGGACAGCGAACGTTGGCGCGGATAGGAGCCATGCTGCATCGCATCCTCAGCATCCTCGGGTGGGTCGGAACGGCGCTCGTCTTTGGCGCCGTGGCCATTCGCTTCACCAGGCCGGAATGGGATCAGTACGCCACGTGGAGCGCGTGGGCCGGCCTTGGCCTGGTGGTCCTTTACACGCTCGGCCAGTGGCGGGAGATTGTTGGATACTTCCGGCGCCGCCAGGCGCGCTACGGTGCTATCGCCACTGTCGGCGTGCTCGTCGCGCTGGCGATCGTCGTGGCCGTCAACTACCTCGGCGCAAGACAGAACAAGCGCTGGGACCTGACAGCCAGCAGGCAGCACAGCCTGTCGGAGCAGACCGTCAAGGTGCTGCAAAGCCTCGAGGCGCCGGTGAAGTTCACGGTGTTCGACCGGCAGACCGAGTTCGATCGGTTTCGCGGCCGCCTCGACGGGTACGCCTACAACTCGCGTCAGGTCTCCGTCGAGTATATCGACCCCGACATGAGGCCCGTCGTGGCGCGCGAATACGACGTTCAGGCCTACGGCACTGTCGTCGTGGACTACATGGGGCGCCGCCAACGCGTCACCACTGACACCGAACAGGATCTGACTAATGCGCTGATCAAGGCGATGTCTACAATGGAGCGCAAGGTGTACTTCCTCGAGGGTCACGGTGAAAAGGAGTTCAGCCGCACCGAGCGCGACGGCTACACCGCCATCAGCGGTTCACTGCGACGGGACAATTACACCGTCGAGCGGCTCGTGCTCGCCCAGCAGAAAGATGTTCCGGCTGATGCCACCGTCGTGGTGATCGCCGGCCCGACGACCGACGTTCTGCCAGCCGAAGCCGACGCGCTGAGGCGCTACCTGGGGCGGGCGGGAAAGCTGATGATCCTCCTCGACCCACCCGTCGGCACGCAGGCGGCGCGGCTTCCCAACCTCGAGGCCATCATCAGGGAGTGGGGCATCGATCCCGGCCACAACGTCGTCGTCGATGTGAGCGGCGCGACCAACGAGCCGAGCATCGCGGTGGCGGCGATTTATCCGCCGCACGCCATCACGGAACGCTTTGCGACGCTCACGATCTACCCGCTCGCGCGCGCGGTCGAAGCGGTATCCGGCGGCACCAACGGACGCGTCGCTCAATCGATTGTCGAAACGAGCCGGCAAAGCTGGGCTGAGTCCAACCTCGCCTCGCTGACGAGCAACACCGGCGTCGCGATGGACGAAGCCAGCGGCGACGAGCCCGGCCCCATCTCACTTGGGGCCGCGGTATCGGCCCCTGCGGAGGCCTTGGCCGGAAGCGAGGGCGCATCAGCGGCAAGCGACGCTCCAAAGCCGGAAACCAGGGTCGTCGTGTTCGGCGATTCGGATTTCGCCACCAACGCGTACGCCGGCGTCCCCGGCAATGCCAACCTCTTCGCCAACGCCATCAGCTGGCTCGCGCAGCAGGAGAACCTGATCGCCATTCGTCCGACCGCGGCGGAGGACCGCAGGGTTACCATGACGCCGCGTCAACAGACCCTCGCCATGCTGACATCCATGCTGGTGCTGCCCGCACTGGTCTTCGCCGCGGGCATCTTTACCTGGTGGAGGCGGAGATAGCGATGCACGGGCTCAGGTCGACCGTTCTCCTGCTGGTCGTGCTTGGCGGTCTGGTCGCCTATATCTACTTCGTCGACGCGAGCAGAGATCCCGTGGCGGCCGGCGCCAAACCGAAGACGTTCGTCGAACTGTCGGCCGACACCATCGAGGAGATAGAGATCCGCGACGGTAGCCGCGAAACCTCGCGCGTGCGGCGCGTCGGCGAGACCTGGCGCCTCGTCGAGCCCAACGCGGCGGATGCGGACGCCGGAGTGGTCGGTGCGATCACCAGCAACCTCGCGTCGCTCGAGGTCCAGCGCGTCGTGGACGAGAATCCCGTTGACCTGGCGCAGTACGGGCTCAACCCGGCGCGCATCGAGGTAGCGTTCCGCGTGAAGAATCGAAAGGACTTTCAAAGCCTGCTCGTCGGCGAGAAAACACCAACCGGCGGCGACCTGTTCGCAAAGCGGCCCGACGAGAACAGGGTGTTCCTGATCTCGTCCTTTCTTGATTCCATCTTCAACAAGACGCCGTTCGACCTGCGCGACAAGGTCGTTCTCAGGTTCGAGCGGGACAAGGCAGACGGCATCGAAGTCGTGGACGGCTCGACGACCCTCCAGTTTGCAAGAAACGGAACGGACTGGCGCATCGTGAAACCTGTCGCCGTACGGGCGGATTATGCGGCGTCCGAAGGGCTGATGACGCGGCTGTCCTCGACGCAGATGCAGAAGATCGTGGCATCCGACGCTGGAGACCTGAAGGCATACGGCCTCGATCGACCCGCGTTGACGGCGACGGTGCTCAGCGGGAGCTCTAAGGCGACGTTATTGATCGGACGCGCTGACGAGGGCGGGCGTTTCGCAAAGGACGCTGCGCGGCCAGAGGTCTTCACGGTCGAGGAGAGCCTCTTCACGGATCTCGCCAAGGACGTGCCGGAGTATCGCCGTAAGGACATGTTCGATGCCCGGTCGTTCACCGCCAGCCGGATCGACACTCGCCGCGGCGACGAGACCCTGGCGTTTGAAAAAAGCCGTGACGGCAAGGCGACCTGGCGAAACGCCACAGGCCAAGACATCGACACCGCCAAGGTGGAGGATCTGCTGACGAAGCTCTCCAACGTGCGGGCGCAGGCGTTCGAGGCGGCGGCCCACGCGTCCCTGAAGATGCCGGCGCTCGCCGTGACCGTGCGTTTCGACGATAGCAAGACGGAGACCGTCACGTTCGGCCGTTCGGGAGCCGTCGTCTTCGCCAGCCGCGCCGACGAACCGGGCACCGCCAGAATCGACGCCATGACGTTTGACGAGGCGGTCAAGGCGCTGGACGGCTTGAAATGAAATGACGTGTAGGTCAAAGGGCAAAGGGCAGAGGTCAAGTCCAGCCTGGTCGCGGCGCCTATGTATTCGATTTACCTTTTGCCTTTTGACTTTTGACCTAGTCGGCTGTGCCAAGGCCCCCGCCACCCTCTCACTCCCCCGCCTCGATCCCCTCCAGCAGCTCAAACAGGACATCGCGGCCGCCACGGCGTCGATGGGCGTTCAACGCGCCGCCTGGGGCATCGTCGTGCACTCGCTCGATCGCAACGAGCGGATTTTCGAGCTGAATCCGCGTACGCTGCTCGTCCCCGCGTCGGCGGCAAAGCTCGTCAGCCTGTCAACGGCCGTTGATGCGGTCGGGTGGAACTTCAGGTTCGAAACAACCGTCCGTGCCACGGCGCCTCTCGTGGACGGCACACTCCAAGGCGACCTGCTCATCGTCGGATCGGGCGATCCGTCCATTGGCGGACGCGGGGGGGAGGAGTTGTCTGTCTGGGTCGACACACTGAAAGACCTTGGCTTGCGCCGCGTCGATGGCCGGGTGATTGGCGACGACGACGCGTTGGAGGATCCGCGGCCGCAGCTCGCATGGGCGTGGGACGATCTCGGGTATCCGACCGGCGTGCTGTTCGGCGCGCTCAATGTGGCGGAGAACCGCATGGTGGTGACGATCACGCCCGGTTCGGACGCGGACGCTCCAACGAGGCTCAGTGTCGATCCATACGCGTCATATCGGCCGCTGATTAACAGCACGGTCACGGGCGCTCCGGGATCACCGCTGCTGATTTGGCCGGAACAGCGACCTGGCGAACCGTTCCTGACAATCGCGGGATCCATACCCGCGGGCGCACCGCCGGCGCAGTTATCGGTGTCGGCTGGTAACCCGACGTTCTGGTTTGCCAGCGTCCTGCGGGGTGCGCTCCTCAGCAGCGGTATCGAGGTCACCGGCGAGGCGTTCGACGTAGACGACGTGATGCCGGGTCCAGAGCGGGCAGGGCCAGTGCTCTAT
>JACPPO010000007.1 GCA_016190945.1 Acidobacteriota bacterium | reverse complement strand
CTAGCACCCATCCGCGGGCGTCAAACCGGCGGCCGACGTCGGCCAGCGCTTCTGCGACTTGCTGAATGCTAGCCTTGTTGTCCACGGACCGGAATTAACCTAACACACCCGACGCGTTCGGCCCGTTGGGCATCGGTGGTGAACCCGAGCGTCCGGTTGCCCCACGATGGGCCGCGGACGGGTTCCCCGAACAGCCCGAGGCCCAGTCACGGTCAGCAGATGCGCCTGGCGAAACGCCGTCCTGACGGGGCGGCCTCTTTCTGCCCTTTGGATGGGTTATATAATTGGTGCGCTGATAAGCACAAGCTGAGTGTGTGATGTCCAGCCCGACGGTGAGCGCCATCGTGCGAGATCCCAGCCACCGAAACGGTGATTCAATGCCTAAAAGAGCGCAAGATCCTGCGCTACTACGGGCGGCGCCCCGAAAAGTGCTTGACACCACATCTTGTATGTATCACAATGCATCGTGTCTATCGGCGCACCGAAAGACCTAATCACCTGCCGCCGCTTCTTCCTCGAAGCCACCCAGCCGAAACACCGCCAATATGAGGCCCTGCGCGCCTACTTCGTCGAGGGGCGCGCCTCCCAGGAAGCCGCCGCCACCTTTGGCTACTCGGTCGGGGCCTTCCGCGTGCTGTGTCATCATTTCCGCCGCGACCCGCAGCCGGCGTTCTTCCTCGCCCCGCGCCGCGGCCCGCAGACGCAGCCGAAAAAATCCGTCGCGCGGGACGCGATCATCACGCTTCGGAAACAGAATTACTCGGTCTCCGAAATTAGCGAAACGTTGAAGGAGCGCGGGCAGGCCTTGAGTCCGACCGCCGTCCGCGAAGTGCTCAAGGCGGAGGGGTTCGCAGCGCTGCCGCGCCGCCTCGATGAGGAACGCCCCGATCAGCCTCGGCCCCTCATTGAAGCGGTCGCGGATGTGCGCATGTTCTCCCTGGCGCCGCGCCGGTTCACCACACAGTGTGGCGGTCTGTTCCTCTTCGTGCCGGATCTAGTCCGCCTCCAGCTGGACCGCTTGGCGACGGCCGCCCGGCTGCCCGGGTCGAAGATGATTCCGGCGACCCACGCCCTGCGCGCCAGTCTCGCGCTCAAGCTCTGGTCCCTGGAGCGCAAGCGCCACGTGATGGCCGTGGTGACCGATGCGGGGCTCGCGCTCTTTGCCGGGCTCAATGTCACGCCCAAGAAGAGTTACCTCTCGGAATACTCGTCACGTGTCGATCCGCGGAAGACGAGCCCCTTCCTCGCGGCGTGGCACGCCGCCGTCGCCG
>JACPPO010000091.1 GCA_016190945.1 Acidobacteriota bacterium | reverse complement strand
GACGGTGGCGTGTACCGGGCCTGGAGGGACGGGACGGCCAAGGTCCCCGGCTTCCTCGATGACTACGCGTTCTTGGCCAACGCGCTCCTCGACCTCTATAAGTCCGGCGTCGAAAAGCGGGTCTCGATCGAGCTGCGCAGCTCGTCAAGCTCATCCTTGAGAAGTTCTGACCTTTGCTGAGGATGTTCCGATCGGCGACGGCCGGCACCCGGTCGACGTCCAGCCCGCGGCCTACGTGTGCCGGAATCGCACTTGCGATGCACCCGTGACGAGCGTGAAGGCGCTTGTTGAGCGCTGCGCAGCGTGACGCCGAGGTCCATGTCTCCGTACCACCGTCTTCCGGTCGTATCGGTGGGGCCGAGTCCGCCGGAACGGGCGGGCCTTCTCGAAGGAGATGCTTCTCCGGAGGATGTGGTCATCGCCTACCACGAGCGGACCAAGCACCACTTCCACCGGTTCGCCGCAGCGCTCGGCTACATGGACTGGGCGACGCAGCCTGATCCGTTTCGCCGGTACTTGGGAGCCGACCTCGTTCGTCTTCCGCTGCCGGCAACGGGCCGCCCGCTTCCCTACTGGCAGCTCTACGCGACCGGGGCCGTGCCACCGGAGCTGCTGTCCGTGGAGTCCGTCTCCCTCTTCTTCCGGTACGCACTGTCTCTGACGGCGTGGAAGCGCTTCCATGAGACGACGTGGTCGCTGCGCGCGAACCCCTCGAGCGGGGATCTCCATCCGACCGAGGGGTATGCCGTTCTACCAGCGATCGAGAGGCTAGGCGAGATGGCCGCTGTATACCACTACGCCCCGAGGGAGCACGCTCTCGAACGGCGAGCGGTCCTCGACGCGAAGTCGTGGAGTGAACTCATCGCGCCCTTCCCTGACGGATCGTTCCTCGTGGGTCTCTCGTCGGTCCATTGGCGGGAAGCCTGGAAGTATGGTGAGCGCGCGTTCCGGTACTGCCAGCACGATGTCGGACACGCGCTCGCCACCATGCGCATCGCGGCGGCAGCTCTCGGCTGGAGATTGGTGCTCCTCGACGGCGTCGGAGACGGCGTCGTCTCTCGGCTCTTGGGGCTCAACCGCCACGAAGACTTCGGGGAGGCAGAGCGAGAGGAGCCTGAGCTTCTTGCCTTGGTTGCACCGGAGCTTTCGCCAACGGTTCCACGCTGCTTGGATGGGGTCGCGGCGGACGGTGGTGGTGTGCGCTGGCACGGCAGGGCCAACACGCTGAGTCCCGAACACAGCATCGAGTGGCCAGTGATCGATGAGGTTGCGCAGGCTACGCGACGCTCCGGAAACGGGCCGATCGCGGACGACTTGTCCAGGTTCCCGACGGAGGGCGAGCTCTTCGGGTCACCCGTCCGTCAGGGTCTGCTCAGTGCCGAGAAAGCCATTCTTGGCCGCCGGAGCGCGCTAGCCATGGATGGCTCGACTGCGATCTCACAGGCAGCATTCTTCCGCATGCTGGCCCGGTT
>JACPPO010000087.1 GCA_016190945.1 Acidobacteriota bacterium | reverse complement strand
GGATTATACGGGTTTTTTGCGATCGCGACAACGGCAATCGTTGCCGTGTAGGGAGTACATGATCTGACCGCTACCGAGAGCAAGTGATCTGACCGCTTTTCCAGAAGCGCGGATCCAGATACGAGAGAGCTGAGGAGGCTCAATGGCGTATCCGGACGCCGCCTGGGAGCGGGCGATGACGATCCAGGAAGTGATGTTAAAAGCGCTGAGCGGGGAGCTGCATTGGTTCCGCGCGGCGGAGATCTTGGGCTGGTCGCCGCGGACGTTGCGGCGCTGGCGGGAGCGGTACGAAGTTTACGGCTATAGCGGCTTGGTGGATAAGCGGCTGCACCGGCCGTCGCTGCGCCGGGCGCCGCCGGGCCAGGTCGAGCACGTGCTGCGGCTGTACCGCGAGCGGTACGTGGGGTTCAATGTGCGGCACTTTCATGAAATCGCCCGGCGGGAGCACAGAGTGACGGTGTCCTACAGTTTTACAAAACAGGCGCTGCAGATCGCCGGGTTGGTGAAGAAGCACCAGGCGCGGGGCCGGCATCGCCGCCGGCGCGAGCCCCGCGCGTGTTTCGGCGAGCTGCTCCATCTCGATGGGAGTCCGCATGAGTGGCTGGCGCTGGTCTCCGAGTGGCGGACGACCCTGATCACGGTGGTCGATGATGCGACCAAAGCGCTGCTGTACGCCCAGCTCTGGGAACAAGAAACCACCCGCGCTGTGATGAGTGCGCTGGCGCACGTCCTCCGAACCGAGGGATTGCCGATGGCACTCTACACCGATCGCGCGGGCTGGGCCTTTCATACGCCGAAGGCGCGCGGCCCCGTCGACAAGACGCGGTTGACGCAGGTGGGCCGGGCGTTACGGCGCCTCGGCATCGAGCACATTCCCGCCTACTCGCCGCAAGCGCGCGGGCGGAGCGAGCGGATGAATCGCACGCTGCAAGGGCGACTCGTCAATGAGCTCCGGGTTGCGGGGATCGCGACGATAGCCGCGGCCAACGCGTATCTGCGCGACGTCTACGTGCCGCGGCACAACGCGACGTTTCGGCGTGCGCCGCGCGATCCGGCGACCGCCTTCGTACCCCTGGGCGCCGTGGACCTGGACACCATCCTCTGTCAAGAAGCGGAGCGCGTGATCGCACCCGACAATACGGTCACCGTCGACACCCACGCCCTCCAGATCGAGCGGCAGCCGGGCCGTCGCACCTGTGCGGGGTTGCGGGTGCTCGTGCGCCAGCATCTCGATGGCACGATCACGATCACGCGGCCGCCCGCGGTACGGTTGGGCCACTTCACCGCCGACGGCCAGCTGCTGACGGCGAAACGCCTTCCAACCCGGGCGGATCGAACAATCGACCGTCCAGGATGCCCGAGAAACCGTGATCGGCAGGGCGCACGGGGGGTGGTATCCCCCCCGGTCATCCGCTGAACCGGCGCGAGCGACGGCATGAAGAGGGCTGTGGAAATGCCGGACCTATGGAAATCACAGAACGATTTCCACAAGTCCTTGGAAATCTCGCTCAACACGCGAGATTCCCACATTCCCACAGCCCGTACTTTCTTTCTTTTCCTGAAGGAAGAAGAAAAAGAAAAAGCGGTCAGATCACTTGTCAAACGGAAGCGGACAGATCACTTGTCAACAACAGTCCTTCTGTCAGTGCGACTCACCCGAATTCGATGCAGTTGGACCCAGGAATTGGTTCCGGCGCCAATTCCCGGAGATTCCGTGGATAGGCGGAAAGCGCCATTCCACGGATTGGCGTCAACGCGGGTGGCAAACCGTCAACCCGGGTTGACACCGAACCCCGGAGCTCCGTGTCGGTGATCGCGCAACCTGGTACTGGAAACGTGTCGGAACCAAATCATTACTTGCCGCTCCGCCGCTCGTTGACCGATGGCACTAGCGCGCGGCCAGCGTCCGTGCAGACGCGCCCCCAAGGAAGAGTTGGCGTCCACGCCCAACATCTACCCGCCGCTTCTGATCGAGGATCTGATGGGCAGTCCGCGAGGAGGCGGCAGGAACCGGCCTGGGCAGCGAGAAAGAAGACGCCGCGGGTGCCGGGCGCGGTTGACCGGAGGCGCGGACGAGCTGTTTCCGTGTCTCGGTGCCTCCGTAGCCCGTGGCGGTGGCAGCGGGTGGAAGTTGAGGAATTAGGTGTTGCAGGTTGACGGGGTACGATGGCGCGGTGCCCCCCGTTGTGGTTGCCGTCCTCGGTCCGACCGCCTCAGGTAAGAGTGCGCTCGGGCTCGCGCTGGCGGCGCGGTACGGCGGCGAGGTGATCAGCTGCGATTCGACCTCTGTCTACCGCGGTTTTGATATTGGGACGGACAAGCTGCCCGTCGAAGCTCGCCGCGGCATCCCGCACCACCTGGTCGACGTCGCTGATCCCACCGAGGTCTATACAGCCGCGCGGTTCGCCCGCGACGCCGCGCGCGTCATTCGCGAGATTCACGCCCGGGGGAACCTCCCGATTCTCATTGGAGGCACCGGGTTCTATTACCGCGCCCTGACACGAGGCCTGTTTCCAGGGCCTGGCGCCGACGAGGACCTGCGCAGCCGGCTGAATCGGGTTGCCGACCGGCGCGGCGTGGAACGGTTGCATCGGATGCTGCAGCACGTCGATTCGACGTCAGCGGCGCGAATCATGCCGCGAGACCGCAAGCGGCTCGTGCGCGCCCTCGAGATCTACCTGGCCACCGGTCGCCCGCTGACGGATCATTTCCGTACGACCGCCTCGCTCATCACCGATTGCGACGTCGTGCCTCTCGCGCTTCGATTGCCCGCCGAGTTAACGGCTGGGCGCGTGGCGCTCAGAGTCGATGAGCAGTTCGCGCGAGGGATCGTCGGCGAGGTGCAGGGGCTCCTCGCACGCGGTGTGCCGCCAGATGCGCGGCCCTTCGGCGGGTTGGTCTATCGGCAGGTGATGGAGATGCTCGGAGGCGTCCGCGATGAGGCGGCAACGCGGGCGCTCATCGGGCAGGAGAACCGCCGCTACGCGCGCCGGCAGTTGATCTGGTTCCGCAAAGAGCCTAATCTTATCTGGTTCGACGGTCCCGGCGAGCGGCCCGAGACGCTCACTCGTGTGGAGGACGCGCTTGCCGCGCGCGGGCTCCGACCCCGAGGAGGCGCTGCCTGATGGCCCAGGTGACCAGACCCCGTACCGCCTCCGCGCGGTCGAACATTCAGGACGTCTTTCTCAACTACGCCCGGCGCGAGCGGCTCACCGTCAGCGTGCATCTGATCGACGGACGCCAATTCGACGCGCGCATCAAGAATTTCGATCCTTTCGCGGTGGTCGTCGAGGTCAACGGCGCCGATCACCTGGTGTTCAAGCACGCGATCGCCACCATTGCCACCGACCGCTCCGTCGCCAACCACTTCTCATCGCAGCACCCGTGAGGGTGGGGCGCGTGTGCCTCCGTTCATGCGCGTCATCGTGATCGTCATCGACAGTGGCGGTATCGGAGCGCTTCCGGATGCCGCCGCGTACGGCGACGAGGGCAGCAACACGCTCGGCAACATCGCCAAGCAGGTCCCGTTGCGGCTGCCGGTCCTGCGGTCGCTGGGCTTGGACCGCCTCGTCCCCCTGGGTGGCGCCGCGCCGGGGCGGCCGCGAGGGGCCTATGGACGGATGGCCGAAGAGTCGGCGGGGAAGGACTCCGTCACCGGCCACTGGGAGATGGCGGGCGTTGTCCTGGACCGGCCGTTTCCCACCTTTCCGGCCGGTTTTCCGCCGGAAATGATCGCCGAGTTCGAACGCCGGATTGGGCGCGCCACGCTGGGGAACGTGGCGGCCTCAGGCACCGACATCATCGACCGGCTGGGGCCCGAACACATGCGGACGGGCAAGCCGATCGTCTATACCTCCGCCGACAGCGTGTTTCAGATCGCGGCACACGAAGGCGTCATTCCGATCGCGGATCAGTACCGCATCTGCGAAACCGCCTTCGACCTTGTTTCACGGGGTGCCGGCGTAGGACGCGTGATCGCGCGGCCGTTCGTCGGCACCCCTGGCACGTTCACCCGGACCGCCAACCGGCACGACTACGCCCTCGACCCCACAGGCGATACGCTGCTCGACTGGCTGTCCCGGCATGGCGTCACGGTGGTGTCGATTGGCAAGATCGCCGACCTGTTCGCGGGACGCGGCATCACCCGCTCCGTGTCCACAGCGAACGACGCAGACGGCCTCGAGAAGCTGGGGGCCGCCATGGTGGATACGCCGGCCGGCCTGATTCTTACGAACCTCGTGGATTTCGACGCCGTGTACGGCCATCGGAACGACGTCGCCGGCTACGCGGCCAATCTCGAGCGGTTCGACGAACGGCTCGGCCGCCTGCTGCCCTTCCTGCACGACGCGGATCTCCTGGTGGTGACGGCCGATCACGGCAACGATCCGAGCACGCCGAGCACCGACCACTCGCGCGAATACGTGCCGGTCCTCGTGACCGGATCGCGCGTCCGCAAGGGTGCCGACCTGGGCACACGTGCCACATTCGCCGATCTCGGCCAGACGATTGCCGACAACTTCGGCGTCGGGCCGCTGGCGCACGGTACCAGTTTCCTGGACGAGATAGTGGGGGACGCAGGTGTCGAGCATCCGTGAGGCGCTGGAGCAGCGCGAGCGGGAGATGCTCGCGCCGCAGGCCGCCAAGAGCGCCAACTCACGTGGCCGCCTCCGGCCCGAGCCGGAAGACGATGTGCGCCCCGCGTTTCAGCGTGATCGGGACCGCATCATTCACAGCAAGGCGTTCCGGCGGCTGAAGCACAAGACCCAGGTCTTCTTCGCGCCGGCCGGCGATCATTACCGTACGAGGCTCACGCACAGCCTCGAGGTCTCGCAGATCGCGCGAACTATCGCAAAGGTCCTGCGCTTGCACGAAGAGCTGACCGAGTCGATCGCGCTCGGTCACGATCTTGGCCACACGCCGTTCGGCCACACCGGCGAGCGGGTCCTCGACGGCTTGATTCCGGGCGGCTTTAATCACTACGAGCAGAGCCTGCGGATTGTCGACGTGCTCGAGAACGACGGACAGGGTCTCAACCTGACCTGGGAAGTCCGCGACGGCATCGCGTGGCACTCCAAGGGCAAGAAGGGCTCGCCGGTGGGACTGGACCCGTCCAGACGCGCCGCCACCCTTGAAGGCCAGATCATGCGCGTCGCGGATCTGATCGCCTACGTCAACCACGACATTGACGATGCGGTGAGGGCGGGGATGTTGAAGGCATCGGACCTGCCTGAACCGGCGGTCAAGACGCTGGGCGCGACCTCGTCGGCGCGCATCGCGCGCATGGTCAAGGACGTCGTCACGGAGACGCAGCACGCCGGGCTCACGGAAATCAGGATGAGCGAGCCCGTGCTCGTGGCGACGCTCGCCATGCGCAGCTTCCTGTTTAACGCGGTATATGAGAACGAGGTCGCGACCGCCGAGTTCAAGAAGGCCGCCGGTATCCTTGGCGGCCTCTGGGAGATAGTCCGCGAGCGGCCGGACGAATTCCTCGATCGCCGCATCATCGAGACTGAGGGGCTCGACGTCGCGACGAAGGACTTCCTGGCGGGCATGACCGATCGGTTCGCGGTGACGCTCTACGAGCGCCTCTTCATTCCCAAGCCCTGGGTCGGGCCCATCTCCTGGAATCAGCTATAATTCGAGGTCCGCCTGTCGCGAAACATCGCGACGGCCTGGCTGTCATGCAGCTTGATCTCACGCGCTACCGGCAGCCACTGAGCCAGTTTGCCCGCACGGTCAAGCCCGATGACGTCGCGGGCGAAGGCGATGCGTACCGCATCATGGCGCCGGTCGACCTTGCCTTCGAGCTCCACAAGGACAAGGACAGGTTCCGCCTGGTCGGGACGGTCGCGACCGAGCTTGAGCTGCCGTGCAGCCGCTGTCTCGAGCCGGTCCGCCTGTCGATCGCCGTGCCGTTCGACCTGCGGTATCTGCCGGCCTCGGAGGCGTCGACCGACGTCGAGCGCGAAGTGGACGATGAGGATCTGGAAACGAGCTACTACCGGAACGACGAGATCGATCTGAATGAGCTGCTGCGCGAGCAATTCTACCTGGCGCTGCCGATGAAGCCGCTGTGCCGGAAGGAGTGCCGCGGGCTCTGTGCGCAGTGCGGCACGAACCTGAATACCGGCATCTGCGAGTGCGCTCCGGCGTGGAAGGATCCATGGCTGGCAGCGCTCAGGGGCCTCGGCAGGGACCGCAAATCATAAGACTATGCCTAATCACTATGCCTAATCCAAAGCGCCGACACTCCAAGGCCCGCACCTCCAAGCGGCGCACGCACGACGCGCTGCGGGCGACCACGACCGGTCTCTGCCCGCAGTGCCACGAGCCGAAGGCGCCGCACCACGTCTGCCCGCACTGCGGTTACTACCGGCAGCGGCAGGTCCGGCCGGTTGACGAAGAGTAATTCCCCGCACAGTGATCCGTATCGCCGTTGACGCGATGGGAGGTGACCACGCGCCGTCGGCCGTCGTCGACGGGGCGGTGGCTGCCTCGCGACACCTCGCGGTGCAAATTGCGCTTGTCGGCCCCACCGGCATCCTCGAGGGGGCGCTCGCGTCACCCCCGGACTGGCACCGCCTCGGTCTCGAGATCGTCGAGGCGCCTGAAGCCGTTGCGATGAGCGCTCCGCCCGCCGCGACGTTACGGCGCAAGCCGCGGGCGTCCATCCGCGTTGCCGCGGATCTCGTCGCACACGGGACCGCCGCCGCCTCGGTGCCGAACCGGTGATCGCGTTTCTGTTCCCAGGCCAGGGCTCGCAAGAGGTCGGCATGGGCCGGGCGCTGGCTCAGGTGTTCGTCGAGGCGCGAGCGACGTTCGAAGAGGCCGACGCGGCCTTCGGGGACGCACCTGAAGGGAGGTCCCTGCAAACGCTGTGCTTCAAGGGCCCTGAGGACCAGCTCATGCTCACGGAGCACACGCAGCCCGCCATGCTGACCGTGAGCATTGCCGCCGCGCGGGTGCTCGCCTCGCGCGGCATCCAGCCCGACCTGGTGGCAGGCCACAGCCTGGGCGAGTATTCGGCCAATGTCGCGGCCGGCACGTTCGGACTTGCCGATGCGGTGCGGGTCGTCCGCCGGCGCGGGCGCTACATGCAGGAAGCGGTACCGGTTGGGCAGGGCGCCATGGCGGCGATTCTCGGCCTTGACGTCGCTGCGGTACGCCGCGCGTGCGAGGACGCGGCGCAGGGCGAGGTGGTCAGCCCGGCGAACATCAACAGCCCCGACCAGGTCGTAATTGCCGGCGCCACTGCCGCGGTGCGGCGGGCCGGAGCGCGCGCGAAGGCCCTCGGCGCCAAGCGTGTGGTCCCGCTGCCTGTGAGCGCGCCGTTCCACTGCGCGCTAATGAAGCCAGCCGAGGAGCGTCTCGCTCCCGACTTGGGCGCGATCGCCGTTCAGGACCCGCGTGTGGCGATTGTGGCCAACGTGGACGCGAAGCCGAAGCGCGAGGGCGGAGCGGCGATTGACGCGTTGGTGCGTCAGGTATCGTTGCCGGTGCTGTGGGAGGCCGTCATGCATCGCCTTGCGTCGGAGGGCGTCACCACGTATGTTGAGGTGGGCCCGGGGCGCGTGCTCAGCGGACTGGCCAGGAAAATCCATAAAGACGCCGCCGTGTACGCTTTCGGCGCACCGGAGGATCTGGACTCGATTCTCGCTCATGCTCGACCTGTCCGGTAAAGTAGCGATCGTGACCGGGGCCTCGCGCGGCATCGGGCGGGCGGTGGCGGTACTGCTGGCCTCGCGGGGCGCGCACGTGGTTGCCGCGGCGAGAGGCGAGCACGCAGCCGCGACCGTGGCGGCAATCCAGGCCGCCGGTGGACGGGCGGATGCGGCGTCGCTCGATGTGACCGACACCGCTCCGGTGCACGCGATGGTCGGCGGCGCGCTCGAACGCCACGGCCGCATCGATATCCTGGTGAACAATGCGGGCATTGCGCGCGATCAACTCCTGCTGCGGATGAAGCGGGAGGATTGGGATCAGGTCATCGCCACCAACCTGACCGCCGCCTTCGTGTGCGCGCAGGCGGTGCTCGGGCCGATGATCAAACAGCGCGGCGGCCGCATCATCAACATCAGCTCCGTGGTCGGCCAGGCGGGGAATGCCGGACAGACCAACTATGCGGCGTCGAAGGCGGGGTTGATCGGGTTTTCGAAAGCGCTCGCGCGCGAGGTGGCGTCGCGCAACATCACGGTGAATGTGGTCGCTCCCGGCCTGATCGATACCGACATGATCCGGACGATCAGCGACAAGGCGCGGAGCGACTGGGCGGCGCAGATTCCACTCGGACGGCTGGGCGCGACCGAGGACGTGGCGACCGCCGTTTGCTTTCTCGCCTCGGATGAGGCGTCGTATATTACAGGTCAGGTGCTCGCGGTTAACGGTGGGATGTACATGTAGATCAAGGCACAATTCACAGGCTCAGGGCGCACTGCCAGTCGCGGACGGAGTTGGACCCTGGGCCTCGTGCTTTGAGCCTTGTGCCTTGATTAGGAGGAATGATGGCCGTCGCAGATAAAGTGAAGAGCATCATCGTGGAGCAGCTCGGCGTGGACGAGGAGGAAGTGACGTCGGACGCGTCATTCGTCGACGATCTGGGCGCGGACTCGCTCGACACGGTGGAGCTCGTCATGGCGTTCGAAGAGGAGTTCGGGATTGAGATTCCGGACGAGGACGCCGAGAAGATTACCCGCGTGAAGGAAGCGATCGACTACATCGACTCGCACGCGAAGGGGAAGAAGGGGTAGCCGAGGAGGCGCGCAGCGGAGGCCCTCGGGACCTACCATGGAGGCATGGTGAGCAGGCGGGTCGTCATTACCGGCATCGGCTTGGTGTCGTCGCTCGGAATCGGCACCAGTGCGAACTGGAATGCGCTGCTGGCCGGCACGAGCGGCGTCGCACGGATTACCAAGTTCGACCCCACCGGATTCGCCGCGCAGATCGCGGCGGAGGTCAAGGGATTCGACCCGCTGCAGTTTATCGACAAGAAGGACGTCAAGAAGATGGACGTCTTCATCCAGTACGCCATCGCCGCCTCGCAGTTCGCCATGGACGACTCGAAGCTGTCGATGGACGCTGAGACCGCGCCGCGGACCGGGGTCTTTATCGCGTCCGGGATCGGCGGGTTCACCACCATCGAGCGCGAGCACCGCGCGCTGCTCGAGGACGGACCGCGCAAGATCTCACCCTTTTTCATTCCCTCTGCCATCATCAACCTCGCGGCGGGACAGGTGTCCATTCGCTACGGCGCGAAGGGACCGAACTCGGCCACCTGTACCGCGTGCTCGGCCTCCGCGCACGCCATCGGCGACTCGTTCGAGATCATCCGGCGCGGCGACGCCGACGCGATGATTGCCGGCGGCTCGGAGGCCGCGATTACGCCGATGGGGGTGGGCGGATTTGCCGCTCTGCGTGCGCTCTCGACGCGCAACGCCGAGCCGGAACGCGCCAGCCGGCCGTTCGACAAGGACCGCGACGGGTTTATCATCGGCGAAGGCGCAGGCATTGTCGTGCTCGAGGAGCTCGAGCAGGCCCGGCGCCGCCGCGCGCCGATCTACGCGGAAGTGGTCGGCTACGGCATGTCCGCCGACGCGTACCACATCACCGCGCCCTCGGAGGACGGCGAGGGCGGCGTCCGAGTCATGGGGCTGGCCCTGAAGAAAGCCGGCATCCGGCCGGAACAGGTCGATTACATCAACGCCCACGGTACGTCCACGCCGCACAACGATCGCCTCGAGACGCTCGCCATCAAGCGATGCTTCGGCGAGCACGCGCGCGAGGTGGCGATTTCGTCCACCAAGTCTATGACCGGCCACCTGCTCGGCGCCGCCGGCGGCCTCGAGGCTGGCATCGCCGCGCTGGCCATCCACCACCAGGCGGTGCCGCCGACGATCAACCTCGATACTCCCGACCCCCAGTGCGATCTCGATTATGTCCCGCACACCAGCCGCCGGCTGAAGATTGAGTACGTTCTCTCCAACTCCTTCGGGTTCGGCGGCACCAACGCGGCCCTGGTGTTCAAGAGATACGAAGGGTGAACACCTCGGCGGCCCATGCCGGTGAAGGACGTCGCGCCCGGTGAAGATCGCCGTCTGCATCAAGCAGGTCCCGACCCGTGAGTGGCAGCCCCGCCTTCGCGACGACAAGACCTGGATCCGCGAGCAGGACGTCAGCTACGAGATGAACGAGCCTGACGCGTACGCGCTCGAGGAGGCGTTGCGCCTTCGCGAGAAGCAGGGCGGCGAGGTCGTCGTCTGCTCGGCCGGACCCGCGCGCGTACAGCAGGTGCTTCGCGAGGCGCTCGCGCGCGGCGCCGACCGCGCCCTGCACGTGGAAGACGACTCGCTCGCGTCGGCTGACCCGTGTGTGAGCGCCGGCGCCCTCGCCGCGGCTATGGCCGACGAGAAGTTCGACCTCGTGCTGACCGGGTTGCAGTCCGACGATCAGGGGCACGGTCAGACGGGCGTGGTGCTGGCGGAGCGCCTCGGCATCCCGCACTCCACGATCATCATGGAGATACAGGTACAGGCGGCCTCGGGATTGCGCGTCAAACGCGAGCTCGAGGGCGGCTGGTTTCAGTGGGTGGCGATACCGCTGCCGGCGCTGCTGACGATCCAGAGCGGCATCAACCAGCTGCGTTACGCGACGCTCAAGGGGATCATGGCCGCCAAGAAGAAAGAAATCCGGAAGGTGCCGCTGTCCCCCGGCCTGGAGCCGTCGCAGCAGATCGTTGCGCTCGCGCTACCGACCCGGTCCAAGCAGACGCACATGATTACAGGCTCACCCTCCGAAGCCGCCAAGGAGCTCGTCCGGCGGCTGCGGGAGGAGGCGAGAGCGCTGTGATCCTTGTTGTGGTCGAGCAGCGCGATGGAAACCTCAATCCCGCCACGTGGGAGGCTGTTGCGGGCGCGCAACAATTGGCCGCTGGTGCCCCCATCACGATTGCCTCGCTCGGCGCCTCGGCCGGCAGCGTGCCGCAGGAGCTTGCGGCGGCCGGCGTCGGCGCCGTCCTCGTCGTTGCGGACCCCGCCCTCGAGCCGTACACACCGGACGGGCATGTGATGGCGCTTGTGCAGGCGATCGCGTTCGCGTCGCCGCGGGTGGTCGCGCTTCCGCACACGTATCAGACGCGCGATTTCGCCCCGGCGCTCGCTGCGCGGCTCAACGCACCGCTCATCACCGACGTGACCGGGATCACCGGCACCGGCAGCGGCGCCACGTTCACCCGTCCGATGTTTCAAGGCAAGCTCGCGGCCGACGTCCGGCCGGTGGGCGACCCTCCCTGTCTCGTCACGTTCCAGATGGGCGCCTTTCGCGCGGACCAGGTGCAGCGGGGCGCCACCGCCTCAGCCGTCACCAACGTGCCGGTGACCCTCGATCGATCGGCCATCCGCCAGGTGCCGGAGGCGCCGTTCCAGGAAGCGAAGCAAGCGGTCGATCTAAGCCAGGCTGCCCGAATCGTCGCGGTCGGGCGCGGCATCAAGTCGCGGGAGCAGCTGCCGGTCGTGGAAGCCCTCGCCAAGGCGATGGGCGCCGAGCTCGCTGCCTCTCGACCCATTTGCGACAGCGGCTGGTTGCCAATGGAGCGGCAGATCGGCAGCTCGGGCCAGACCGTGGCGCCAAAGCTGTACGTGGCGCTTGGCATCTCTGGCGCTATCCAGCACCTGGTCGGCATGAAAGGCTCGCGCACGATTGTCGCGATCAACAAGGACGCCGACGCACCCATCTTCGAGGTCGCTGACTATGGCATCGTCGGAGACCTGTTCGACATCGTGCCGGCGCTCGTGGCGGAACTGAACAAGAAGTAGGCGGTAGGCGGTGGGCCGCAGGCAGTTAGTAATACGCTGCCGATCTGCGCTGCCTGCCGTCTACTGCCTGCTGCTTGCTGATATGAATCGCGAGACCCTCGAGGTCGATGTCCTGATCGTCGGCGGAGGGCCGGCCGGCCTGTCGGCGGCGCTTCGGCTCGCGCAGCTGCGGAAGCAGAGCCCCGGCGAACCGTTGTCGATCGCGGTCCTCGAAAAAGCGCGCGAGGCGGGCGCACACATGCTCTCGGGCGCCGTGCTCGACCCGTCGACGCTGCATGACCTGATTCCAGACTTCCGCGAGAAAGGCGCGCCGCTCGCCGCCAAGGTGAGTCGCGACCGCGTCTACTTCTTCACCGCGAGATCGCGGATCCCGTTTCCCGTGATCCCCCCTCCGCTGCGCAATCACGGCAACTACATCATCTCGTTGAACTCGTTCGTTCGCTGGCTGGCCGCTCAGGCCGACGGCCAAGGTATCGATTTCTTCACCGGCTTCGCGGGGCAGGATGTGCTCACCGACGATGGGCGCGTCGTAGGCGTCCGGACCGGCGATCGCGGCATCGGCCGGCACGGCGAGCAGAAAGCGGCTTTTGAGCCCGGCGTCGACATCATGGCCAAGGTCACCATCTTCTGCGACGGCGTGCGGGGCAACCTGACCAAGCAGCTGCGGCGGCACTTTCAGCTCGGCCGCGGCCGGCAGCCGGAGCAGTTCGCGGTCGGACTCAAGGAGCTGTGGGAAGTGCCACGCGACCGTCTCGAGCCTGGCACGGTCATGCATTCGATGGGCTACCCGTTGCGGCACGATGAGTTCGGGGGCGGCTTCATCTACGCGTTGCCAGGCGATCAGCTGTCCGTAGGTTTCGTGGTCGGCCTGGACTACCAGGATCCGCTGTTCGACCCGCACATGGCCTTCAACCGTTTCAAGCAGCACCCCTTCGTGACAAGGCTGCTCGACGGAGGCCAGATGATCCGCTACGGCGCCAAAGCGCTCCCCGAGGGCGGATGGAACACCATCCCGCGGCCCTACATGGATGGGGCGCTCATCGCCGGCGATGCGGGCGGGTTTCTTAACTCGATGCGGCTCAAGGGCATTCATCTCGCCATGCGGACCGGCATGCTGGCCGCGGAGTCAGCCTTCGAGGCGATTCGTTCAGGCGACTGGTCCGCACGCAGCCTCGCCCGCTACCAGGACACGATCGATCGCAGCCCGGTCAAAGCGGAGCTGCACCCGGTCCGCAACGTCCACCAGGCCTTTGGATACGGTCTGGTTGCCGGCCTGGCCTTCGCGGGTCTCTCGCTGGCGACGAAAGGCTGGTGGGTCGAGGATCTCCACGGACGTGCGGGTCACGCGCGGATGAAGACACTCCGCGAGTATCACGGCCGACCGCCGGTGGTCGGGTCGCAAAGCGACCCGACTGGCCCGCACGGGCTAGGCGGTCCGCCCGGCGGGCGGACCGCCGCGGCGCTGGCGCCCAGCAACGCCACGGCAGTGGATCGGCGGCTGACGTTCGACAAGCTGACGAACGTTCATTATTCAGGCACCACGCATGACGAGGACCAGCCGGCGCATCTTCTGGTGCATACCGAGGTGTGCAGCTCGATCTGCGGTTCCGAGTACGGGCACCCCTGCACGCGATTCTGCCCGGCGAATGTCTACGAGATCGTGCAGGACCCCGGCGGCTCCCGCCTGCAGATCAACGCATCGAACTGCGTGCACTGCAAGACGTGCGACATCATGGACCCTTACGGGGTGATCACCTGGGTGCCACCTGAGGGTGGCGGAGGCCCGCGCTACAATGGGATGTAGAAGATTGCCGATTTCGCGTTTGATGATTGGCGATTGTTGACGAGTGGCGATTGCTGCTTCGCGATTATCGTGGGTCAAGCGCGCGCAGGTGGCGGCCATCGCGGGCGTTGGGTATCTGCTCGTCAACGCGCTCGGACATACGCTCAGGTGGCGCGTTGAAGGGCTGCAGCATCTCGAGGCAATCCGAGCGTTCGGGTGCCAGCCGGTCATGGCCTTCTGGCACGGCCGCATTCTCCACGCCACTTTCTACTTCCGCCGCCGTGGCATCGTCGTTATTACCAGCGAGAACTTTGACGGCGAGTGGATCGCGCGCATCATCGAGCGTTTCGGCTACGGTACGGCGCGCGGCTCGACCTCGCGGGGCGGGCTCAAGGCGATGCTCCAGCTCGTGCGCGATATGCAGCAGGGGAGGGCCGCGGGTTTCACGCTGGACGGGCCTCGTGGACCCGCGCGCGTCGCGCAGCCGGGCGCCCTCTGGCTCGCGCGGACGACAGAGAATCCGGTGCTGCCGTTCCATCTCGAAGCCTCGCGCTTCTGGACGCTAAGAAGCTGGGATCGGACGCAGATTCCGAAGCCGTTCAGCACCGTGGCGTTGGTTGTGGGTGAGCCGATTCATGTCGCGGCGGACGCGACTGACGAGCAGGTCGAACAGGCCCGCGGGGACCTGGAAGCGAGGCTGCGAGCGCTCGAACAGCGAGCGCTCGCGATGGTCGGTCGAAGCTAGGGGACGGCCACGCCGCTGGCGTCGTGATAGTGGCCGTGCTCGGTGGACCAGACGCGGGTCGGTCCCGAGGATCGTTCGCCTGTAAATGAGGCGATGCCGGCGAGGATGGCGGCGAGCACCGCGCCGCCGACGGCGAAGAGCATGACCCGGCTGCGCGTTCCGCCGTTCCGCTCCCTGGCTTCGCAGCATTTCTTGTACTTCCGGCCACTACCGCAGGGGCACAGGTCGTTTCGTCCAGTCTTGGCCATCCGTTCCTTCTTCCTGCGAGACTCGAGACTGTAGCGCAAAGTTTCGGTGGAAGTCCAATCACGAGCGCGTACGGATTACAATCGTCCTTCAGCCGGAGACTGAACATCATGGCTCATGTGGCAACAGACCTGGCCGTCACGCTTCCGGAAGATCGTCCGGGCATGCTGGCGAAGGCGTTGAATGCCCTCAGCACCGCCGGGATCAACCTCGAGGGGCACGCTGAAATGGAGGGCGTCGTGCACGTGCTCACGACGGATCTGGGCGCGACCCGGCGGGCGCTCGAGTCAGCGGGATTCAAGGTGGTCAAGGCGCAGCAGGTCGTGCTTGTCGCGCTGGAAGATCGGCCAGGCTCCGCAGCGGGGATTTTCCGCCGCATTGCCGACGCCAAGGTCAATATCCGGTTCAGTTATCTCGCGACCCGCGACCGGCTCGTGATCGGCGCCGACGATCTCGAGGAGCTGCGTGCCGCGCTTTCACCCTGACGTGGCCGCGCGTGTTCGCTGACGCCTGAAGGGGCTCTTGGCGCTGGCCATTTTTACCTCAGATCGTTTCGCCGATCACCTGACGCCACCCGGCCATCCCGAACGCGTCGAGCGTGCCGAAGTGATGCAGGTCGTCGCATCGGAGTTCCGGCGGCGCGGCGGCTCGGTCGTCGAGCCGCGTCCCGCAGTGGACGAGGAGCTCGCGCGAATTCACGACCGGGAGTATCTCGGCTTGATCAGGGAGACCGCCGGCCGCGCGACCGCGCTCGATCCGGACACCTTTACGTCTCCCGACACGTACGACACGGCGCTCCTGGCGGCCGGGGCCGTGCTGGCCGGCGTCGATCACGTCCTCGACGCAGGAGAAGGGACACGCGCGCTCGCGATGGTGCGTCCTCCGGGTCACCATGCGGAACGCAACCGCGCGATGGGTTTTTGTCTCTTCAATAACGTGGCGGTGGGTGCGGCGCACGCGCGCGCCCGCGGGCTCTCCAGGGTGGCCGTGGTCGATTACGACGTGCACCACGGCAACGGCACGCAGGGGGCCTTTTACGATGACCCCGCGGTCCTGTTCATCTCGTCGCACCAGTATCCCTTCTATCCTGGGACCGGGGCGGCCGATGAAATCGGGCTGGGCCGCGGTGTCGGCTTCACCGTCAATTTCGCTCTTGAGGCCGGCGCGACCGATGCGGACTACGAGCGCGTGTATGCCGCGGTGGCCGCGATGCTCCGGCAGTTCCGTCCCGAATTGATCCTCCTGTCGGCCGGCTTCGATGCGCACATGGACGATCCGCTCGGAGGCATGCGCGTCACCACGCCGCAGTTCGGGCGCCTGACGGCGCTGGTCGGGGCCGTGGCTGACGAATGCTCCAGCGGACGAGTCGTCGCCGTGACAGAAGGCGGTTACGACCTCAAGGCGCTCGCCTCCTCCCTTCGCGGCGTCATCGACGTGCTCGACGGCTCGACGACGCTTGATGATCTGCCCGTGCCGGGTGGAGATGCCCGCCGCGCCCGGGCGTCGCTCGACGCGGTACGTCCCCATTTGAACAGATTCTGGACGATATAATCGATCAGCGTGCGATGGTGCGAGGTACGACGGGCGCCGAGCACATTGAACAGATGGACTATCGTCCTCAGGAGTTGGATCGGAAGTGGCAGCAGCACTGGGCATCGTCGCGAGCCTTTGAGGTCAGTGCCGATTCCTCGCGCCCGAAGTTCTACTGTCTCGAGATGTTTGCGTACCCCTCTGGGCACGCGCACGTCGGTCACGTGCGCAACTACATCATCGGCGACGTGGTGGCGCGGACCAAGCGGATGCGCGGCTACAACGTGCTCCACCCTTTCGGGTGGGACGCCTTCGGCCTGCCCGCCGAGAACGCCGCGATCCAGAGCGGAATCCATCCTGACGTTTCGACGCGCGGCAACATCGCGCACATGAAGGGGCAGCTTCAGCGGCTCGGGATCAGCTACGCCTGGGAGCGCGAGCTGGCGACGTGCGATCCCGAGTACTACAAGTGGAACCAGTGGCTCTTCATCCGGATGTTCGAGCGCGGCCTCGCGTACCGCCGCCGCTCGTCGGTCAACTGGTGTCCGAGCTGCAGCACCGTACTCGCCAACGAGCAGGTGGTCGACGGTGGCTGCTGGCGCTGCGGCACGCCGGTCGAGATGCGCGACCTCGAGCAATGGTTCTTCCGGATCACTGCGTTCGCCGACGACCTGCTGGATGCCACCGTGAGCCTGACCGGCTGGCCCGAGAAGGTGCTCACGATGCAGCGGAACTGGATCGGGCGATCGGAAGGCGCGCGCGTCAGGTTTCCGATAGAGGGTGAGGCCGCCGTCCAGGTCGAGGTGTTCACCACGCGCATCGACACGATCTACGGTGCAACGTTCGTGTTGCTGGCGCCCGAGCATCCGCTCGTGAGCGGCCTCGCGGCAAAGTCCAAGGACCCCGTGTCGTTCCGTCAGCAGGTGCAGGCGTTCCGCGCCCAGGACCGTGCCGCCAGGATAAGCGGCGAGATCGAGAAGCAGGGGTTTGATACCGGCTTCCGCGCGATCAACCCGTTCACCCACGAGCCGGTGCCGATCTGGATCGCCAATTTCGTGCTGGGGGAATACGGCACGGGCGCGGTCATGGCCGTGCCGGCCCACGACCAGCGCGATTTCGAGTTCGCGCGGAAGTTCAACTTGCCAATCCGAGTCGTCGTGACGCCGGAAGGCCGTCCGGCGCGGGCGGATCGGATGACGGAGGCGGCCGAAGCGTACGGCACGCTCGTCAACTCTGGAGAGTACTCGGGACTGGGGTCGAACGAGGCGCAGAAGCGCATGATCGCCACGGCCAAGCAGCGCGGCATTGGCGAAGGGACCGCGCAGTATCGGCTGAAGGACTGGGGCATCTCGCGCCAGCGGTACTGGGGCACTCCCATCCCGATGATCTACTGCGAGAAGGACGGCATCGTACCGGTCCCCGATGAGCAGCTGCCCGTAGAGCTGCCGAAGCTCGCGCGATTCAGCGGGCGTGGGGACTCGCCGCTCGCCCAGGTGCCAGAATTCGTGAACGTGCGGTGCCCGAAGTGCGCCGGCCCCGCCCGGCGTGAAACGGACACGATGGATACCTTTGTCGACTCGTCCTGGTATTTCTACAGGTTTGCCGATCCGCGGAACAACACCATGCCGTTCGATCCCGCGGCCGTGAAGTACTGGCTGCCGGTCGATTTCTACAGCGGCGGGGTCGAGCATGCGATTCTGCACCTGATCTACTCGCGGTTCTTCGCGCGCGTCTTCCGCGACCTTGGCCTGGTCGACCACAGCGAGCCGTTCACGCAGCTCCTCACCCAGGGCATGGTGCTGAAGGACGGCGTGGTGATGTCGAAGTCCAAGGGCAACGTCGTCGATCCCGACACGATGCTCCAGAAGTTCGGCGCCGACGCGCTGCGGCTCTACGTGATGTTTGTCGCGCCGCCGGAGAAGGAAGTGGAATGGACCGACACGGGCCTCGAGGGGAGCTTCCGCTTCCTTGCGCGCGTCTGGCGTCTGCTCGATCGCTGGCGCGAGACGATCGGCGGGGAAGGGATCGGCAGTCCCGACACCTGCGAGTCGCTGAATGCGGCCGAGCGGGCGCTGCGCCGCAAGACCCACGACACGATACGCCGTGTCACGATCGACATCGAGCAACGGCGGCAGTTCAATACTGCCGTCTCCGCGATGATGGAACTCGTCAACGAGCTTTACGCCTTCGGCGAACGGACGGCCACGGGCCCGCCCGGGCGCCGGGCCGAGCAGGACGCAGGCCACGTGGGCGAAATGGAGCGCCGCGAGACCATCTGCGTCGTGCGCGAAGCGCTGGAGGCGCTGATCCGCCTGCTCGCGCCGTTCGCGCCGCACACCGCCGAAGAAATGTGGGAGATCCTGGGCCACGGCGCGTCCTTTGCCGCGGTGACGTGGCCCACCTACGACGCCGTCGTGGCGAGGGCTGAGGAGATCGTGGTGCCGGTGCAGATCAACGGCAGGGTCCGGAGCCGTCTGACGGTCTCGGCGGAAGCCTCCGAGCAGGATCTGGAGCGGCTCGCGCTTGCCGATCCCGCGATCCGGAGTTACACAACGGGGAAGACGGTGAAGAAGATCGTGGTGGCGAAGGGACCTCTGGTGTCACTCGTGGTTCGCTAGATCGCCGGGTCCGCTTCGCGGCGCCCGCCCCACATACGCCAAGTCCTGCTGTGCGGACCCGGCTGGCACCCCTAAGGAAGGCCGACGCGAACTGCCTGAAGCGACGCCTCCGCGGGCGCTATTGTCCGGCGCCAACGACTCTGTATGTTTATACTCCTGTCAGCCGAAAATCAAATGCAGGTGGGGACCGTATGAACGCCCAGGCGTATCGCTCTTCTACTCGCTGGCCGGCGAGCAGGTCGGCGACTTCCAGACGTCCATCACCGGAGGCGCCCAGTTCGCGTACCTGAACGGCGCGGGGACGCGGATTGTGGAGGCGGCGCGGGACATGCGCCCGGCATCGCGAGCATCTCGCTTCTCCGCGTGGAAGAGTGTTCCAAACAACGGAGGCCAGGTCGTGAACCACAGACACCTCTTGGGCAGCGTCTTGTCAGTGGCCATCATCCTGACGCTTGTCTTCAGTAGCGGGAGATTCCGAGCATCACATGCACCATCACCTTTTGCACTTGCACCGGTGGCGACGCTCCTGGCTCAGACAACCGGATGCGTCGAGCAGGAACAAGACTCGGACAACTTCGACTCAGGCTGGGCGTCCAACTGGTACCTCGGGCCCGGATTTCGAATAACGAGCGAAACCGGCAGAGGCGGGGTTCTGGCGGGTGCAGCAAGCTCCAGCGTCACGAGCGGCT
>JACPPO010000090.1 GCA_016190945.1 Acidobacteriota bacterium | reverse complement strand
GGCCAGGATCATGGCCTGCATGTGCGGGATGCGGTCCGGGGCAAAGAACATGTGCTCGGTGCGGCACAAGCCGATGCCCTGCGCGCCGTAGCGGCGGGCCACGGCGGCGTCACGGGGAATGTCGGCGTTGGCGCGCACGCCGAGCTTGCGGAACTCATCGGCCCAACCCATAAATTTGGCGAATACGCCGCTGGAAGGGTCCGGCTCCATGGTGGGAACCTTGCCCTGGATGACGCGCCCCGTGGAGCCGTCCAGCGAAATCCAGTCGCCTTCGCGCAGCACGAGGCCATCCACCGCCATGCGCCGGGTCTTCTCGTTCACCTGAATTTCGCCGCAGCCGGCCACGCAGCACTTGCCCATGCCGCGTGCCACTACGGCGGCGTGGCTGGTCATGCCGCCGCGCGCCGTGAGGATGCCGACAGCAACCTCCATGCCGTGAATGTCGTCGGGCACAGTCTCGGCGCGTACCAGGATTACCGGCTTTTTCTTGCCCTGGTGGGCGGCTTCGTCCGCTGTAAATACGATTTGTCCGACCGCAGCACCCGGCGAGGCCGGCAATCCCTTGGCGAGCACCTTCACCGGCTTGCTCTCGTCCAGGATGGGATGCAGCCACTGGTCCAACTGGGCAGGCTCGACGCGCAGGACCGCCTCGCGTTTGGTGAGCAAGCCTTCCTCCACCATGGCCACGGCGATCTCGACCGCCGCTTTGCCCGTGCGCTTGCCGTTGCGCGTCTGGAGCATGTAGAGCTTGCCTTCCTGGATGGTGAACTCAAAGTCCTGCACGTCCTTGTAATGGCGCTCCAGGCGCTCGGTGGTCTGGCGGAGCTGGTGATAAACGTCGGGCAGGATAGACTTCAGTTGCACAATCGGCACAGGGGTGCGAATGCCCGCCACCACGTCCTCGCCCTGCGCGTTCATCAGGAACTCGCCGTAAAATTCCTTCTCGCCGGTGGCGGGATTGCGCGTGAAGCCGACGCCGGTGCCGCTGGTCTCGCCGAGGTTGCCGAAGACCATCGTTTGCACGTTGACGGCGGTGCCCAGCGTTTCCGAGATGTCGTTCATGCGCCGGTAATGGACGGCGCGAGGATTGTGCCAGGAGCGAAAAACCGCATCCCGAGCCATGACCAGTTGCCGGCGACCGTCCTGGGGAAAGGGCGAGCCGGTTTTCTTCTCGACCAGTTTTTTATAGCCCTCAATCACCTCCTCCAGGGCCTTGGG
>JACPPO010000089.1 GCA_016190945.1 Acidobacteriota bacterium | reverse complement strand
TTCCTCGAACGCTGGTCGCCGCTCATCCTCCGGTACCTCGGCCTCGCGCTGCTGGCCCCGGCGGCGCTGCTGTATTTCGGCTGGCTCGAGACCGGCTATCACTCGCTCAATCTGGCGGTCTTCCCGCTGCTGGCACGAGGACTGCGCGACGGCGGCTGGCGCCTCGAGGCCGGCAGCGCGCTGACGGGCCTCGGGGCGGCGCTGCACGGGTTCGGGCTCGCGGCGCTGGCCACGCGTGCGCGGTTCACGGGCCGCGTCGGCTATGCGCTTCGAATCGCCGCCTGGGGAACCGCCACCTACGTCGGCTGGATTGCCATTTACATCATCGTCCTGAAGCTGCCGATCACCACCGGCAGTGCGGATGCCTTCCCGTGGCGCCCCTGGTTCGTCGACGTGGTTCTCGTCAGCCGCGTGAACGTGGCCATCTTCAGCGCCACCGGGTGCGCGCGACCTGCTGTTCACTGGGTGGGTCGTCGGCGCGCCGTTGCTGGTGGTCGCCGCCTCTCTCTGGCGGCGCCATGGCGATGAGGTGCGGATGGCCCTCGCCTACGCGGTGCCCTCGGTGACCGTGACGATCCTCATCTGGCCCACCCAGGGACTGGGCGTGGGTATGCACCTGGTCTTTGCGCGGTTCGCAGCCGTGTACGCGCTGGCGTGGGTCTGCGCGCACGATCCACAACGTACGAAGATTGCGGCCGCGCCGCTCGTCTCCGCCCACTACGCATTCTGGAGGATTTGCCTCGATCCGCAGTTCCGAAACGCCACGCTTCCGTAGCGAAGTCGGCAGTCCACCTCAGGCTGGAATTGTTCTTTCTCTATTCGCCACCCCCACCTCGTCTACAACGGCCGAGAGATATGGCCGCATGATAGGCAACGCCGCCAGCGGCGGCAATAGGTTGCGCGTGGAGATCAGAATCCCCATCGCCGCCGCCGACTCGGGTCTCACGTAGCCTGACAGCAAGACGACGAGCGCCACGTCGCGCGCGCCCAGGCCGGCAAACGTCAGCGGAAGCTGACCGGCCAGGAGGGCAACAGCCGAGAGGCTGGCACACACGGTGAACGGTATGGGCACCGAGAGCGCTAAGGCGAACATCCAGATCTGGACGAGGTGCACCAGCCACAGCAGGAGGGAGAAGAGAACCACCCATCCTCGACGACCCCGCAGCGCCTGGAACAGATCCGGCCATCCCTCAGCCAAGGCCTGCAATCGCTGCAAGCGGGCAGGCAGCGCCCCTGCCATCATGGCGGGCCAAAACCGAGCGGCTCGCTCGGACGAGATCAGCACCGCGCAGACAGCGCCGAGCACCCCGAGCAGCGGCCAGAGCGCCGACGGCACGCGGGCAACCACCGGCCGCCCGACGAACCACCCAAGCACGCACCACGACATCAGGCCGAACAGGTCACACAGGCGCTCGTACACGACAATGGCAACGGCAACGCCGGCCGATGTGCCGCCTCGCTTCGTCACGAAGTAGCTCTTGATGAGATCGCCGGTCTTAGCCGGCAGAAAGACGTTCAGCGCGGTGGCAACCAGTATCAGGCGCAGCGCTTCAACGATCCCTGGAAGTGCGCCCGCCGGCGCGACCCAGAAGAAGCGGATCGCTCGAAGGATCGTAATCGGCACGATCATCCCGACGGAGATGACCAGCCATAGCCGGTCAATGCCGCGCAGCTCCTGCGCGATCAGCCGGACATTCACGGCGCGGTACAACCCAATGAGAAGCGCCGCGCTCAGTGCAAGACTGATGACGCGGGCTGCCGATCGCCTCCATTCCGCAGGCGGCCGCGGCACCGGCGCGGCAGGCGACCGCAACATTTCGGCGTTTGTTTCAGGCACATGTCGCCTTCGACGCGGCGTGTTCGCACAGCCGCCAGATCGCGCCGCGCACCTCGCCGCCGATCACGTGCTGCGGACGGAGGTACGAGGCGTCGTATTGTTGGAACCGTGCCGCCCAACCGTCTGAGAAGAATGCGACCAGCGCGTCGGGCCGAACGTCGCGGATGGAAGAGACCGGCGGCAAGACGATGCCGTCGCGGACGAACCCGTACATGTCCGAACGGGTTTCCGGATATCGCCCCAGCTTGACCGCGATGGTTGGAATGCCGAGCTTCAGCACTGGCAGATGTACGCCGCTGTTCTCATCGGCGATCACCCAGTGGCACTGCCGCGCCACCTCCGAAAGGGCTGCCGTCCGCGGCGACTCGACGATTCCGGACAGATCCCCCAGCCTATGGGCCAGCCGCGACGGTTCGATCATGCTCGGATGCCAGCGAACCACTATCTGCCTGGCGCGGAAGTGGCGACGGCAGTCGGAGACAATCTCGACCAGCGTGGGCCATGAAACAGCTTTGGGCGCAAAGATGCCGATCACGGGATCGGTTCTCTCGAACTGTCTTGGGTTGAGAGGAGCCGAGCCACCCTCCAGCCCTGCGAGCAGGATCTCTCCCGTGATTGGCCCTTTTCGCCTGCGGGCATGTACCTCGGCTTCCCCTCCGAGAATCGAAAGACTGAAGTCGAGCGGAGGCGAGAACGGCGTGGGGTAGGCGTGAGAGATGAATACGGTCGGAATCGTGAGGGCGCGCGCGGCCGCCGTGAACCCCACTTCCTCCGGATTCGAGTCGCTGGACACCAGGACGGCTTCAGGTCTTCGTGCGCCAAGGATTGCCTTGCCGCGCGCGTACCACGCGAGCGCGCCCGCCACGCGGCATGAGACGAGAAAGCCGTGCCGGCGATCGCTGGCGCGAACGACGCGAAATGCCCTGACGAAGGCGTTTCGCGACGAAAGCCGAGCGAGCCCCGCCAGGCCAGACAGACCAAGCAGGGGTCTCAGCCTCGTGTGCACCCGATCGCATTCGTCTGGCCCGAGCCAGGAGACTACGCGGTCGACCTGCCGCCGCGCGTTCGCGTGCTCGGCCACCGTCAGGATTCGCGCGCCCCGATGGCGAGGAAGCGCGATGCTCATGAAGAAACCCAGGCCGTAGCACGAAACGAGCAGTGCAGCCGCCGACATCTTGCCGAGGCGCTCGTGCAAGCCATACGCAAGTCGCACCGCCAGGCGCGATTCTCTCAGGTTCGCAAAGAGCGCCTGGCGAACCGGATCGGAGTCGGCGCGAATGACAATCCGGACTGCCCGAAGGAGGAAGACGTTTAACCCGCGACGCGAGGGTGCCGATGACCGGTGATGTTCGCTCATACCCGGTGAATGCGGGCGCACGCGGTCTCGCGGACAAACAGCAGCCGCTGCATCGCTTCACCGCGCTTCGGCGGCGGGACGAGCGAGAGGCCGGTGGCGACCACCTGCTCCTCCACCGCCGCCCGGACCTCGCGCCGCGGCGCGACCACCCACACCGATTTCACGGCGGGATCGCGCAGCGTCTCCACGGCGCCGCGCACGACGGCGTCAACGCCGCGCGGCGCGTGAATGCGGATGTGCGCCGGCCGCGGCAGGCGGTAGCGTGCAATCGCGTCATCCAGCCGTTCCGCGCACACGGGCTGGACGTACCGCGATTCGGCGTCGTACGGCCGCCGGCGCCACGGATCCGGTTTCAGAAGATGGCGCTCCTCGCCTGCGGCGTCCCTATACTCCAGCTCGAGCAGCCCCGTGCGGTCACCCAGGGCGATTGGCAACGGTACGACGCTTCGCCGGCAGTCGTTGAGCAGCACGTGCTCGCAGAGTTGCTTATACGTGGCAAATCCGGGCTCGAACGCGACCGCCAGCGCGTTCCGGTGGGTGGCGGCGATGAGCGAATATTCGCCAATGCCCGCGCCGATGTCGTAGAGGACGTCATTGGGCTGAATGTAGGCGTCAAGCCACGCGACCGTCTCCGGATCCAGCACCAGCGCGCCGTCACGGCGGCGCTTGCGCGTTTCGTGCGTCGCGCGCACGCGCAACGTTGATTCCCGGTAGCCGACGCGCAGGAGCCTTGTCTTCTCGATAGGTGGAGCAAAGAAGGGGAATGGGAGCAGGGAAGAGGGGGAAAGGGACGCAGGCAGCGACGTGGAGGACACATGCGCCGACTCGGATGGAACGAACCGCGCCACCAGCTCTTCCGCCAGCACCTGCGAGGCCGGGCGGTCGCCGCGCGGCCGGAGAAACTCGCGTACGAACGTTCCGATCGACTCGTCATCAGATGCCGTCGATGCGGTCACCGCGGTGATCAAATGCCCGGTATGTGTCTCGAGGTCCGGGGCCGACACGACGAACCCGCCGTTCTCGCGCAGCAGGTAGTGAAAGTGCAGCGTATTCGCCTGGCCGGTCACGGCGGCGTCGTCAGCGACGACCGTGAAGACCGGTCGCCCGGCAACGCCGGCCTCGAGTTCCGCGCTCGTATTGAGACCAACGACCGCTGCCGAATGATGGAGGCACTCAAAAAACGCCTGCGGCGTCGCGTAGGTCGTGCGCAGCACAATCGCACGAGGGTCCGAGAACGGCCGGCTCACCCACCCTTGCGCGCGAGGCAGCTCGGGCCACACAACCAGATCGGCGTTGTCATCTTCCAGAAGCGGGATGTCCGGATGCGGCCGGACGATCACATTGCAGCGCCGCAGCGCCGGATCGGCAGAGGCGCGCACCACGGCCAGCCAGCGGCGGACGAAGCTCAGCTCATGGCGCGCCACAAAACGCGATGAGCACAGGTACAGCAGCGTAGGCGCGTCGGAGTCGAGGCCGAGCGACCCGAGAAATCGGCGACGCGAAAGGACGGGCTTCAGCGCGAAGAACGCGTCGAAGCGCGGCGCCCCCACGACGACAACACGTTCCGGTGGAAAGCCATGAAGGGCGGCGGCCTCCGTGCGCTGGCGCTCGTTCCAGACGAACATCAGATCCGGCGGCACGTGGAGCGCGCCTTTGGTGCTCAGATTGTCCCAGCTGAACACCAGCATCCACACGGAAATGCCGGCGGCGCGAGCGCTCTTGATGAAATCAGCCTGTGCCGAACCGAAATGCACACCTGGCGTGACCAGCACCACGTCGGGCCTGTCGCGGCAGATGAATTCGTGATGAAGGGGATCGCTCGGGATGGCAGCCTCGACCCTGACCAGCAACTCGCGAAGACGTTCGACCTGCGAGATCGCCAGCCCCGGAACCAGGCCATCGCCGAACACGGGGCTGGCGATACCCAGCTCGGCCCGGAGCCTGTCGACGACCCGCATCCGCAGTTTGTCCGCGCCGGCATACTCGGGGCCGAGATACTGGACCCAGTCACGCAGCCGCCGCACGAGCGGCGCCTGCGTTCTCCACTGGTCCCCTCGTGCAGTCGGCGCCGCTTCGAGCACGAATCGGGCGGAGTCGAGGCCGTCCGCCACTCTCTCGTCACGGCCCGTATCTCTGTCCTGAAGCGCCAACCTGACCGTATGCCCTTGCCGGAGCAACGCGGCAACGGTCGTACGGAACGCATCGACGTTCTTTTTTTGCCTTGCGACGATCAGGAATTTCATCGAGTCAAGGCGATCATACCTTCTGGTCGGACATCGCTGTCGCCTGTCGGTTCGGGGTCGCGGCTTCGCCGCCGTTCGTCGATCGGCTGAAGCGGTCCGCGGTCGTCCAGCGTGGCGAGTCGTGACAGGACGGCGCGCGCGATGACCTGGTGCAGTCAGCGGCTTCTAAGCATCATCCTAATCAGCGATACCGTCGTAGCCGCAGTACTTCTGGGGGTAGAGTTTGATCGTCCGCGAAAGGGTACTGCTTTGCGCGCCGTTCTTGCCCACGAGCCGCAGCTTGACCACCATATCGACCGTCTCGTCGGCTTTTTCTTTCCCCTCCTCGAGGGAGCCGCAACTGGGAGACAGGTTGGTGACCCCGGACGTCGTGGTTTTATCGTAGTCGTTTTCGCCGACCTCGAGCCGCCAGATCCACTCCGCGATGGCGCCAAAGGACCCGCTCCCGTTGAACTCGCAGTCCAGATGCCCATCGTCGCCGTCGATGGCGCACGCGTCGTTGCCTTTCGTTCGCGAGGTGACCGTGAACCGCGGTTCGAGCGTTGGCGGCGTCACGGTGAAGCTCCCCGTCTTCGTGACGCTGCTATAGGAGGCTGTAATCGTGACGGCGGTGTCCCGATCGACGGTGCTGACGTCGATATTGAACGTGTTGCTCGTCGAGCCGGCGGAAATGGACACATTCGAGGAGACACGCGCGATGTCTGTGTTGCTGCTCGAGAGTGATACGCTTGCGCCGCCCGATGGCGCGGCGGCCGTAAGCGTGATGGTCATCACCGTGCGGCCCTGGCTGGTCACCGTCGAGGGGCTGAACGTCACCGAGTCCAGCGCCGCGACCACCGGCGCCGGTGTCGGTGCCGGTGCCGGTGTCGGCGTCGGCGTCGGTGTCGGTGCTGGCGCCGGGGCCGGATCGGGGGCCGGCGCCGGGGCCGGCGCCGGGGCCGGAGTGGGAGCCGGCGTTGGCGATGTCGGCGACGGATCGTCGCCGCTGCAGCCGGCAGCCGCCGCCGCCATCACGACCACCGTCAGTGCCACGAACAGACGAAATCTCGCTGCGGTCATCATGTGAGTCTCGTATGGATTAGTTGAATTGCCCCGACGTGAAACTCTAGACTACCTTCGGCTGGACGGCAAGCAAGCCGTCAAGGACGGAACGACGCTACTCTTGCCTACTCTTGTCCAGCGTCGCGGCTGACGGTTGGCTGCGGAGGGCTCGAGCCGGAACGTGCGCACATACGTCATCAGAGCAGCGACCGCGGCGCTCGCGTCGAGCCGCGATGAACTGGTAGACGGCATGTCCCGCCTGCCGAATGCCGGGCAGGCGGCCGGCCGCGGCAACCGGCCATAACACCGGCACCACGACCGCAATACAGAGATAGCCCTCATACCCCGCATGACGCGCCCCGGTCTCGTCGACAACGTACGTTTCGTGCAGCAGCGCAGCCTCGTTCAGCCCTGGCGTCCACCGCTCCCGCGCGGCTTCGTCGGTGGCATCGGCGAACGCGAGCCGGTCAAGCCAGTCGAGCGCGTGGAGGACACGCGCGGTGCGCCGGCACAACGGGCAACCGCCGTCGATGAGCACGACCAGCTGCCCCCAGAAACGCCGCATGGATCCCAGTCTGGGAGATCCGCGCATCGACGTCAAGGCAACCGGACCGGATCTCATCTAAGGCACGGCTCGGACGTCACCGCCGATGTGCTTTGACGGCGGCCCGGGTCTCACGGTCGACCTCGCGCCGCCTGATCGTCTCGCGCTTGTCGTGGGCCTGCTTGCCCTTGGCAAGCGCAAGCAGCACCTTGATACGTGCGCCCTTGAAATACATCTCGAGCGGCACCAAGGTGAGCCCCTTCTCCGCCGTGCGGCCGAGCAGCTTGCGAATCTCGTGTCGATGCAACAGCAGCTTCCGCTGGCGCATCTCCGCGTGCGCGGCGTAGCCGCGGTGGCTGTAGGGGCTGATGTGGACGTTCAGCATCCACACCTCCCCGTTTTCCACGCGGGCGTAGCTATCGCGAAGATTCACACGCCCTTCGCGGATTGCCTTGACCTCGGTGCCCAGCAGGGCGATGCCCGACTCCCATGTGTCGAGCACGTGGTAGTCGTGACGTGCCTTGCGATTTTCCGCAATCAGGCGTCTCGCCTGCTCGCGCGCTGCTTTCTCCGCCACGGCGGAATCGTATCGCATGCCGCGCGGCCACGTCGGGTATCCTGACACCGTGGCGCTCTCGATCGCGTTCGCGCAGATAAACCCCATCGTCGGCGATCTACCCGGCAACGCCGCCTTGATTCGGCGCGCGCGCGATGACGCGGCCGCTCTTGGCGCCGATCTCGTCGTCTTCTCCGAGCTCGTGCTCGTCGGCTACCCTCCGGAAGATCTCGTATTGCGCCCGGCGTTCGTCCGGGCCGCGGCCGCCATCCTAGGCGAGCTCGAGCGGGAAAGCGCCGCCGGGTTACCCGGCCTCGTGGTGACGCTGCCGTGGGCGGCGGACGGTCGTGTGTACAACAGCGCCGCCCTCGTGGCCGACGGCCGGACGCAACTGCGTCTCAAACACGACTTGCCGAACTACGGCGTCTTCGACGAAAAACGAGTCTTTGCCGCCGGTCCGCTGCCCGACCCGGTTGTCTTTCGGAACGTGCGGCTCGGCCTGCCCATCTGCGAGGACATCTGGACGCCGGCATGCACCGCACACCTGGCGAGAGCGGGGGCGGAGCTGCTCCTCGTGCCGAATGGCTCGCCGTTCGAGGTGGAGAAGTTTCACCAGCGTCTCGATCTCGCACGACACCGGGTCGCCGAATCGGATCTCCCGCTCGCCTACGTGAACCAGGTCGGCGGCCAGGACGAATTGGTATTCGACGGCGGCTCATTCGTGATGAACCGTGACGGTTCGCTCGCGCATCTGCTGCCGTTCTGGCGTGAGGCGCTGGTCGTCTCCGAGTGGCAGTGCCACGGCGGGAGATATCGCTGCGAAGGGCACGCGGAGTGGGCCGAAGAGCCGCGGTTGGCGGCGGTCTACAGCGCCATGGTCCTCGGACTGAGGGACTACGTCCGGAAGAACGGATTCCGCGGCGTGGTGCTCGGACTCTCGGGTGGCATTGATTCGGCCGTGACCGCCGCCGTCGCCGTCGACGCGCTTGGCGCGGACCGCGTTCGCGGCGTTCGTCTCCCTTCGCGATTCACGAGTCGGGCGAGCATGGACGATGCGATGCGATCCGCACACGCGCTGGGCATGAAGCTCGAGACGACCGCGATCGAGCTGCCGGTCTCGGCCGTCGAGGACGCGCTCGCACCGTTGTTCACCGGACGGCCGAGGGACGTGACGGAAGAAAACCTCCAGGCACGTATCCGCGGCGCGCTGCTGATGGCGCTCTCCAACAAGTTCGGCGAGCTGCTCGTCACCACGGGCAACAAGTCGGAGATGTCCGTTGGATACACCACGCTCTATGGCGATATGTGCGGCGGCTATTCGGTGCTCAAAGACATCTACAAGACCGAGGTGTACGCGCTCGCACGCTGGCGCAACGAGCAGGTGCCTGAGGGCGGGCTGGGCCCGGCCGGCCGCGTCATTCCGGAGTCATCTTTGACAAAAGCCCCGACGGCGGAGCTGCGTCCCGACCAGACCGACCAGGACACTCTGCCGGCGTACCACGCACTCGACGCGATTCTCCACGGTCTGGTCGAAGAGGAGCGGAGCGTGGACGATATCGTGGCTCGCGGGTTCGCGCGCGATCTGGTCACCCGTGTTCAACGTCTGCTCTACTCCGCGGAATATAAGCGGCGCCAGGCACCGCCCGGCGTGAAGATTACGCGCAAGAGCTTCGGCCGGGATCGCCGTTATCCCATCACAAACGCGTTCGGGGAATCGTAGGCTTCAGCGGCCAGGCCTTGGCCCGACGAGGCGGGCGGCGATCAGTATCGCCTCGACGAGGCTTGACGGATCCGCCACGCCCTTGCCGGCGATGTCGAACGCCGTGCCATGATCCACCGACGTACGCACGATTGGCAGGCCGAGCGTCACGTTGACCGCCCGGCCGAATGCGAGCAGCTTGATGGGAATCAGCCCCTGATCGTGATAACAGGCGATCACGGCATCGAACTCACCGCGCGACGCCCGGACGAACACGGTATCGCCGGGGAACGGACCGTCGATCGCAATCCCCTCGCGGCGAGCGGCCTCGACCGCCGGCCGCAGCACGCGCTGCTCTTCATCCCCCAGCAGCCCTTCCTCGCCGGCGTGAGGGTTCAGTCCGGCAAGCGCGAGGCGCGGCCGCGTCAGACCGAAGCGCGGCAGTTCGCGCGCGGACAGACGAATGACGCCATCCAGTAATTCGCGAGTGACGATCCGTGACACCTCGGCAAGCGGCACATGCACGGAAGCCAGCACGACTTTGAGCGGCTCCGACCAGAACATCATCGCCACGCACGAGCTGCCGGTCAGGTGCGCGAGCAGATCCGTATGCCCTTTCCACGGCAGTCCGGCACGCGCGAACGCCAACTTGTTGATGGGGGCGGTGGCGATCCCGGCCACGACGCCCGCTTGCGCGTCGCGCACCGCGGCGCGGATTGCTTCATACGCGGCGCGGCCGGCCTCCGCCGACAGCACCCCTGGCGCGAAGTGCGCGCCGGCAGGTGGGCCGTAGACCACCGGTTCGCACACGGCGCGAACCCGTGGGTCGTCGGAAGCCTTTTGCGCAATTTCGGGTCCGATCCCGGCAGGGTCTCCAGCGGTAACGGCGATGCGGGGCGTCTGCGTCATCCAGGGCAGACTATAGCCCGGACGGTTTCATAACTCACGGGTGTGAGGCGTGGCATCTCCTCCACAAAGGCACCCCACGGCGCATGCGTGCGCCGCGGGGACCCCGCATAGAGGCTCCGCTCGGCCTACAACCAGCCACCGGCCCACGCCAACGGCTCGCGTCGCGGCTTGCGCCTGACTACGGTTTGTTCCGGGGGCCCCACGCCTCACATCCGTGCCTCCGACGAGGTGTGGGATGTCCGAAGCGAAACCGTAATCAGCGTAAGTGCGAAGCGAGCCCCGATGGTTGGACGCAGGGGGGCATGCGACGAGCTGAGCCGGTTTCGCGGAGGACATGCCATGCCTCGCACCCGCGCGAGTCGAGATTGTGAAACCGGTTCTGAGGACTACAGCTGCAGCACAAGCCAGTCGGCGACGACCTTGGGGCCGACGTTTCGCTCGAGGGCACCGAGCGCTCGGTCGACCGCGGTGAACGCCCGCGTGCTGCGCTCGCTGTCAAACGCGTCGCTCAGAGGTCCGAGATCCGCCTGCAGATCGGCATTGGCGAGCGAGGAGGTGTCGGCGCGAACCGCAAGAACACCAAGATCCCGCAGCAGCGACGCGAGAGCCCGCAGACAGACGGCGAGCTGGTCCCGCTCGGCCGCCGTGGCGCTTTTCTTCCCCGTCAGATTTCTTGCCAATTCGAGCCGATGGACCGGATTTGACACCCGCGCCGCATGCTCGAGCAGACGCTGCGCGGCGTCCCGAGCCCCCACGAGATCCACGTTACGGACCGCCAGCGCACACCCGATGCTACCATCCGCGTCCGCGGCGGCGGCGCGTGCCTCGGCCTCGGTATACCCGTGGTCGCGCATCAGCACACCGGCGACATCGGCCGCGAGCAGCGCCCCAAACCGCAATCGGGGACATCGCGACCGTACCGTCGGCAGCAGCGCGTCGGGCATCGACGACACGAGCATGAACACCGACGCCGATGGCGGCTCCTCCAGCGTCTTGAGCAGGGCGTTCTGGGCGGCGGGCGCCATGGTGTCCGCTTCGTCCACGATCACCACGCGCCTGCGCCCCTCGAACGGCCGGTAGTTGGCGCGATCGATGACGTCGCGCACCTCGTCGATCCGGATCGCGCCGGTCTCGCCCGGCTCGAGCACGATCACATCCGGGTGGACGCCACGCGCGATGCGGCGACACGACGCACACGCGCCGCATGCGTCGATCTCCAGCCAATTCCCCAACGTACGCGGCTGAGGACAGTTGAGCGTTTCCGCCAGGGCGAGTGCGGTCGTCCGCTTGCCGACGCCGCCGGGCCCCGACAGCAGCAACGCCGGGGGGAGCGTCTGGCGCGCCATCGCGCGCGAGAGAAGCGAGAGCAGGCGAGGGTGGCCGGCAATCGATCCGAGGGGCATGACGCAGGATACCAAGACGCGAGGTGGGGGGATCATGAAAACCGCTCGCCTTCAAAGCTAACAGGAGGGCATGGTAGTGTGGTCGCCTGCGGCGTACACCGGAAATGATTCGCGACCCTGCCTCGCTGCGCGATCCCGCCGGCTTTGTCTTCCACGAGCAGGGCCGCGTCAGGCGCGCCGTGACCGAGTACGGGCTGCCGCACGTCCGCGCGGTCCGGGCGACCGGACTCATCGACAGGTTGATTGCCGCGGGCCGGCTGCTGCCCGAGGATGAGATCGCCACCCGCCTCGACGGCCATCCAGAGGTGCGGCTCGTGCTGGAGCATCCACGTCTGCCGTTTGTCTCGTATCCGTACGAGTGGCCGGTTCGGGCGCTTCGTGCGGCGGCGCTGCTGCATCTCGACATCCAACTCGAGGCGCTGGATGCGGGAGTCATGTTGACCGACGCCAGCGCCTATAACGTTCAGTTCGTCGGCGCGCGTCCGGTCTTCATCGATCATCTGGCGTTCCGCCCGTACATCGAGGGCGAGCTCTGGGCGGGACACCGCCAGTTCTGCGAGCAATTCCTCCACCCGCTCCTGCTGCAGAGCCTCCTCGGCGTTGGATTTCACGAGTGGTATCGCGGCCGGCTCGATGGCATTGCTGGAGAGGACCTCGCACGGCTGCTTCGCTGGCGGCATAAGCTGCAATGGAAAGTGCTCGCCAACGTGGTTCTTCCCGCGCGCTTGCAGCGACTGGCGGGACGGCCGGGTGTAGAGCGTCGAATCTCGCGGGCCAGGATGCCGCGTGCGGGATTGCGCGAGATGCTGTCGTCGCTCCGGCGATGGGTCGCACGCCTGGAGCCGCGCGGCCTCGAGCTGACAACCTGGGCGGCCTACGACAGGATGGTGCCCGAAAGCGAGTCACAGGCGATCGTCGCCTTCGTCGAGGAGTTCGTGCGGCGCGTCGCGCCTCGACTGTTATGGGACCTTGGCTGCAACGCGGGCCGCCACGGCGAGGCGGCTCTCGCGGCTGGCGCCGGCTACGTCGTCGGCCTCGACAGCGATTCCGGCGCGCTCGATCGGGCCTTCACGCGGGCGGAGGATCGCCGGCTGGGACTCCTGCCGCTATTCGTGGATCTCGTCAACCCCCCGCCGAATCAGGGCTGGCGCGGCACCGAACGTGACAGCCTGGCGGCGCGCGGACGACCGGACGGCGTGCTGGCCATTGCCGTCGTCCACCACATCGCAATCGCCCGAAACGTACCGCTTGACGAGGTCGTGGCGTGGTTGACGACCTTGGCGCCGGAGGGGGTGATTGGGTTCGTGCCGCACACCGACGGTCGCGCCCGGGCCCTGTTTAGAGGCCGTGAGGAGATCTTCCACGACTATACGTTCGAGAATTTCGTTTCACTGCTCAGCGCGCGCGCGCGGATCGTCCGACAGCAGTTCATTCCCGGAGGCGGTCGCGCGCTCATCTGGTTTTCCACACGATGATCCGGTTGAGGCCTCGCGCCGCTCGCGCCAATACCACCAGATGCGCGCACCCGGTAATTGGGCCACTATGCGGCTCATTACGAGAATTTCGTACCCGTTGTGTCGCCCGATTGTTGGCGAGTGCCGGTGCGCCAGGCGTAGGTGAGCCGCATAGCGGTCCTACGTGCGCGAAGCGCGCCAAGGCCGGGGCCCCCACGGCGCACGCCTGCGCCGTGGGGTGGAAGAGACACCGGCAACCAGACACGAGCTCTGCCGGGATATCAAGGGCGGCGCCTTGTCTGGTTTGACCGGATAGTTCATGTTGACCGGTTCCGTGAGGACACCATGTCTATTCGTCCCGTAAAGCGCGTTGTGCAATCCAAACCAACGCTCGAAGGCGCGGGCGTGCAGCTGCGGCGCGCGTTTGGTTTCGGCAACACCACCGAGTTCGATCCCTTCCTGCTGCTGGACGATTTCCGGAATGACAATCCGGACGACTATCTCGCCGGATTCCCATGGCATCCACACCGCGGCATCGAAACGATCACGTATGTGCTGGCGGGAACCGTGGACCATGGTGACAGCCTTGGGAATCGAGGCAGGCTTGGCGCGGGCGACGTCCAGTGGATGACGGCGGGGAGCGGCATCCTCCATCAGGAGATGCCCAAGGGTGACCCGCGGGGCCGAATGCACGGCTTTCAGCTCTGGGCGAATCTGCCGGCGTCTCTGAAAATGACGAAGCCCCGCTACCAGGACGTGTCGGCCGGTGACATCCCCGAGGTCATCGACGATGACGGCACGCGGGTGCGGGTGATTTGCGGGAGCTTCTGGGGCAAGAGCGGTCCGGTCGATGGCGTAGCGGCCGACCCGCGGTACCTCGATGTCTTCGTCCCGCCGGGCGTGCGGAAGCGGCTGGCTGTCGAGACGTCACGGAATGCGTTCGCCTATGTGTTCGAGGGGTCTGGCACGTTCCGCGACGTGTCCGAGCCGCGTGAGGTGCGGACGGACTGGGTTGGATCCATCGAGCCGGCGGGTCCCGCCGATATCGGCAACCGCTCGCTCGTGGTCTTCGACAGCGGCGACGAGGTCGTCGTGCAGGCGGGAGAAAAAGGGATTCGGTTCCTGCTGGTCTCGGGGCGACCCATCGAAGAGCCCGTTGCGTGGCACGGACCGATCGTAATGAACACGAAGGAGCAGCTGCAGCAGGCGATGACGGAGCTGCGCGAGGGCACTTTCATCAAATAGGCGGCGGCATGGGACGTTTCACATCGAGATCGTCGATCTTGGCGGCGAGGGGCGTCTAGCGGGACGAGGTTCCGACCCCCGGATCCGCGTACCGCAGGTACGGCGCCATGGGCGTGATGGCGAGCGGCAGCTTTTCGCGCGCCCACGTCAGGGGAACCGCCGGCGTGCGGTTGAGATCGAGCCGATTGCTCCACGGATCCATGACAAGCCGCGCGCCGAGCGGCAGCACCGCAATTTGATCGAGCTGCTCGGGCGCGAGCTCCGGCGATTTCTGTATCAGCTCCGCCAGTGACCGCTCTTCCTCGACCACGTAATCGCCCATGTGCGGCTGAATGAGATTCGGAAGGGTCTTGGCATTCGCGACGATCGCCCGCACGAACAATCCCGCGTTGGACAACTTCTCCTGGTAGGGCGACTTGCCCAGCAGTTCGATGAGCTTCGCGTCCGCGGCCGACTCCTCCAGGAGCGTATGGTTGAATCGGAGCGTCCGCACCACATCGGTGTCGGGAATCATCAGCCGGTCGGCGAATCCGAACTTTGTGTCGATCAACTGATGCCCGAGGATGACGTGCGCGAGCTCGTGTCCCAGCACCATCGCGAGACTGGCCTCGTCGGGCAGCACGTCGATGAGCCCGCGGCTCACCACGATGGTGCGGCCCACGGTGAACGACTCGAGCGGCGACGTGAGCAACACGCGGGCTTTGAGCGGCGGATCGAACGTGACATTGCTCGTGACCTGGAGGTTGTTGAGCACCGTCTCGAGCACGCCGTCGACAGGGCCGACCGGCGCAAGGAGCCCGGCGCTCGTGAGCCGGTCGAGCACGTTGCTCTCGGCCTGCTGCTCCCATCTCCGCTGACTGAGCACCGGTGAAAGCTGCTGCGCCTGTTCGCTGCTGTCCTGAACCGCCGCCTGGTCGACTTGAATGGTCGTGAAAGCCGACTGCGCGGTCGCGTCCTTCAGCTCGTAGCCCCACAGCCGCATCTGACCCTTGATCCGCGGCATCCGCGGCGGCGCCGGTCGGTCCTGGAAATCGGTCTCCTCGAAATAGACGTATGCGGGCAGCCACACACCCGGCAGGACGTTCACACGCCAGCTGTCGACGTGCAAGGAGAGCTTCTTGCGAAAGAACCTGGAGAATGAGGCGTCGATTTCCCGGCTGATGCCGTTGAAGCGAACGATGGTGAAGTCGCGATCCTCAACCCAGATGCGGCCCTTGAATCCGGCGCCGCCGGCATCCTTGAGTTGAACATCAAGGACCAGACAGCGGACTTCGTTGAGGAACTCTCGCCGGACGAACGTGAACTCGTACCGCGCGCGATCGAGCACCCGCCGGTCGGGAACGATCGTCGCCGCAAACCCGGATGACACGTACTCGAAGCCAAACGGGCGGTTCATCAGGCCGGCGGGACGAAACCATCCCCTGCTGGGGCCGAGCGGTGTAAGGCTGGGGCCGTCGTTGCCGTCGAACTGCCCCAGGAAGTAGTCATCGCGTCTTGGCACCGCGCCGACCTTCGCGTCGGGCACAAGATGCTGAAGGTAGACCTCGACGACGGGACGGTAGGCACTCATCCGCGCCGTCAATGCCGACTCGGCTTTCGTGAGCCGATCGACCAGCGCGTCCATCGATATTGCGGCGCCGCCGCTCGACGGCAGCTGCTGCGCGTCGGGCGCCGGACTCAGCACGAGCAGCCCCAGCGCAATAAGGCTACTTCGCGGCAGGATTCGCATCACCGACACTCACGCCAGGCGGAACACGATGTTCACCGTCATCCGAACATCGATTGCCCGTCCGTGGCGCTGCGCCGGCTTGAAGCGCATGCCTTGCACGGCCCGCGTCGCCGATTCGTCCAGGCCGTGGCCGAGACCGCGGACAACCCTCAGCACACGGATCCCGCCCGTCGCCGCGAACTCGACGTCGAGCAGTACCTCTCCTTCAATCTTGAGCGCGCGTGCTTCCTTGGTGTAGGTCGGCGTCGGCTTCGACAGGATCTCGAGCGGCACCTCGGTCGGCGCCTGGCGCGGTGCCTGCGGCGCCGCCGGCTGCGCGCTTCGCGTATCAAAGTCGGTTGCCTTCACGGCCTGCGTTGGCTGCGCGCCTCTTCCGGCGTCGCCCCTACCGGCGTCGAAGCCGCCGGCCGCGACGACACCTGCCCCGGAGCGGGCCGTCGCGGTTGCCACCCCTGTGCCGAATCCGGCATCAGCCACCCGTCCCCCCGGCCGTGCCGTTCCAGTCGCCGTCCCGGTGCCGAATCCCGCGTCAGCGACGACGTTCGGTCGATCGGTGCCTGGCCGCGGACGTCCGCGGACGGATGACTGCTCGAACGCCCCAACAGCCGCGCTGATGGTCTTGATCTCCGGCGCCCGCGCGGCCTGCGTATCGAACTCGGCCGGCTGCACCGACCGGGACCGCTCCGGGGCGCGCGTGCTGGTTCCGTTCAGGGCAAACGCGCCGACCGTCACGGTCGGCGACGCTGGCCTGGGCCGGTCAGGCGCGATTGGCGGCTCGGGGCGAGGCTCTGGAGCCGGCGGCGTCGGTTCGGCGCGCGTCATGACGCGATCGGGAATCGGCGGAGTCTCGATCGCCACCGGGGCTTCGAGAATCTTCACTTCTTCCTTCACGACAGGCGGCACACGCAGGAGCGGGAGCGCCGGCGCCGGAAGCACACGGACGAACGTTAGGTCGCGCGCGGTACGCGCGGGTGCCACCAACCCCGCCTCGCGGGCGGCAAAGGAGACGGCGGTAACGAACGCCACGTGCAGGACGGCGCTGGCCGCCATGGTCGTCCACCGCCGGGGCGCGGCATCAAGGGTACCTGAGGAATGTAAAGAGTTCACTCTGAACCTACGTATCGGGCGCAAGCGCCCGTTCTTACACGGCTGACGGGTCCCTGGGGCTGGCTATCCGTCAAGCGAGGTGGTGCCAGCGTTTAGTCGGCGGGGATACGAATAAGAGCATGCGCTCACTTACTGAGCGCCCATACCACAAGCATCACCGTTCCGCCAGAGAGCCCGACTGCACCCAAGACCGTGCTACGGTCGCAGGCGTTATCAGTCGGATGACTCCCTTCACAGGACGAGGTCATGCCATACGCCAGCAACGCGACACCCCCAACCACCAAGGCTCCCGCAATCACGCCAAGTAGTAGCTTCGGTTCGTTCGTTGAAGCCACCGTTTGGGCCGCTCGCATGAGGCTCGGAGACTGGCTCGGTACGAGCCCGAGGGCGGCGCGCCAGATCGTTCCATTGCCGGTGCCATTCGCGAGGCCTGCGAGCGCTGCTTGAGCGTCGCCGTTTCTTGAACCATCAACTGCCGACTGGGACTGCCACGCTTCTGCCACGGAGTTTCCCCGTTCGCTGGCAAGTGCGTCGTTCCACGGAACGGTCACGAGACATGTGGTCAGACACGTCACCAGAAATAGACGAGCGGTTCTTAACACCTCGCGTCCTCCTGCAGGGTTAAAGCTAAGCTGGCGTGGAAAGCTCAGCCAGTATAGCAGACGGTTTAATTCAAGGTCCGAGCGCAGCGAGGAAGTTGGGGCGGTCCCCAACGCGCGAACTCTGCGCGTTGGGTGCAACGGCGGGGTCGATGGGGCTCGAACCCGATTCCTGGTGATTTCGTAAGTTGGTGATGGCGCGCGGCTCCTGGTGTTAAGCGCTTCGATACCAACTGCTTACGTCGCTTCAGGTGGTCCGGGCGGCGACGGGCATGAACTCCCGCGTGTGTGTCGAGACGGCCGTCCGGTCGGCCCCCTCCAGCGCGCCGATGCGCCGTGCGATGAACCGGTTGTCGATGGTGAACAGCTTCAGGCGGACGAGGCTTGGCGCCTTCACGCCGGCACTCTTCAGGTCCACAATCGGGGTGTCGCCGGGCCACGGTCGGTGCGACGCGGAGGTAATCACCGCCAGGACGGAATGCCCATGCCGATTGAACGCTTTGGCGCTCGCTACAAGCGCCGGACGGCGTCTGGTGGTTGAGCGGTCCGTGAATGGGAACGGCACCACGACGACATCCCAGGCGTCACAGGTCACCGTACGCCTCGTCGTCCTCCTTGGATCCCCACTCGGCAAGCGTCGACTCGACGGCGGCGTGAAAGGCTAGATCGATCGGCTCCAGCCGGCGCAGCGTGACGAGCCCCCGGCTGAGGTCGTACGCCACGGCGTCGCCGGGGCCGACGCCGATTGCCTCGCGGACCCGTTTCGGCAGCGTCACCTGCCCTTTGCTCGACACCCGGCTGATCTGCACCGCCGCCCCGTGCCTGGCACCCACTTGAACCTCCTTACAGTAAAGAATACAAGCAGTCCGGCGGCCTTGCAACGTTGTCCAGTACTTACACTGACGCTTGGGCCGTCTCGGTCGGAGACGGCCCTTTTCGTGCGCAAAGTTTCAAGTTCTTTTCAAGCACTCTAATCGTGTCCAGGAGAACCCAGTGCCGTGCTGGGCTCACTGACAACCGGGGGAGACGGGAGAGATCAGCCGCCATGTCACCAAGCGAGCGCGCCGTTGTGAATCCACGCGTCCAGGGTGAGCCGACAGCCGCCGACCGAAATCGGGCGGCGCTTCAGCTCATCGAGGCGTGGCTGCGCGAGGATACGCCGCTGCCTGGTGCGCGCCTCCAGTCGGCCGAATCTGAACCCGATTCCTGGGAGAATTTGAAGGCCGAATTGGACCGCGATCGACCCGCTGACAGAAAGCTGTTCCGGTGACGAGTGCGTCACATCGCTCTTGACACGGGTGTGTCGGGACTCGTCACGCATCCCTCGGAACAATCCGAGCCCCGCAAGTGCAAGCAATGGATGAAGGCGCTTCTGCGGCAGGATGTGGCATTCTACGTCCCTGAAATTGCGGATTACGAGCTTCGCCGCCAGCGGCCGATGACCGCTTGGATCGCGACGATGCGGTCCACCATCTCCGCCTCTTCGCCGGTCGTCAGGTTCCTCATGAACGCCCTCCCGGACAGCTGTCTGAGAAGCTGGTCCAGCTCGTGGCAGGCCTCCTTCGTGCTGTTCTTCTCGTCCTCGTCGAGCGCCTCAAGCAGCTTTTCAAGCCGCCGCAACGCGCTCTTTTTCGGGCCGCGCTTCACGTCGAGAGCAGCCTCCCTGGCGTCCTTTCGATGCGCATCTCCCGCTCTCCGCTCGTGTGACGGGCCGGACGCTCGATTTCATATGGCATTCTCCCGTCGAATTCCAGACGCGGTGGTAATCTTTCGGTAATTTCCTGACAGCCTGGGAGGAGCCACATGAAGCCCGCCGTCCGGCGACGGCCCGAGCACGTCCCCCTGGATCTGGCCAACGCCCGCCTGCAACGCGGCGGTCGCGCCATCGCGTTGAGGCCCAAGGACTTCACCGTCCTGCAGCAGCTCGTCGCCCACCCGGGACAGTGCGTCACCAAGTCGGCGCTCCTGAGGACCGCATGGCCGGACGTGTTGGTGAGCGATGCGGTTCTGAAGGTCTCGGTCCGCCGGCTGCGGGCCTCCCCCGCGCGGGCCCTACTCGCCGCGGGCAGCGGGTGACCACGGTCCTCTTCGCCTGTGTCCACAACGCCGGGCGGTCGCAAATGGCCGCCGCGTTCTTCAACACGATCGCGAACCCGCGGAAGGCACGGGCGCTCTCAGCCGGTACCCATCCGGGTGACCGCGTTCATCCCGAGGTCTTGACCGCGATGAAGGAGGCAGGTGTCGACCTAAGCGGCGCGAAGCCAACCAGGCTCACCCTGGACCTCGCACAACAGGCGCAGGTGCTGGTCACGATGGGATGCGGGAACGAGTGCCCGTACGTGGCGGACGCGAAGCGCGATGACTGGCCGCTCGAGGACCCGAACGGCAAACCGATCGCCGATGTCCGCGCGATCCGCGACGAGATCCGCTCCCGCGTGGAAGCGCTGATCGAGAATGAAGGCTGGCGCTGACGTGGCCCGAGGCGCGAGCGAACGAGCGCGTGCCATAATGTGCGGGAAAGACATGAAAGCGTGGCTTGCGTGCGCCAGAACCGGGCCGGTCGTCCGCAGGGCCCTGGTCTGCGCGCTCGTGGTCGGGCCGGTCCTCGTCGCGATCAATCACGCGGACGCGATCGTCCGCGGCGACATCTCGCTGGGCCGCCTGCTTAGTACTGCGTTTCATAATTACGGTGAGGTATCGAGGGCGGCGAGGCGCCCGGCTGGCAAGGCGCGACGACTGAAAATACCTGGAGTATTTGAAGGAGGAGCAACGCAGCCAGCCGGGATGCATCGCCAGCCGAATGCCACCGTAATTATGAAACGCAGTACTTAGGATTGTCCTGACGATGTTCGTCCCCTACGTGGTGTCGACGTTCTCCAGCGTGCAGGCGGCAGGACCCCGTCACGACGTCGCCGACGCCACGCTCGGCGCACCGCATTCGCCTGGAGTTCCATCGGGATAGCGAACAGGACGCTGGCGCGTATCGGTTCGGACTTCTCGCAAGATGGTGTCATGAAGATCTCTGCAGACCCCGTCGTTAGCGTCATCATCCCTGTCTGGCAGGACCACGACGCGCTCGCCGAGCTGCTCCGAACACTTCCGTCTCACGGCAACGCTGAAACAATCGTCGTGGCGACCCGCGACGAGGCGTTGCGGTACCGCGACCTTCAGGATCAATTCGAATCGGTGCATTGGGTAACTGCTCCGCGCGGCCGCGGCGGACAGATGGACGCGGGGGCCGCAGTCGCTCACGGCCGCTGGCTGTTGTTCCTTCATGCCGACTCCAGGCTGCCCGCGGACTGGCTCGACGTCGTCATCGAAGCCGATCGCAGGCCCGGGATCGTGGGCGGCGCGTTTCGCTTCGCGCTGGACAGCAGAGACTGGCGGGCCCGGGTTATCGAGCTGGGAGTCCGAGTCCGTGTCGCGGTATTCCGCTTACCTTACGGCGATCAGGCGCTCTTCGCTCGGCGCTCTGCGTTCAACATCGTAGGAGGATTTCGCGGTCTTCCACTGATGGAAGACGTCGATCTGGTGCGGCGCCTGAAAAGATACGGTCGCCTGCACTTCGACCGAGCGGCCGTGACGACGTCCGCCCGGCGCTGGGAGCGCGACGGGTGGGTACGACGCAGCTTCGGGAACCTCCTGCTGATCGCGAAATATCTGGCCGGCGTGAATCCAGCGCTTCTCGCGCGGCGATACCACGGGCGAAAGCCCGAGGCAATCGTGATGATGGCGCGGGCGCCATGGACCCCAGGCAAGACGCGATTGCATGCGTTCGACGAGATGGCCCATGCAGATTTACGACGCGCTCTGTTCGAAGACACGCTGGATGTCATTCGCTCGATTTCCGCGACCGACCAAATCATCGCGTGCGAGCCAGCCGACGAGGTCCGCGCGATGCGGCAGATTGTCGGATCCAGCTGTGAGGTCGTCAGCCAGCGCGGAACATCCCTGGGCGACCGCCTTGCCCACGCGTTCGATGACGCTTTTCGGCGAGGTTACCGCTCGGTCATCCTCATCGGCTCCGATCTTCCGGATCTTCCCGATCGACGTCTTCGAGCCGCTCTCGCATCGCTGGCAGATGGCTCCGATCGCGTGGTGATTGGCCCGGCACTCGACGGAGGCTACTACTTGGTCGGGTTGAATCGGCCGCACCCTCAGCTGTTTCACGGAAGCGATTGGGGTACCGGTCACGTCCTGTGTCAAACGCTCGAGAGAGCAGCCGAACTTGGATTGCCGATCTCCCGTCTCGAGGAATGGAATGATGTCGACGATCTGGGCGACCTGGAGAGATTCGCGCAGGCAGGGCTTTCCGCGCCTCGAACGCGGGAATGGGCTCGACGGCACTTGCGTGCCGCGTCAGTCCAGCCCGAGCACACTTGCCAGCAGGGGTGAGCGATGCGAGCACTCTTGCTAATTGCACCGGCGATCCTGGTCCTCGCCTGCCAGCGCGATCCTGGACGGGACGTCCGGCCGATGGCGGATCCACTCCGGACCGACACGGCGGCATCCGATGCGCCGGTGGAAATCATTCCGCTCGAGCAGGTCCAAGAGAGCCAGGCCGCGGCTGTGTCGCAGCGAGTCGCGAATACGGAGACTGTCGTGACCTATAGTCGGCCGGTCGCTCGCGGTCGAGCCTCGTTCGGCGCCCTCGTGCCGTACGATCAGGCGTGGAATCCCGGCGCCGATCGAGCCAGGTGCCGCTGTCGATTCGCGTGCCCTGACCGAGTTCGGGATGCGTTCCTCACACACGCCCGCGCATCGCCTTGCCGAATTCGTTGCGGGAACGCATCGCTTCGGCTAAGCTCGGCCGAGCTGACTGACAGACAACGAATACCTTCGAGGAGGACGCACGATGGCAACTTCAACGACATGGCGGCTGCGTGGCCGCGGATACGAGTTCTGTAACTGCGACTTCGGCTGTGGCTGCAATTTTGGCGGATTCCCGAACTCGAAGGATGGCAGCTGCCGCGCGCTGGTCGGGATCCACATCATTGATGGAAAGTGCGGCGAGGTCAACTTGTCCGGCATCAAGTGTGCCGCCATTGTCGAGTGGCCAAAGGCGATCCACGAAGGCAACGGCAAGTGTGTGTTCGTGGTGGAGCCTGCGACCACGGATCCGCAGATCAATGCGCTCGCCCAGATCTTCACCGGGAAGCTGGGCGGCCTGCCATGGGAACTGCTCGGGCCAACCTTCGAGGTGGTCGGACTCGAAAAGGCGAAGATCGCAATCGAGGGGCAAGGGCGGAAAAGCGTGTTTCGGGCGGAGGGCCTAGCCGAGGCGCGCGGCGATACATTCAAGAACCCGGTAACCGGGGACGAACACCTCGCCACCGTCGAGCTGCCGGACGGGTTCATCTGGAAGCGCGGCGACTGCGGGCAGGGATCCTTCCACGCCAAAGCCGGTGGACTCTCACTTGCGTTCGAGAAGACGAACTGGATTCTGTACGATTTCGATTGGACGAACGCACAACCGACGACGGCGGCCGCGTAATTTCACCGTGCCAGCATCCAAGCGGCTGTGGCGATCAGCAGGGCGCCGCTCGCACGCGCGCCCTGCTCGCCAAACGGCGCGATCTTCTCGACGGTCACCCACGCGGTCAAGGCGGCGATGACAAACAGGTTCATCACGCCGCCCGCGAACAACAGCAGCATCAGCGCCCAGCAACATCCGAGGCAATAGATCCCGTGCTCGACGCCCATCCGAAAGGCGCCCGCGCGGCCCGACCGCCAGCGCCGCGTCAGAAACGACAGCGGAGATCGGCACGTCCGCAGGCACACGCGCTTGAGCGGCGTCATCTGATAGATGCCGGCAACGAGCAGTACGGCTGCGCCCGCGACTGGCGTCGCCGGCTCCATCATTGGCGTTAAGAGCCGCAGCGATCCGAACATCCGTTGTATTACCATTGCACCGACGCTGAAGGCCGCCCATACCGTCAGGTATCCCGTGGCAAGCGCGTACACATGCAGCATCGCCCGCGGTTCATCCGCTCGGTTGCGAACGGCTCCGGCATAGAGCAGCAGGACGGGCGATGCGGACGGCAGCATCATGCCTGCCATCATCACCGCCCACATGGCCCACAGCAGCAGCAGGTGCGGCCCATCCCAGACAGGCGTCATCATCCAGGCGGCAGGTCCGAGCATGGAACCGTGCATGTCCCGCGCCATCAGGACGATCCACGCCCAGCTCAGGACCGTAATCAGGAAGAGCACGACGACGAGCAGTGCCCGCGGGTATCTGAGCACTGCTTCAACCGCGGTGCGGCGACGACTGATTCGGCGGGCACCCTGCATCGGCACACCACCCGTTAGATCGGGTCGGCCCGTCGGATCGGGCGCGAGGCGGCGTTTACGCGTCTCTTACTAATTACCCTAATTGCCGCGCCCTCGTCCGCCGGCGCCACGCGGGCCGCCGCATTGGCAGTCGAAGGCGGCACAATGCCCTTTATCCGCAGGTACTGAGTAATGACTCCGTACTCCTCATTGTCGTGGAATTCTGTGACCCGATCTACAAGGCACTCCTGGATGCGTAGTAGACGGCTTCGCCGCCGGCGCCGCGCTGAGCGCCGATCCTGAAACTGCACGCCTCAGCTGGAGAGCGTGCAAGGCGAAGCCCACTCGAATACAGCATCGCAGCTCATCCGCACGAATTGTCAGATCGATCGGTGGCGTGGTCCACGGTTCGCTTCGCTGCACTGCGTCTACTTTCGCGGCTGCTCCTTCGAACGCTGCCACACGCCGGTCGCCGGAAAGTAGCCGCGCCAGCCGAACCAGAACGCCGGATAGGCGGTCGCGCGAGGCAGCTGCGCGCCGGCCATCGGGCCGGACAGCGCCGTTCCTGTCGCGACATCCCAGGTGCTGTTCGTTTCGACGTCGCGCAGCACGGACCTGCCGCCCGCCGTTTCGATCCGGAACGTCAGCGTGCGTGAGCGCGCTCGCCGCTCGTACGCGAGCACAGGCAGGTCGGCCGTGGGCGCGGCCAGCAGCACCGGTATCCCGCCCACGTCCGCCTGCGCGAGCCGGCCTCCACGCACGGATTTCAGCGGGAACGCCATCGCCGCACCGCCGACCCGTATGCCGAGGATGCGCTCCTTTCCGGGCAGACGGTCGTCCGTGTTGCGGCGTCCCATGATGCCGAGCTCCCCGGGATTCCGGTTGTAGTTCTCATACGATGAACGGAACTCCCCATTCTTCCTAAGCACCTGGCTGCCCGGATAGAGCGCGAGCCACTCCTTCCATGTGGCGTGTACTGCTGGCACGATCTCAAGCTGTCGCCCGTTCAGCGACCCGCGCACGGCACGCCCGTCGACCTGCGTCCATAACGTGTCGGTCTGACGGTCGTACATCACGAGGCCATCCTTGTACAGCATGCCTGACACGCCGAACGTAAGCGTGCGACCTGCGACCTCTCTGGCATACACGATGCCAGTGCCACAGAGCGGTCACCACGTGACCGCAATCGGTCTCCCCTCGAACACGTCGTTGACGATCTCATGACGATCGAGCTGCCATGTCGAGTAGGCCCGTCGCTCACGCGTACCGACGAGGCCGATCACGAGCTCCTCATTGGCCATGACCCGGTCGGCCTTGTCCGCCGGCTCGAACTCGGGCTTGTCGATCGTCGGAATCGCGTCGCGCGGCAGCACGATCTCGATTCTGTCTGGTTCCTGTGCGGCCGCGAGGGCCACAGCCGCCGCCGTCGTGGCGAGGACGATGAACACTCGGATCAGCATCGTTGAGACCTCCACGCACAATTCTCGCCCTTACACTGTTCACACGCGTTGCAGCGAACGATCATATGTGAACTCGCCCGCAGTCCGGTGGCCCCTTGGCAAGTGCCGACGCCCGGACCGGGCGCCGAGCCCGGGCTTGCCTTCACTGTCTCGTCGAACGGCCGCGTGACGCCCTGAATCGCCCGCCGCCGGTTCGCTTCGTGTGAGATAGGGCACAGATACCCGACATTCGACGCGCCGCCGCGCCGCCGCGCAACGGACCGCCTAGTTAGCCAGAACTGGCTGTCGGGGCGCAAGCGACCCGACGTGGCGGAGGCGGGGCGGCAAGACGTTCCCGGTCGGGCAGCCCCACGAACTGTGGCCTGGACCACGGTTTCGCCTGTAAGATCGTCGGGGCGCGGCACCGCGAGATCGCGGTCGATATGAGGCCGCCGTAACCTTTGCGCGCCATCGCCGAATTTCTCATTTGGGCTGTTCGCGCGGCTGCTCCGACCTTCAGATTCACCTGTGCGTCAACTCGAACGTTAGGATGCCTGTGCATACCAAGCTGTGGTACTTCGAGCGGTTTCGACTGATCTCGGCGCTGAACGATGCCCAACGGCAGCAGCTCGGGAAGGTCACCCGGATGCTCGAAGTCAAGCGCGGGACACAGATCTATCTGCCGGGCGATCCAAGCGACCAGATCTTCCTGCTCAAGAGCGGCGTCATCAAGATCTCGGCTAGAACGCTTGACGATCGCCAGGTCATCCTCGCCTTCCTGCATCCAGGCGATATTTTTGGCGAGCTGGCGGTCGTCGACGATGCCCCGCGCGATCACATGGCCGAGGCGTACGACGACTGCGTCATCTGTGCGATGAGCCGGGACACGATCATGCGCATGATTCGCGAGACGCCGGAGGTTGGGTTTCAGATCACGAAGCTGATTGGGCTCCGCATTCGGACGCTGAAGTCGCGCGTCGAAGAGCTGCTCTGCAAGAGTGCTCATGCCCGTGTCGCGCACGCGCTGCTCGAGCTGGCTGACCGCCATGGTGTCCCCGATACCGACGGCGTACTCATCTCGCTCAGGCTGAGTCAAGGTGACCTGGGACGCCTCGTCGGCCTCAGCCGCGAAACGGTGAACGCGATCCTGCAGGAATGGCGCGAGCAGAACCTGCTGGAGATGGATCGCCGCAGCGTCCGGCTGCGCGATCCCGAACGACTTCGATGGATCGCCGCCCAGCCCGCGACAGGCGAGAGTTCTCCGGACTCACCGCGCCGATCGAATTGACAAACCCGGCGCATGAGCCGGCAACGGAAGCGAACGGAGTGGCATCATCAGGCGGCTCAAGTACCTGCGAAAACGTCACGGCGGCAGACGTTAGCGCAAGCTCAAGGGCAACGCAACAGTTCGGCTGGACGCCACCTGCGGCCCGTCCTGCAGGTGGCGCCGTCGTGGACTCTCGGATTGAAGCCTCTGGGTTGCGTACGCGCAGGGAGTCGGCCCTCGGCGCGACCGACCCTCGCGATCGTTCCGCCGAATGACCTTCCTACCTATATCATCCCGCCATCCCGCCGAGCTTCACTTCTTCCCACCGGCCGCCCTTGTTTACCTGCACGCTCTTCGCGAGGATCGCGCCGTTGTGCAGCGACCCGACGACGCGAATCTGCTGCCCGACGTAAGCGGCAAGCGCGCCGGACGGCGCGATCAGGGCGTGAAACTGCTTCTCCTTCGTCAAGAGCGCGGCAGGCGTTCCTCCCTTCAGACACATGGTGCCGCAGGCCTTCATCTGGCCATGATCGTTGCCTGTCTCATTCATCCCCAGGTAACACTTGCTGTCCACCAGCGTGCCCTCGTACGTCGTCTGCGCGCCAAGCGACACAACGGCGAAAACGGCCGCGAAGGCTACGAGCGCGGCAGACCGGACGATGTTCGTCATGGTTCCTCCTGTACGTTTCGTTTCAGTACCCTTTGGTGAACGGACTGGCTCGCGTCGCACAAGGCGGGTCGGCGATAGCGACGCGAAACCCCTGCTTTTCCGTTAGTCTCCGACGGCTTGCTTTCGTTACGCCTGACGCGTGTATCCCGTCGCTATGTTATCCGAATCGGCTCCGGATCGCGCGCGGACCTCTGTAAAGTGTGAGGTCCCTCACACCTTTGTCGTCGGGCGGCCCGCGGGATCTCCAGCCTGTAACGGCGCGGCGAATCCAGACCAGAGACTGTGTGTCAGGTAGTTCGTAGCCGTTGTGTTGCCCGATTGTCGGCGAGTGCCGGTGCGCCAGGCGTAGGTGAGCCGCATCGCGGTCCAATGGAATCAACATTCGAACACGACATCCTCCACAGCTCCATTCCGGTGCTCGTGGACTTTTGGGCGCCGTGGTGCGGCCCCTGCCGCCTGCAGCTGCCGATGGTCGAGGAGATCGGCCGGGGTGAGGCAGGACGGGCGCGGGTACTCAAGGTCAACGTCGACGAGCAGCCGGAGCTGGCCGAGCGGTTTCGCATCGCCTCAATCCCCACCTTGCTGGTGTTTTCCAACGGTCGGGTGCGCGAGCGATTTGTCGGCGTGGAATCTGCGGCGACGCTCCGGCGGCGCTCCGGGCGGCTGCCGCCAAGGACCGCGCGCCGGGCCCTCGACGAGGCAATCGGCCGCGAACGTGCACCCCGCCTGTGCTCGTCCACAAGAGGCTTGACTCTGGAGCGCACTCCAGGGTGGACACTGGATTCATCGCGAGGACGAACATGTGCGTCTACGGCTCAGCCCGACGGGAAGGCCCTAATCAGCGCGCCGCGTGTCCGATCAGCGGGACGGCCGGCAGGACCGTGGAGCTTCTCACTGTCAAAGCACTGCTGACGGAGTCGGCGCTGCGCCGGGTCACCGATTCGACACACCGTTTCTGTCTCAATCCGGCGTGCAACGTCGTGTACTTCACTGACAGCGGTGAGACGTACTCGACAGCCGACGTGCGGGTTCCCGTGTGGCAGAAGGAAGCCGCCGGCGCCCGGATGCTTTGCTACTGCTTCGGTGAAGGCGAGGCGGGTATTCGCGAAGAGATACACGCGACCGGCGCGTCGCACGCGGTCGAGCGCATCCGCGCACAGATTGATGCAGGACGCTGCGCGTGTGAGGTCCGCAATCCGCGCGGCGTCTGCTGTCTTGGGGATGTTGGCGCGGCGGTCAAGCGCATTGCCGCAGCAGCGGTTCGAACCTTGGTGGGCACAGACAGATGAAAACCGTCATCGCATCCATCGTCGCAGCCGTCGCCGCGTCCGCCTGCTGCCTGGGTCCCGTCCTGTTTTCGATCGTTGGCGCTGGCGCGCTGGGGGCAGCCGCGGTCGCTTTGGAGCCGCTCCGACCGTTGTTGCTGATCGTAACCGGAGCGCTTCTCGTCGCAGGTTTCTACATCACCTACCGTCGCGGACCGGCCCAGGCGTGCGGCCCCGGGCAAAACTGCCATCCCCGCGCCAACAAGATGGCCCCGACGCTCCTGTGGATTGCGGCGGCGGTCGTTGTGCTGCTCGCGACCTTCCCCTATTACGTGAAGTGGTTTATCTAGAGCGAGGAGGCCGATATGCGGTGGAACAGGTGGCTTGCAGGAGGTACGCTTCTGGTCGGACTGGCCGCTGGAGGTGCGACTCTTGCCAACATGAGGCCCCACGTCGTGGCTGCGGACCGGGCGAACACGAGCGCCACGTGCATCATCAACGTGGAGGGCATGGCATGCGCCGGGTGCGCGGTTGCCGTGAAGATGGCGGCCGGGAAGCTGGACGGGGTCACGAACGTGGACGTCAGCCTCGAAGAAAATCAGGCCCGCGTGGCATACGATCCGGCCAAGACCACGCCGCGAGCCATTGCAGAGGCCATCACGAAGGGTACCGGGTTCACCGCCGAGCCCGAACCAGCGGTGCGGGATTAACTGCCGAGCGCACACGTTGCACGGCGCCCACATGAGAGGAAGGGGCGTGACACAAGGCGTGAGGGGACCGCGAACGGGCAAGCCGGCGGTTCCGTTCGCATTGCCCGATGCGGACGGGCGCATACACCGCCTGGCCGACTATCAGGGTGAATGGCTCCTGCTGGTGTTTCACCGGCACCTTGGGTGACTCCCCTGCCGCCGGCACCTGCTGCAGTTGCAGCAGCGCCAACAGGCGTTCGACGGCTTAAGGATACGGACCGTGGTCGTGACATTCGAGGCGGCACCGTTCGTTCGCGCGTACATCGCCGAAACGATGGTCACGTGGCTCATTCTCATTGACCCCGACCGCACGTTGTACCGGGGGTACGACATGCACCGGGGACGCCTGCGGGACATTTGGGGAGTCAGGACGTGGCTGGCGTACATGAAAGAGCTCGCGCGCGGCCGGCTGCCGAAATACTCCGGCGCCGACACGCGACAGCTCGGGGGCGATGTGCTCATCGATCCGGCGGGCATCGTGCGGTTCCATCATGTCGGCACCGGTCCTGCCGACCGCCCGTCGGTTGCTGCTATCCTCGAGGCACGGCGGCAACCGTGAGGTAGAGGTCATGCGGCCTGCAGTAACCGGCGAGATCTACCAGATCGGCGAACTTGCGGCGCGAAGCGGCGTCACACCAGACACGCTTCGCTACTACGAGCGGGTCGGGCTGTTGCGGAAGCCGCCGCGCACCGGCGGCGGCTTCCGCATGTATACGGCGGATGCCGTCGAGCGGCTGCGTTTCATCAAGCAAGCGCAGTCGGTGGGCCTCACCCTCCACGAGATCAGGGATCTTCTCGGATATCAGACCTCCGGAGGCCTGACGCGATGCCGCCAGGTGCGCGACATGCTGCGCGCGAAGCTGGCCGAACTGCAGGCAAGGCTGGTCGAGCTGCAGGAGTTTCAGCGCACCTTATCGGACTACTTCCAGGACTGTGAACGGACGCTCAGTCGCGCCGGCGCGCGGGCGACCCCCGCTGAGCCGGACTGCCCGGTCATCGAGACGCTGAGGACGACAAAGCGATAAAAGGCCGCTCGACCCCCTGGGAGTACGCTCCAGGGTGCATACTGCTCGCGTCACCGGCGATGACGGCTCGCAGCCAGTTCCACACGTCCGTCGCGGGAACGATTCTGGTCGCGCTCGGCTGCTTCACACCTACGTGCGTCAACGTGGGATGGCATACGGCTCCTTACGAGAATTTCGCACTCGTATGGCCCGGCCCAGAGCCGTATAGCGGTTCGAGGGGCGAAGCGCGCCAACAGACACTGCCAACCAGCCAAGGGCTCCGCCGGGATATCAAGGGCGGAGCCTGTTTGGTTGGCGGGGTCGACGGGACTCGAACCCGCGGCCTCCTGCGTGACAGGCAGGCGTTCTAACCAACTGAACTACGACCCCTAATCCAAGTTCAAAGTTCACACTTCGAAGTGAAAAGCGCAGCCCTGTCGTCTGTCACTTGCTTTGAACTTTGCTTCGAACTTCCTACTTGTTCTGGTGGGCGGTACAGGATTCGAACCTGTGACAGCCGGCGTGTAAAGCCGGTGCTCTACCACTGAGCTAACCGCCCGCCTTCGCCTCGCTTCGGCGAGGCAAACCCGGATACCGGCTGTCGAGCCCAAGCAAACACTTGATTATAGGGGCGCCAGAATCTTCAGCGCAAGCAGCGCGAAACCCAGAATCAGTCCGCCGAGCGCGCGGTATTCGCGGTTCCGCAGCGCCCGCGCGAGGCTGAACCGCCGCACCATCGGCTCGACGCGCGATGCCCGGTAGTCGTCATACGTCGATCCAAACGCGTGCCGCAGCTGCGCCTCCTCCGAACGAATCGCGGCGCCAACGGTCACTCCCACGTACAGCACGGCCACGACCGCCGCGGCGACGCTGCGTGATGCGACGGCAACGCCAATCGCGATCAGGGCCGAGCCGGCGTACAGCGGGTGGCGCAGGAGCCGATAGGGTCCGGACCGCGTGACTTCACGGTTCTTCTCGAGATGCCCTGCCGCCCACAGGCGGAGGCATTCGCCGCCGGACGCGATAAGCAAACCCGCGCGCCACGCTTCCCAGGTGGGCTGCGCCAGCACCAGCGTTGCGGCCGCGGCAACGAAGCCCAGCGACACCCGCTTTCGCGCAAGCGCTTTGGTGAGCCGAACCGGCACGTCAGCCATGCGTGGCCAATCGCTGGCGAACGGCGTCCACGACCTCGCCGACGCCGATGTCGTCGATGCACGGCCTCTCTCTCCGGCAGCGGCGCTCGTACGGACATGAGCACTGCGCGACGCGCGAGACGACGACATCCCGCGGACTCCAGGGACCGTTGCGCTCCGGAAACGTGGGCCCGAACAGCGCGACGAGCGGCGTGCCCACGGCGCCGGCCATGTGCAGCGGTCCGGTGTCGCCCGAGATCATCACTCTCGCGGCCCGCGCAAGGCCGACGACGTCGGTCATGGTTGTGGGCAGCGCCGCCTCGGCCGCGCCCTGCGCCGAAGCCACGACCGACGCCGCCAGTGCCTCCTCGCCAGGCCCCCACAGGACAACCGACCGCAGGCCGTGCTCGCGGCGGATCGATGCCGCGACGGCGCCAAATCTGCTCGCCGGCCAGCGTTTGTTGGGCCACGCCGCGCCGGGGTTGACGATCGCATACCCATCCGCGAAACGATCGGCGATCGTCGCCACGGTGGCGGTGCGCGGAATCCGGAGTGGAAAGTGCACGGCCCGATCGCTCACGCCGAGAGGACGCAGCAGGCCCAGGTTCTTCTCGATGACGTGCGCCGCCGCGCCGGGATCGGGTGCGTCCGTGTAGAAAACCCGCGCAAGCGACTCGCGCAGATGCACGCGGGGAAACCCGATCGTCCGCGGGGCGCCGACCAACCGGGCCAGCACGGCGGATTTCAGCAGCCCCTGCAGATCGATCACCGCGTCATAATGCGCCGCCCGCAGTTGTTTGAGGACAGACCATCCGTGTGCCCCACCGATCCGAAAGTCGCGCGGATCGAATGCAATGGGCCTGTCGATGCACCGAACGAGGTCAAGCAGTTCCACGTACCGGGGATCGACCAGCCAGTCGATGTGCGCCTGGGGGAAACGGCGTCGCAGAGCGGCGGCCGCCGGAATGCCATGGATGACGTCGCCGAGCGAGCCGAGCCGGATGATCAGGAAACGGGGCTGATTGTTCGAGTCGGTCCCGCCCGTCCGGCTCACCGCCTCCGCCAAGTCTACGGCGGTCCGCCGAAGCTTCCCGCGAAGGCGGATGCCGGACACTACGTGCTCCCGCCGATGCGTGCCAGCAGGTCGCGCGTGGAATGGTCCTTGGGGTCGCCGACGATGGCGATGCGGCCGCCGTAAGCCTGGACGATGCTGCGTTCCGGGACTGTGTCGAGGGTGTAGTCGGTCCCCTTGCAGTGGACGTCGGGCTTCACCGCCTGCAGCAGCGGACCGACGGTCGGTTCGGAAAATATCACGACGTAATCCACGCACCGCAGCGCCGCCACGAGCTCCGCCCGGTCCGCAGCAGCCAGGATTGGCCGCCCGTCGCCTTTCAGGCTCCGCACCGACTCGTCGTCATTGATCGCCACGATCAGGCGGTCGCCTTCCGCGGCGGCCGATTCGAGATAGCGAATGTGGCCGACGTGCAGCAGGTCGAAGCAGCCGTTGGCGAACGCGACGCTCAAGCCGGCCGCGCGGTCCCGGGCAATCCGCTGCGCAAGCGCGTCGCGTCCGAGGACCTCACCCACGGTCGTTCGCGGTAATGGCCTGGCGGAGCTCGTCGGCGCCGACCGTCGCGGTCCCGCGCTTCATGACCACGAGTCCGCCGGCATAGTTGGCAAGTCGCGCCGCCGCTTCAAAGCTGCCGCCGGCGGCGAGCGCGAGGGCGACCGTCGACACCACCGTGTCGCCCGCGCCCGTCACGTCGACGATCGAATCGGTCCCGAAGATGGGGATGTGCACGACGGGCGCCTTGCGGACGAACAGAGCCATGCCGCGGCTGCCTCGCGTGATCAATACAGCCTGTATGCGCGTGCGTTCGAGAATCTCGCGGCCTGCCCGTTCGAGCATCCGCTGGTTGTCGTTGATGCGGATGCCGAGCGCCTGCTCGACCTCGGATTCATTCGGCGTACACGCGCTCAACCCGCTGTAATCGAGCAGCCGGTACCGCGTGTCGATCAGCAGGGGGATGGAAAGCCCGGCCCGTCTTGACGTGCGACGAATCTTTTCGACAAAGGCCGGGGTAACGAGTCCGGATCCGTAGTCGGACACCAGCACGGCGTCGCCCTGCTGGACAGCCTCGAGCGCCGCGCGCTCGAATGCGTGCCGGACACCAGGCTCCACGGGCCGGGCGACGCCGCGATCGATCCGCACGACCTGCTGCTTGGCGGAGTGAACGCCGCCCGCCAGGATGCGCGTCTTGACGGGCGTGGGCGTTCCCTGGATCCGCTGCATGTAGCGCGAGTCGACGCGGCGGTGCAGGGCCGCCATGACGCGGCGGCCAGGCACGTCGCGCCCGACAACCGCCACGAGCGTCGCCCTGCCGCCGAGCGCGGCCACATTGTTGGCTGCGTTGCCGGCGCCGCCCGGGACGATCTCGGTGGAGTCGTACTCGAGAATCAGCACCGGCGCCTCGCGCGACACGCGCGCCGCCTTGCCGTAGACAAACTCGTCCGCCACGATGTCGCCGACCACGACCACCTTCTTGTTGCGAAGGGCGTCTGTCAGCGAGAGCAGGTGCGCAGAGTCCAACCGGGGACCTCCATCACGTTGTTGAGGATAGCAGCGGCGTAAGCGCCGCGCGCACACGGTCGGGGGTAATTCCCTTCATGCAGCGATGGTCGATGGGACATTCGCGGAGCATGCAGGGGCGGCACCAGACCGGATGCGTCAGCACCTCTGCGCGCCTGCCCGATCGTGTCAGAGGCGCCGTTTCGTACTCTCGCGTCGGTCCGAAGAGCGCCACGAGTGGTGTCCCTACGGCCGCGGCCATGTGCATCGCCCCTGAGTCGTTCGAGACGCAGGCCGTAGCGATACCGAGCACGCCCGCCAGCATCTCGACCGTGGTCTGACCGGTCAAGTCGATGACGCGCCGCGCTGCGTCCGCCTCGATCATGTTGACCACGTCGCGTGCCGTGGACGCGTCGCGGCGGCTTCCGACCATCACGCAGGTCGCCTGGCGCCCCCGCACAAGGTCCCTGGCCAGCCGGGCTACGTACCGCGGCAGCCAGCGCTTCGCGGTGCCGTACGCGGCCCCTGGGGCGAAGGCGATCACGGGCCTGGCGCCGTCCCATCCACGATCGAGCAGGTGACGGCGCGCGGCTGCCGCCGCGCCGGCCGGAACTGTCAATGCGGGCTCGAGCGGCCCGCTCTCGATGCCGAGCGCGCGCGTGAGGTGCTGGTAGTAGGCCCCCTGGTGCAGGCGCCCCTTCGGGCGCCTGACGGCGCGCGACAGCAGCGGCGCCCGCATGTCCGAGCGATACCCCCACCGGGCGGGGATTGCCGCACGGCTGGCGAGCCACGCGGCCGCAAACGAGTTCGGCAGCAGGATCGCCAGGTCGGCCCCCAATGGCCGCAGCCGTCCCGCATCGCCGGCAAAGACGCCTCGCTCCCACCAGCGTCCGCTCCATTGCAGCGCCACCAGTTCGTCCACGAACGGGACAAGGCGGAAGATGTCGGCCACCGCGCGGCGCGCCGCGACGACGAGGCGGGCGGATGGAAACCTGTGGCGCACGTCGCTGATGGCAGGCAGGGCCATCACGGTGTCGCCAAGCCAGTTTGGCGCCACCACAAGCACGCGCGCGGGGTCAGACATCGGCCTCCGCGTCGGACGGCTCATCGAGCGCGGACATGCCGGCGGGCACGTCCCGATCGCGCCAGCGCCGGTGCATCCACATCCAGAGGTCCGGATGTCGGCGCACGTACATCTCGAGTACGTCGGTGCACCGCTGCGTGAACTCGCGCACGGCGTCCGGCGTGTCGGCGCGGGGTGGATCCACGGGGTGTTCGTAGATGAGACGATAGCGGCCGTGCGGCAGCGGCAGAGCAAAGACAGGAATCACGGGCGCGCCCGTTCGCAGCGCGAGCGCCGCCAGGGCTGACGTCGTGGCGGCAGGACGCCGGAAGAAGCCGACGTAGACGGCGTCAGAGGAGTGGAGATGCTGATCGATCAGCAGCGCAATTCCCCGGCCTCCCGCCAGCTCCCTGAGCATCCTGCGTACCGCGCCCTGGCGGGGAATCACCATGTTGCCCGTGCACGTGCGTATCTGCTCGAGCATCGCGTCGAGCAGCGGGTTGTCCAGCGGCCGTGCCAGCGCGGAGGTCGGATCGGCACGCAGCGCGTGGGCAATGGCGTGGATCTCCCAGTACCCGAAATGCCCGGTGAAGAACAGGACGCCTCGTCCCTGCGCCTGCGCCTGGCGGAAGCGCTCCTCGCCTTCTGTTTCGGTGGCGGCGAGCATCTGTGCGCGCGAGTACGTGCCGAACTTGATCAGCTCGACGAGCAGCCCGCCGAAGTGCGCGAACATCGCCCGCGCCAGCGCCCTCTGCTCCTGGCCCGTGCGCCCCGGAAATGCGTATGCCAGGTTCTCGAGCGCGATGCGCCGGCGGGGCCCGTTCGCGATGTACGCCAGCCGGCCCATCGCGCGGCCCAACGCCCGCACCCCCGTCATCGGCACGTACGGGACGACCCAACGGAAGCTGCGCGCCAGGAGCGACTCGAACCGATACCGGCACTCGACCACGAAATCGTTCACGCGGCCTCCCCGCCTTCGCCGGGGTCCGGTCGCTGCGCGACCCGACCGGCCAGTGCTGCCTGGACGGTCCGCTGCAGCGGACCGTCGCGACGCGCCGCGCTCAGCTGGTCGTTCATCCAGGCGGCGAACGCTAAGGTCGGCTCAATGCCAACCTGCAGCGGCAGAAACGCCCAGGCGGGTTCGCCGTCGCCCGACCGAGCCCGCGCTACATGCGAATCCAGCCGCGCGGCGTCCTTTTCGGTCGCCAGGACCAGATCGGCCCTCGCATCGACCGCAGCCCGCCGAATCGACTCGAGATCTCGCGAGGTAAACCGGTGATGGTCGCGAAACACCAGCTCCTCGACCACGTTCCAGCCTTCCGCACGCAAGGCGGCGAAGAAACGCTCCGGGCGGGCAATCCCGGCAACGGCCACTGTCCGGCGTCCGACGGACGCTGGAAGCGGGGCGCCAAACGGTTCCACAAGCCGTGGCTGGTCGTAGCGGGGCGTCATGTGAAACAGCGGTTTGGCTCCGAGCCTGGCGGCGACGGCGGCGGCGTCTTCTTCGCCGCCGGAGACGAGCAGGGCATCGGCGGCCGCGGCAGCTCCCAGCGGCTCCCGCAATCGTCCCGATGGCAGCAGACGCTCGTCCAAGTCGGCCTTCGATACCACCAGCAAGTTGATGTCGCGCGCCAGTTGCACATGCTGAAACCCGTCGTCCAGTAGATGCACGGTGCATCCGAACGTCCGTTCGGCGAGACATCCCGCCAGATACCGATCGGGAGACACCAGAACCGGGACACCGGGAAGCGCTCGCGCCAGCATCTGGGGCTCATCGCCTGATTGCGGCGTCGGCGCCAGGACCTCGCGGCCATCGCTCACGACAACGACCCCATCGGCCTTGCGGAGGCGGCCGTAGCCACGGCTGAGAATGACGGGACGTTCGCCCGCGGCGAGGAGGAGCCTGGCAATGGTCGAGACAACGGGCGTCTTTCCGCTGCCGCCGAGGACCAGGTTGCCCACGCTGATGACCGGCTGGGCGAGCTGCCGCGTGCGATCCGGATGCCGGCCGTACCACGCGCGGCGAAATCGCGCCGCGCGCCCGTACAGGCCGCTCAGCAGGCTCAATGGATCACGCGAAAGGGACGGACCACGGCGAAGTGCTCGCGGTCCCGCGGCGGCAACACTTCGGCGACGACCGACAGGGTCCTGTCCTTGGCGCCTCGATTGGCCTCGACCAGCGCCCGCGCGGCGGCCCCGAGCCGCGCGCGGCGGACCGGATCCCCCATCAGGCCCAGGATTACGGCGTCCAGTTCGCGCCAGGACCGCAGCTGGACGGCGGCGTGATTGGCCAGAAATGTCTCCGCAATCTCCGCGAAGTTCTCCATATGGGGTCCGAACACGATGGGCTTGCCGAACATCGCCGGCTCGAGGATGTTGTGGCCGCCCGCGCGCACCAGGCTCCCGCCCACGAAGACGAGGGTCGCAACCTGATAGACCTCCGCGAGCTCGCCGATGGTGTCGAGCACGACGGCGTCAGCACGAGGCTCGGCGTCGATCGCCAATTCGGTCCGGCGGATAGTCGAGAGCCCTTCCTGGCGGCACAGACGCTCGACTTCCGCGAACCGTTCGGGATGGCGCGCCGCCAGCACGAGCAGTGCGTTACTGCCGCTCGTCCGCAGCCGGTTGAACGCGCGGACGATCAGCTCTTCCTCGCCTCTGAGCGTGCTGCCCGCAACCAGGACAGGCCGGTTCGAGGACATCCGGAAAAATCGCAGTACGCGTTCGCGGCCGCGGCCGGGCGTGGGAATGACATCGAGCGAATCGAATTTCAGACTGCCCGTCACTGTGATGCGCGCGGGGTCGGCGCCAAGCTGCGCGAGGCGTCTGGCCGCCTCGGCGCCCTGGACGCAGAAGCGATCGACATCGGCGAGGACGCGGCGGAAAAACGGCCGGATCAGCCGGTATCGCGGAAACGACCGATAGGAGATCCGCCCGTTCACCAGGACGGTGCGGACGCCCCGGCGCCGACACTCGCGCAGCAGGTTCGGCCAGATCTCCGTTTCGATCATCACGAAAAGCCGCGGCTTGACCCGCGCTAGCGTGCGCCGCGCCGTGAACGTCCAGTCGAAGGGAAAATAAAACACGCCGTCGACATCGGTCACGCTTCGCCGCGCCAGCTGCTGCCCGGCACGCGTCGTCGTCGACAGAAACAGACGCAGCCGCGGGTAGCGGCGGCGCAGCTCCGAAATGAGCGACCGGGCGGCGAGCACCTCGCCCACCGACACGGCGTGGACCCAGATCGAGTCGTCGCCATCGAGGTTCAGGGACACCGGCAGGTAGCCGAGCCGCTGCCCCAGGCTGCCGACGTACTTGTCGTGGCGCAGCGCCTGGTACACGAAGTACGGAGACAGGGCCACGAGCGTCAGCAGCGTGACGAAGCTATAAAGGAGATACACGCTAAATAGTGGGAAATGTGGGCCTTACAATCGTTGAAGTATAACGCCGCGATTGGCTCCGTTCAAGGCGCGTCGGGTACAATTTGACGTTCTGCGAGCCTGGTGCGCGCACTAGGGAGGACGTGAATGGCGGTGCGAGTCGGGATCAATGGGTTCGGGCGGATCGGGCGCAATATCATGCGCGCCGCGATGGGCAACCCCGCCATCGACTTCGTGGCGGTCAACGACCTCACCAACGCCGCAACCCTGGCGCACCTGCTCAAGTACGACTCGGTGCTCGGCAACCTCGATGCCGGCGTCAAGACAAGCGCTGACGGGATCACCGTGGACGGCAAAGAGATCGACGTGCTGTCGGTAAGAGACCCCGCACAGCTTCCCTGGAAAGACCTCGGCGTCGACGTCGTCTTCGAGTCGACGGGGCTGTTCACCAACCGTGAAGGCGCCGCCAAGCACATCGGGGCTGGCGCGAGGAAGGTCATCATCACGGCGCCGGCCAAAGGCCAGGACATCACGATCGTCCTGGGCGTCAACGAGCGCAAGTACGACTCGTCCGCCCACCACATCGTCTCCAACGCGTCGTGCACGACGAACTGCCTTGCCCCGCTGGCAAAGGTCATCCACGAACGGTTCGGCCTCCGCAAGGGATGGATGACCACCGTGCACTCGTACACGAACGATCAGCGGCTCCTCGACCTGCCGCATAAGGACCTGCGACGCGCACGCGCGGCCGCGCTGTCGATGGTCCCGACGACGACCGGCGCCGCCATCGCGGTGGGCGAAGTGCTGCCGGAGCTGAAAGGACGCCTCGACGGCTTCGCGTTGCGCGTGCCGACGCCGAACGTGTCGGTCGTCGATCTGAATGCGGTCGTCGACAGGAAGACCAGCGGGGAGGAGGTCAATGCCGCTCTCCGCGAGGCCGCGAATGGGCCCCTGAAGGGCATCCTGGCGTACTCCGAGGCGGAACTGGTGTCGATCGACTTCCGTGGAAACCCGCATTCGTCGATTGTCGACGCGCCGTACACGAAGGTCATGGACGGCGACTTCGTGAAGGTCCTGTCTTGGTACGACAACGAATGGGGTTACGCGAACCGCTGCGTCGATCTGCTGCTGAAAGTCATCGCGCGAGGGTTGTGAAAAAACGCTCCATCCGCGACCTTCAGCTGAAGGGGCGCCGGGTCTTCGTGCGAGTGGACTTCAACGTCCCCTTGGAGAACGGCGTGATTGGCGACGACACCCGGATTCGCGCGTCGCTGCCGACGATCCGCCATGCGCTCGACGCCGGCGCGACGTGCGTGGTGCTGGCGTCGCATCTGGGACGGCCGAAAGGGAAATCGCGGCCGGAGATGAGCCTGCGGCCGGTGGCGACCCGGCTCGGCGAATTGCTCGGTGCGTCAGTGGCGTTTGCCGCCGATTGCATCGGGCCCGAGGCCGGGCGAACGGTTCAGACTCCTCCTCCATCCCGCCTCGTCCTGCTCGAGAATCTCCGTTTTCATCCCGAAGAGGAAGAGAACGACCCGGCGTTTGCGAAGGCCCTGGCGGCGCTCGCCGATGTCTACGTGAACGACGCGTTCGGCGCGGCGCATCGCGCGCACGCGTCAGTGGAAGCCATTGTGCGCGTGATTTCAGAGGCGGCGGCCGGGCTTCTGATGGAGAAGGAACTGCGCTATCTCGGTGAGGCGCTGACCGACCCGCGTCGTCCGTTCGTGGCGATCCTCGGCGGCACCAAAGTGTCCGACAAGATCGAGGTAATCGAGAATCTCGTAACTCGCGTCGACCGGCTGCTCGTCGGAGGCGCGATGGCCTACACGTTCTTCAAGGCCATGGGGAAACCCGTCGGCCGGTCGCTCGTAGAGGACGATAGGCTCGACGCCGCGCGCGACATCAGGACCCGCACGTCCCAGCGCGGGCTGGAAATGCTGTTACCCGTCGATCACGTGGTCGCGGACAATGTCGAGGCCGGAGCAAGCGCAGAGACGTTGAGCGTCGACAGCGCGGCGATTGGCAATCGAATGGGGCTGGACATCGGGCCCCGGACGACGGGGGCGTACGCAGCCGCGCTCCGCGATGCCAGAACCGTGTTGTGGAACGGACCCATGGGCGTCTTTGAGGTCGATGCGTTCGCGAAGGGGACGATGGCGATCGCCGAGGCCGTGGCTCGCGTGAACGGTACGACCATTATTGGAGGCGGCGACTTGATTGCCGCCGTGACAAAGGCCGGCGTCGCCGACCGCGTGACGCATATCTCGACGGGCGGCGGCGCGTCACTGGAGTTTCTCGGCGGGCGCACGTTGCCGGGCGTGGCGGTGTTGCCCGATGCGTCGGTCAAAGGTCACTAGTCAAAGGTCAAGTCGTGTCGGCGCCATTTACCCTTTGACCTTTGCCTTTTGACTTACAGAGTTCTCTATGCGAATTCCATTTATCGCCGGCAACTGGAAAATGTACAAAACGGTCGCGGAGGCCGTGAAGTACGTCAAAGAGCTGCGCGCCCTCGTGAAGGACGTCGAGGGCGTGGAGATTGTGCTGGCGCCGCCCTTTACAGCGCTGCATGCTGCCGCCGAGGCGGCGCGCAACAGCAAAGTGGGCATTGCGGCACAGGACGTGTACTGGGAACGCGAGGGCGCCTTTACGGGCGAGGTCAGCGCGTCGATGATTCGGGAGGCCGGCGCGGCGTACGTCATCCTCGGGCACTCCGAACGGCGCAGCCTGTTCGGGGAGACCGACACGACCGTGAACCAGAAGGTCGCCGCCGCATTCGCCGCCGGGCTGGTCCCGATTGCCTGCATCGGCGAAACGCTCGACGAGCGCGAGCGCAACGAGACGTTCGACCTGCTCGACCGGCAGATCCGCCACGGGCTCGGCGCGCTCACCTCGGACCAGATCGGCCAGCTCGTGATTGCCTACGAGCCCGTCTGGGCGATCGGGACCGGCCGCAACGCGACCGCCGCGCAGGCGGGCGAGGCACACGGTCACATCCGGAAGCGGCTGCACCAGTGGTTCGGTCCGGATGCGGCTGAGCTCTGCCACGTCATCTACGGCGGCAGCGTGAAGCCGGAGAACATTGCGGATCTGATCGCACAGCCGGACGTGGACGGCGCGCTGGTGGGTGGCGCGAGCCTGGATGTCCGGCGCTTCCTGGAGATCGTGATGCGGAGCCGCGGTCGGGACGCTGCGCGAGCCGACTAAGGAGTCACGGGCTCTGCCCTTGATATCCCGACCATCTCGCCAGGGTGGCAGCGAGCCCGTGACTGGTTGGCCGGTCTCTTTTGGCGCGCTCCGCGCGCCAGGACCGCTATACGGCTTCTTCAGATAACGAGTACAAGATTCTCCTAACGAGCCGTACAGCGGTCCAATGCTGGCTGGAGGGTAGTGGGCTAGCCCACTGCTGGCTGGAGGTCAGCTTCAGCGGACTTCCGGTCTAGGCTGTATAATGGTGCCTTCTACACGCAGGCCAATGAGATGCTGTACTACCTGACAACGGTTCTTTACGTGCTCGTCTGCCTCGTGCTCATGCTGGTGATTCTGCTGCAGCAGGGCAAGGGGGGCGACATTGCCAGCGCCTTTGGCGGTGGCGGCAGCCAGGCGGCGTTTGGCGCGCGCAGCGGCGCGACCGTGCTGTCGCGAGCGACCGCGATCGGCGCGGTGCTGTTCATTGTCGGCGCCGTGATCCTTGGTATTCTCGGCCAGCGCGGACCAGGCTCGGTCGTCGGCGGCCGCGCGCCGCAGGCGGCACCACAGGCACCGGCGCAGGCACCAGAGGCACCACAGGTACCGGCGCAACAGCCTTAGGCTCCATGCCTTTGTAGGGGCGGACCGTCGAATACCTTCGACCCGACCTCTGCGACATCCCCGGGGCCCTGTCGGTGCTGATTGCCGAGCTCAAGAGGCGACTCGGCGAGATCCCAACCGATCGTGAAGTCGTCACGTACTGCCGGGGGTCGTATTGCGTCATCGCGATCGACGCCGTTCAGATGCTCAGGGACCACGGCTTCCGGGCGCTTCGCCTTGACGAAAGCCTGTGGCAATGGAAGCAGCGCGGCTTTGAAGTTGTGGAAGGGGAGGCATCGTCATGATGCGGAGTCTGCTCGAGCGGGTTGTGGCGCACGGGTGAGAACCGACGAGGCCCACGTAGCAATTCGCGGAAAGCGCGGAGGCAGATGAAAGTTCTTGATGGCGCATCTAAGGGCATCCCGAAAGGGGCGCGCATCGCCGTGCGTGACGCGGGCCTGCCGGTCAACGGCACCGACGGAGTGCTCATCGTGTTCTGGAAGGCTCAGTGACTGACCTGCCGGCAGGAGGCTCCTGCCATTGGCCGCGTAGTCGATCGTTTCGCACCCCGGGGCTTCGAGGTTGTCTGCGTAGGCGCCTTGGAGACAACGGAGTCGTGTGACGCGTGGAAAGCGAGGTTCGGCCTCGCTTGTCCGGTGGTGCCTGATGCGGACGGCGTGTTGTTCCGGCAGCTCACCAACGGCTGGGTGCCCTGCAACATCCTCGTCGGACGCGACGGCACGGTCCTCTTTTCGGAGAACGAGTTCGACGAAGCCGGGTACACCAAGGCCATCGCGGGACTCTACCGGGAACCCGTGGAACAGCAGCCGGCGGCCAAGTCCGCCGAACGGTCGATCCTGCGCCGAGCCTCATTCAAGGCCGCCCGCATCGTCATTCTGGGAGGTGGTACCGGAGGGCTCGTGGCCGCATACCACCTCCGCCGGCGGCTCGCGAGAGAACACCGGGTCGTGCTGATCGACCGTCTGCCGGACCACCTGTTTTCGTCTTCCCTGCTCTGGCTCATGGTGGGACAGCGGCAGGACCACCAGATCCGTCGTCCGCTCGGACGATTAGCCGATCAGGGCGTCGAGTTTCATCGGGACGACATCGAAGAGATTGACCTCGGCCGCAAGGTCGTACGGACACGGTCCAGGACGTTCGATTTCGACTACTTGGTCGTCTCGCTCGGCGCCCAACTCGCGCCCGACACGGTGGCGGGCTTCGACGACATGGCCTATAACCTCTATGACCTGGAGGGCAGCAAGAGAATTCACGCCGCGCTGGAGGCGTTCAGCGGCGGCAGCATCGGGGTTTTCATCCCCTCCATGCCGTTCAAGTGCCCGGCGGCACCCTACGAGGCCGCCTTCCTCGTTGAGGCGTTTTGCCGCAAGAGGAGGATACGGGACAAGGCCGAGATCCATCTCTTCACGCCTGAGCATCAGCCCATGCCGGTCGCCGGAGCGGCGGTTGGGGAAGCCATTGCTGGCATGCTTGGCGCGCGTGGGATCCACTACCACCCCCTTTACACCTTCGAGAAGCTGCGGCCCGAGCGGAGGGAGATCGTCGCCTCCAACGGTTCCGCGACGCAGGTGGACCTTCTCCTTGGAGTGCCTCCCCATCGGGCGCCAGAGGTTGTTCGGTCGTCCGGGTTAGTCGGCATATCGGGGTGGATCCATGCCGACCCGCAGACTCTCCGTACTGAACATGAGGGCGTGTTCGCCATCGGCGACATCACAAGCATCCGGCTGCCCAACGGCAAGATGCTCCCGAAGGCAGGGGTGTTCGCCCACGCCGAGGCCAAGGTCGTCGCTGCACAGATCGCGTCCGAGGTCGGTGGGCATCAGCCTCGAGCGTCGTTCGATGGGAACGGCTCCTGCTGGATCGAGCTCGGCGACGGTAAGGCCGGTTTCGCCAGCGGCCGCTTTTACGCCGAGCCGGATCCGCACGTCCGGATGTTCCCGCCCGGGCGTCTGTGGCACTGGGGCAAGGTGACATTCGAGCAGTGGTGGCTTCATCACTGGTTCTAGCCAGCGCCAGCGCCGCGCTCCCGTCCCGGCCTGGAGGCAATCACTCGATCGCTTGACGTAACGAGGCACAATATGACTATGTTCAAGAAGGGTTGTCCGTATGTGAGGTGACTTCGGATCGCACATGGCGTGGATGTGGCTCTGGTGGATCGTCGGGCTTGGCGTGCTGGTACTGTTCGTCTGGGCGGTCGCGCGAGCAGCGACGCTTTCCACGCCGGGCCCGCGCGCTGGATTGGACCATGTCCACCTTTACGCTCCCCCAACTCGATGGTGACCTGCTGCGCGCCGCCATCCGTGACGAGTGGGAAGTCGTGGCGCGCGACCCGCACCGCGGATTTCACTTTCACACCGAACGCCCGTTGGCTGCGCTCCTCGGCCACGCGGACGAGTGGCTGGAGGGAGTGCCCGACGCCTCCATTGAATCGTTTGCTGGCACCGGCAATCCGTTGTCTCTGGGTCCGTTGCAGCCCGGCGAGCGAGTGGTGGAGGTCGGGGCCGGCGCGGCATTGACAGTCTCACTGCGGCGCGCATGGTGAGGCCCGACGGCCAGGTGGTCGGGGTAGGTATGACGCTCTCCATGCTCGAGAAGGCCCGCGCCGCCGCCGCGGGAGCCGGGCTGAGCAACGCGGAGTTTCGTGAAGGCTACGGCGAAGCGCTGCCGGTGCAGGCGGCTGAGCCGACGTGGTCATTTTCAGCGGCGTCCTCAACCTGATGCCAGACAGGCGAACAGCGCTTCGGGAAATGGCGCGCGTGCCGAAGTCGGGGGGCCGCCTGCAGATCGCGGACATCCTCGTGCAGAAGGAGGTGCCCGCTGCAGCGAAGGAGAAGATCGATCTGTGGACGGGTTGAATCGCTGGTGCTCTGCTGGAAGCGAAGCCTGACGCGCTTGTCCGGGAGGCCGGCTTCAGGGAATTCGCCATC
>JACPPO010000082.1 GCA_016190945.1 Acidobacteriota bacterium | reverse complement strand
TGGACGTTATGGAGAGAGCAATCGTGTTTCGCCCACGTCAATGAACCCGGAAAGCCACTAACCCCGCAGGGGCTCTGCATAACGTCCGGCTATGGATATCACCGCTTATCCGTTCCAGCAGATAAGCGGTGTGGAAAACCTGCTCTGTGGTTTTCCAAGGCGCTTGTGGAAGCGTTCTTTGCTTCCACAGCGCCGGCAGCTTCCACGGGCCGGCTGTTCACGTGACAGGCTCCAACGGGAGATCTCCGCAACCGTGCCAGATGGCAGCGATGTAGGTCGCCGTCGTGCGGAAGCCATAGGCGCGATGGCTGATGACCTTGACCTTGTTGTTCATGCCCTCCAACGCGCTGTTGGAGATCCACAGCCGCGTCCAGGCCAAGACACCGTCGACGTGCTCGCGAATCAGCCGCGCGAAGCGCTGGAACGGCTCGAGCCGACTGTGCGATGCCCACCACAGCCACTGCCGGAGATAGGGCTGGGCCCACCCTGGGCTCCGATAGTCCCAGAAGTGTTGGAAAGCCTCCTTCAAGTAGTACGCGCGCACGATCGGTTGGTTCGTGCGACAGAGGGCCGACAGCCGGCGGCGTTCCTCGGGCCTGAGATTCCAGGGATTCTTCAACCACAGCCACCGCGTGCGCTTGAACGCCACCTTGTCGGCCCCCCGCAGCTGCCGCCACGTGTCGCGCCGCACGTCGTCGACGGCGCGATTGAGGTGCTGCACGACGTGAAACCGATCGAAGATCACCACGGCCTGAGGCAGATGCGTCCGAATCGCCTCCAGGTAAACCGCCCACATGTCGCAGCAGACAATCTGGATCGCCCGTGCGCGGCGCCAGCCCAACCAGGCGAAGAACTGCTGCATGGTCGCCGCATCGCGGTTCTCGCCGATCCAGACCAGCCGCCCCCGCGCCAGGTCGTAGACCAGCGTCAGATAGCGGTGGCCCTTGCGGCGCGAGACCTCGTCGATGCCGATGACGTGCAGCGGTTTCCAGCGCCGATGCTGAAGCCCCCATTCGACGGCGCGCCGCACCGCGGTGGCCACCGTCTTCCAATTCACGCGGTTTTGGGGTATCCATTTAACCGGAGTCTTATGCTGGGGCAGTGGATGACCTGCGTCCTGGCGTGCACTACCCGAGATCCGTGGGCGAATTCCAGGCCTGGTTTCCGACCGATGCGGACTGCTTGGACTACCTGGAGTGGCTGCGGTGGCCGGGGGGCTTCGTCTGCCCGGGCTGTGGCCACGCCGGAGGATGGCGGCTGGGCGATGGCCGCTTCATGTGCCCCGGCTGCGGCCGCCGTACGTCGGTGACGGCGAGCACGATCTTTGACCGGACGCGGACGCCATTGACGGTGTGGTTCACGGCCTGCTGGCTGTGTGCGACCGGCAAGGATGGCATGTCGGCGCTGAGCCTGCAGCGAACGCTGGAGATCGGGTCGTACCAGACCGCATGGGCGATGCTCCACCGGCTCCGGTCGGTGCTGGTGCGCCCGGGCCGCGACCGGCTGGCCGGGACGGTGCAGGTGGATGAGACCTACATCGGCGGTGAGGAGCCGGGACTGCGCGGCGGCCGGGCCAGGGGCAAGAAGGTGTTGACGGGCATCGCCGTGGAAGTCCGGGAGCCGAAAGGGCTCGGTCGGTGCCGGATGGCGCCGCTGGCCGATGCCTCCGCCGCCTCGCTGGAGGCCTTCGTGACCGATCACGTCGAGCCGGGCGCGATGGTCATCACCGACGGCTGGCAGGGATACGCCGGGCTGGCGACGCACGGCTACCTTCATGACCGGCGCAGCCAGCGGGCGGCCCGCGCCCGCGGGGACGATCCCAGGGAACTGTTGACCGCCGTGCATCGCGTTGCCTCGCTGGCCAAGCGGTGGCTGCTGGGCACCCACCAAGGCTCGGCGGACGACGCGCACCTGACCCACTCCCTGAATGAGTTCGTCTTCCGCTTCAACCGTCGCCGTTCCCGCAGTCGCGGAATGGTGTTCTACCGCGTGCTTGAGCTCGCCGTCGCCCACGCTCCCGTACGCTACCAGCATCTCATCGCCAAGCAGCGGCCTCGCGCCGTGCCCCCCGCGCCACCGCAGGCCCGCGGGCACCCGCCGAGCCTGGAGCGCCCTCCGGCGAACCGGCCGTGGAGAGGGTCTGGCCTGGGCGACTCCGGTTAAATGGATACCCCAAACACGCGGTAATGGGCTGCAGTCTGCTGCCAGGAGAGCTGACGCGACAACTCCGCCAGCGCCCGCGCCAGGGCGCGTGTGATCCGTTGCCACTTGTGCGCCCACGGCACGTCCTCTACCCGGGGGCCGCAGGCCGGACACCGCACCCGATAGGGGGCATACCGCAAGACCAGCGGCTGACCCCGCACCGAGAGGTCGCGCCATTCCCGCGGCGGGCGGCGGGAATGGACGCGCCGCGTGCGCCGCGAACAGTGGCCGCACGTCAATTCCCGGCCCTGTATCCATTCGATCTCCGCCACCAAGCGGCCGGCCTCTTCCCGCACTTCCGGCACCCGATGGGCTTTCAACCGCAGGCCTTTCCTGATACACGTTTCCAAGCGCATCGGTCCCGACCCTCCTCTCGCAGGCGTTATGCACCCGCGAAGGATAGCCGGACTCACCGATGCGCTTTTCTTTCAGCTGCTTACAGTGCCGTCACACTTTTCGGAGAAGAACCGTTTAATCTATGCGGCGGGCCTCCGGGCTCGACCCGCGCCATTAGTCCGAGGCAGCTCCCGACGGATCACGATTATGCGGTTCCGACCCGCGAATATCAGAGTGATCAACCGTCGCGACAGCCGCTTCGATCACCACCGATGCTGCCTATCTCCGAACTGGACGGACTGCGCTGTCACGACCCGGCCGTCTGCGCGGGCCCCGCGTTTGAGGGGGGCCTGCTCGCCGGCCTGGACGTCGGGGTAACGCGAGGAACGACGAAGGAAGTGCGTACTCGAACAACAAGCTGACTTGACAGGGTCGTTCCATATCAGATTAGTTCAAGTGGCGGATAGGCCCAAAGGTCTTCGCCGTTTGGCAACACGACTTTCCTCAGAATCCCGGTGGGTGCTCCGTTTTGCGCGGCATTGAGATGAAGGATCACCTTGGCGCCAGGCATCAGCGATTTCCGCGTCCACCCGCGTTCCGTGAGCATGGTCGGAGGGGGCGCTTCGATCACCCACCGCTGGAGATCTCCCTTCTTGTCAACGGTCTCGAACCTCACCTCCGAATGAGGATTTCTCCAGATGAATTCGGTGATGCTGGCTTGCAGGATCGTCATCTTGGTGTTGTCGTACCCGGACGCGCCGTGGTGCCCGGCCACCGCAATGGACATCACCAGCAGGCCAACGATTATGAAGATGCCCGTGAGAGTCCTCTTTGTCATGTACCGTGCCTCCTCGAGATAGCGCGAGGACACCCTCGAGAACGATCTCATGGAAGGCGTCGCACTACGTGATGTTCCTGCAGGGCGACGCCCTCCAGCGTGAGCCATCCGGCTCCTTCTTGAAGTGAGAACTGGTAGTGAACGGCTGGGTAAAGGACTTCGGGTCGTCAACAATCGTCGTCACGCTGAACCACTCGTCGCGACCTGGCCCCGCGAACCGGTCCCAGTACTCCGTCAGCATTGCGTCTTGGCTGTACGGTACGCCATTCCTCCGTACCCAGCCGCCGGTCATGTTGGTCGTGGTGACCTTAAGGCCGCCATCGGGCCCAGTCCCACTGCTGGATTCCCACTCGGCCACGGAGAAGCCCTGCAGAGACCGCGGCCCGGGCTGCTGGCTCTTATCGAAAAACAGGCGGCGCGTCTGCATGCCCGCATCGGTTTCGATTCTCAGCACGCTGTCGGACTCCCACGTGATGCGCACGCGCAGGGGCATGCGCAATAAACCTGCGGCGCCGTACGCGAGGCATGAACCGTCCTTGGATTGGTCCCACGTATCGGCAACCTTCCGTCCCTCGGGCGTCAACGGTACGCCACTGTAGTCGCCCTTCAAAGGCGTAACCATACGGACGCGCCACTCCTCGGTGATGACCGACACCCAGTAGCCCGTGAGATCGAAGGGCGCCGCCGCTCGGGGTGACTGCAGAGACTGCTGCCCTCTGACGGCCTGTCCCTGCGCCGATCCCGCAGAACCAACCCCTGTGGCCACGACAGCTATGGCCAGGATTGCGGCGCCGGCGATGCGACGTGTGGTATTCATACTCCTGGTCCTGCAAGTACGAGCCGAGAAGGAGATCATCGCGAGCGATACGGCCGCTATCTGCCCGGCCGTCGAACCCTCGTGGCCCCCGGCAACAGTGCTGGCGGCTGCACTGGCTCGATTTTCAGTGTCTTGATCTTCTCCTGGTATTCTGGATACATCGTCTCGGCGCCACCCCGAGTAGCCTCCCAGGGCAAGCCAAACTCGGCCGCAAATTCCCGTAACCTGGAGTTCGTGCCCGGCAGGTAGTGCGGTACCTCCCCTGCCGGCCGTATCACTTCGGTCACGACTTCGTTGAGACCGCACGGGTACCGCTCCTGGAGATCCCTCGCTCGGGTTTCGATAATCCACGTCGATGTCCGCACGTACGGCTCCGTGAGATACACCGGATCCTCGAGGAACATTGCCGACATCAGATGGTTCCCGTGCCGGGAAAAGACTTCCGTCACCACTCCCTTGTCGCTCACGGTCGGGCCGTTGCGATAGATGTACCCCTCCTTCAGATGAGTCGTGACGACCCTCAACGCTCCGCGTTCCCAGCGGCCGGTAGAAAACCCGAGCCACGTGTGTGGGGCGAGCTCCGAGGGGTGTGGGCGTCCATCCATCCAGATGGTGCGTTCCATCTCCATCCAGCCGCCGCGCATCTTGTAGGCGATCGTGGCAAGCGTTGTCCGGTCGATCTCTTTCCACCATCGAAACTGCCGGAACCCCGCGTTGGTCGCCCATCCCGCGTGCGCCAACGTATGCGGCCGACACTGCATCTCTGGCAGGCTGAACTCCAGCGGGTCCCAGGTGTCGAACCTTTGGCGCGCTTCATCGTTGATCGGCATACCCGTGTAGTCGCCGACCAGGTCGAGATCCTCCTCATGTGTCACAGTTCGCCATTCGCCGGAAAAGTCGACTTGAGCCGAGGTTCGCGCGCTGGTCATGACCAGCATGACAACCATCACCGCAAGCGGCACGAAGCCGTGACGTGAAAGACCCATACTTCTCTCCAATCGGGCTACCGCTGAGCCGTGGCCAGCGACGGTGGCAGGGTGCGGTACACGGCCTCGACGAACATGTCCCCTGTCCAGGACGCCGTTGCCCATCGACGGTCGTAGTCGAGCGTGGGCTTGACGGCCTTGACCTGCTCCAGCGTCATGCCCTTGTCCTTCAAGTCCTGGATCCGATCTCGGATAACGGTCACCATGTTCCGGTAAGCGACGACGTCCGCCTCGTCCGCGATGCGTCCGTGACCGGGAATCACATACGTCCCGCCCTCCTGCTTTTCCGCGGGGAAGGTAACCCCGAGAACCCCATTGAGCGCATCAATCATTCCGTTGATGCTCCCACCCGTCTCGAGGTCGATAACGGGGTAACTAATCGTGCTGAACACATCGCCGGTACTGACGACGTCAGAATGCCGAAACACGACGAGGCTGTCGCCGTCTGTATGGGCGTTTGGTTGGTGCAGCACCTGGATCGGCTCGCCATTGACGTACAGCTCTCGTCCCTGGCCGATGTAGGTCAGCGTCGGCCAGGCAGCCTGAGGGGCCAGGGGCTGGCCACCGGTCACACCGCTCATCCTGAGAAGCACTGTTTCGTTTGAAACGATCACAGCGCCCGATGGCAGGGAGCCGGGAAAGTTCAACCCGCTGCCGATCCTGTTCTGCGGCATTGCCGATCCCGCTCGGAAGATTGCTTCATTGCCTCCGGTGTGGTCGCCGTGCACGTGCGTGTTGATCACCCAGCGGATCGGCTGGTTGCTCAACCCCCGAATCGCCGCAAGGATGTCGTCGTTCATCTGCCCTGTTGACGCATCCACGAGGAGGATGCCGTCGCGGCCCACCTGGACCGTGATGTTCGCGCCGTCGGCGGCAAGGACATAAACATTCCCCTGAACCGGGAGCACAACCACCCCACCATGCTTCGCGCGCTGCTGATTCGGGTTCCATGCAGGCGGCTGCGCCACATCCGGCTCTTGGGCCGCCGTCATTCTGGTTTCACTGGCCACATACATCACGACAGCAGCCGTTACGCTTAACCATAGCGCGCTTGCGCGCACCGAGCGGGCTCGTATTCGTGTCATCGGCCTAAAACCCGTACTTGACGCCGAATTGCATGATTCGCGGAGTACCGCGCATCGAGGTGATCCGGCCGAAGCTGCTCGAATCGAAATTCGTCACCGGATCGCCCCAGTTGAAGTTGTTGAAGAGATTGAATACCTCGACTCGGAGCTCCAGATTCTGACGTTCGACAAGGTCGATGAGTCGCGACAAGGCAAGATCGACACTCCAGTATCCAGGACCCTCAATACTTCTGTTGCGATGATCGCCAAGCGTGCCCGGCTCCGGTTGCACGAATGCGGACCGGTTCAGGTAGGTTCTGAGCGTCTTGTCACCATACGGATCCTCTAGCACCTGATCGACTCGCTGCCCCGCCCTACTGTTGATGCCAGTGCCCGCAGGATCCCGGAGGGTGGTCACCGTGAGCCAGTTCCCGGAACGCGCGTTGAGGATTCCAGACAGTCTCCAGTTCGAGGCGACGGCGCGCAGTGCCGAGCTGGCAAACCGCGGAGTCTCGGCGCTGAGCGAGACGTTGGCGATCTGGCGAAGATTACGCAGGCAATTGCCGCGATCGAACGAGGGATCATCAGGCTTCTGATATCCAGCGTCGGGTTGGATCCATCCGCCGGCGACGTCGGTGTCCGCTTCGCAGTGCGAGAGCGTGTAATTCGCGCTGAGATTCAGCCCCGAGGTCGCACGACGTCGCGCGGAGAGCCGCACAGCGCGATACGATTGCGTGCCGACATCGACAATGCGAGCCAGATACCCCAGCCCTACCCCCAACGCGGGATCCTCGAGAGACAACGTGCGCCGCTGGTTCAAATTCGCGTTCGTCGTGCACGTCGCGTAGCGCACGCCGTTCAGCGTGCAGGGGCCGAGTCCCAGGAAGACAGCAGGATTCAGGTGCTCCGCCCCCCACAGACGATCTGCGTAGCTGCCTATATAAGCCAGCGACGCCTGCCAGACGGCCCCAATCTGCCGCTCGACGGTCACGTTCCACGTCTGCACGCGGGTCGAGTTGATGTCTGGATCCATCACCTGGTATTCGGCGAAGGCGGGAAATGGCGCATCGACGGATGGAGTGGGCGGAATCGGGTGCGTTTCCCCTCCAGGCACGTTCCGGTAGGGATCCTCGAACGGCACCGCCGGCAACAAGGCTCGGTTGCTGAACGGGGGTGCAGTCCCGGGTTTCCACCACCAGGATGAGGTCGGAAAATCGTAGTTCCATCCATAAGAAGACCGAACCGCCGTGGTGCCGTTCCCAGTCACATCCCAGGCGACCCCAGCACGCGGCGCGAGATTCCACCACTGTGTGTTCATACCTCTCCGTCCCCCTGGGAACCCGGGGTCACCCGGGAAGATGATCCCGGCCGGTGCGTTCCGGTACTGCGTGCTCCTGACCCCCTGGCGGAAGTTGTCGAGGATGAAATTCGGGATGGCGCCGTACTCGATACTCTGCCCAAAGTAGGGCTCCCAGCGAAGGCCAACGTTGAGCGTCACCCGGTTTGTCGCTCTCCACGCATCCTGGGCGTATAGCCCGAGATACCACTGACTCATGTCGAGTGTGCCCGGCGCGGTGTGCTCCACTTGCGACGCCTGCCCCGTTAGAAAGTCCGCCAGACCAAGACCGGTAGCCTGGCCGTTGAAACTAAAGGTACCGGTTGTGTGGGCGTAGTCCGTCGAGAGGGACGTCCAGTACGCGAGATTCGCGCCGACCGTCATCTGGTGCCGCCCACGAATCGCCGTCACATCCTCAGCCATCTGGTACACCGAGTTCGCAATCTGCACCTTCACCGAATTGCCACCTGAAACGGTGAAGCCGTCGGTCACCGCCAGCGCAATCACACCGGGGACGTAGGTGTGCAGCTTGATACCGAGGTCGTTGGCATCAAAGAAGGTGTCCGGCGGATCGTTCAGGCGATTGGACGTTTTGTTCCACGTCAGACGAAACGAGTTGACAACGTTAGAGCCGATCACCAACGTGTCACCAAAGGTCGACGACGTCGCCCTCGCGCGCTTGTTGGCGCCAAACTCACGTCTCACGGTCAGGATGTTCCCCGTCCGGGACAATGTCGGCAGGCGGCGCTCAATCGTATCCATATATCGCCCGAAGAGCGAATGATTCGGGCTCCACTGATAGTCGACCCTCGCTACCCCTTGTTTATCGTTGTTGTCGAGCGGCACGCTGTAATTGATCTCCCCGCAGGGATTTGCAGCGCCCGGTAGCGACTCCGTGGTCTTCACCGCAGCCCGGCTTAACAGTGCGGGATCGATCCGGTTGTTTACGAAAGGCGCCCGCAGCGTGACCTGCCGGCCGCCATTGCACGCAGGACTGGCAAACGCAGTGAAGTCCCCTGCCAGCATTGCGGGGGTGGGCACCCAGGCGATGAATGAGGCTGGCGTCTCACTAGTCCTCGTCCCCTGGTAGCCGCCGAAGAAAAACAACTTGTCCCTCACGATCGGCCCGCCGAGTGTTCCGCCGTACTGGTTGCGGACCAGACCGTCATCGGTTCTCGTGCCGTCCCGCCCCATGGGCGCAAATGGGTTCGTCGCGTTGAAGCGATGGTGTCGGAGAAAATCGAACGCATTACCAGCGAAGCGGTTGGCGCCTGATTTCGTGACCGCGTTGACGGACGCGGCCGAGTGCACCCCGTGCTCGGCGCTCAGCCCGCCGGTCGCCACGCTGAACTCCTGCAGCGCATCCGGAAAGGGGAACGGCAAGTTCAAGCCGTCATAGATCTCGTTGTGCATGGCGCCGTCGAGGACGTACCCCACGCCGGTGCGCAGCCCACCCGCGACCGAGATCGCGACGGAATCCGAGCGGCCCCGCTGGCCACTGACGTCACCCGTGTTCACGGCGCCTCCGGCCAGGATGATGAGATCCGTGACCTGACGTCCCTGGAGCGGAAGCTCCACAATCCGCTCGTTCTCCACCACCTCGGAAATGCCCGCGCTTTGTACATCCACGAGCGGTGCGGCCGCATCCACGGTGACCGACTCCTCGAGCGTACCGACCTGCAGAACCACATTGATGACTGGAGCGGCTCCGACTTGGAGCACGATGCCAGTCCGGCTGTAAGGGCTGAAGCCCTGCAGCGACACATCGAGGCGATACGGACCGAGCGGCAGATTCGGCATCACGTAGACGCCGGTCCCCTCGGTCACGACGGTTCTTATGAAACCAGTGTTGGTTTGCGTGATCGTGACGGTCACGCCGGGCAGCACGGCGCCGCTCTCATCCCTGACTGTGCCACTCAGCTGGGCCGTCGCCTGCGCCCAGGCGGGCGCGCAAGTCAGGAGAACACTCACACCGATTGTGGAGATACGCAGCATCACTTGCGTCATCGCGTCCTCCCACTGGTTGCGCACCAAGAACGCCCGCGCCAACGTGCGTTACGCGTTCAGCGAGTGGCTCCTCGAAGAGGGGACAACGGCCAGTCCGGATCGGCGGCGGCCTCGAGCGCAGTCGCCACCATGACGATCTCCATGAGGAACGTCCCGAATCAGAGGAGTGACGCGGTGTTTAGCTTTTTTTTAACTCGGCGTCTATACCGAGTTTCCGGTACGCGCTGATGCCGACTGGCGTTACGGCTTAAACGTCGTGTCGCCGACCGTCCCCGACTTGCCCACCTTCTTCTCGTAGTGCTCGCACTCGTCGCGGACCGAGCAGACCCACGCGAAGCCGGGTCGTCGATGGTCATGTCGGCAGCGCCCTTGGCTAATTCAGCCCGTCGACATAGGCAGGACGATAGGAACGATTAACGGAGCGCCCCATGCGGGTGCAACGGCGGATGAGCTCCGGCTGAACGAGTATCCTCAGGCGCATCAGTTACTTGCGGGCCGGGGCCGTGTTTCCGGCCGGACGAAGCGTGCCGAATCGATCTCGACGTTCTCCCTCACGCGCAACACCTGATACGTCGAGTTGGTGATCGTCTCCGCGCGCGGCGTGCCGGGCACGGTGCGAATGGTGAACGGGATGCGGACGCCGCTCCCGGTCTTCCGGTAGTCGTCGTAGTCCACTTGGTACGGGAAGCGGCCGAGTGAGGTCGGCAACGTCGACCAGCGCCGCAGGAGCAGTCCGGTCTTCACGTCGAAGTAAAGGCGCTCGATCGAATCGCCGGGAGGACGTCCGGCCAACACGTACGCCTCGCGGCCGTTCACGCGCTCGATCCCGGTCACCTCGAGGCTCGCGTACTCCACCGCAAGGTCGAGGGCACCGTAGAAATTGGCGGCACGCTTCGCCCGCTGCTGATCGGGGTTCGGCAGCGTCGTCACCACGCCTGCCGCGTTCTGCGACCACGCGACGTCGCCGTCGAACCCTTCCGACACGGTGAACTCCGCGGTCCGGCTGATCATGACGGAGAGGTTCGGTGCCTTTTGATAGATCTCGACATCGGCCAGCACCGGCGCGAGTCCGGCCGGCCCGGCCGGCAGGTCGCGCCGGGCCGTGATGACGCGGCTCGTCACGCGCCGGATCGCCTGCTCGCCGCCGAGCGCCTGCACGTACTTCTGGAGAATCGCGTCCACCGACGGATGGTTCGGCACCGGCTTCGGCTTTTCCTCCACTGGGAGCGGCGGAGGCGGCGTCGTCAGCGGCCGCAGCCCAATCGTGTCGGGCAGGACGGCGACATTCACCGGACGGGCGCTGCTGCGATGGCAGGAATAGCACGTAATGACCGGAGCGCCCCCGAAATAGGTCTGGTTCATCTGGCGAACCATCGAAATCATCCGTCGTGCGATTTCCTTGGCCGCCTTGACGTCTTTGTCCCACTCCTCCCAGACGTGGCAGTGCACGCAGTCGACGCCCAGCTCCCCCGAGATGGCGTGCATCGTGATGTTCAGCTGATTGGCAGGCGTGCCGGTCAGAACCTTGATGTTCTTGTACTGCTGCTCGGCGGTGCGCACGGGAGGCGTGCCGGCGGGAGGCTGCTGCGCGGCCGCGGTGACGGAGGTCGCGATGAAGAGGAGCGTCAGAACCTTGCTGAACATGGCGTTGGATCCCATTTGCCCGGATCGTTCTCCTTCTTGAAGTGCAACGACGTGATCCACGGGATCTGGAGATATCTGGGATCATCAGCGACGCTGGTGACCACCAGATACTGCTCGCCATTGCGCTCTTGGTGCACGTCCCAGTACTCGGTGTACGTGGCTCGTGCGCTGTACGGCGCGCCGTTCTTCCGAAGGTATCCCGGCCGAAGACTGCTGGTGGCGGTCTTCAAGGACCCGTAGCGCCGGCCCGCCGCACTACGGCCTTCGCCGCGGCCTCCAGCCGCGGCCATGACCCACTGCGCCGTCGTCACGCCCTGCCAGGAGGGCGCCGCGGATGCGGGCGCGCCGCGGAACCGCAACAGCCGCGTCTGCATCCCGTAATCGGTTTCGAGCTTCAGCGTGACATCGTCCTGCCACGTGATGCGCAGCCGCGTCGGTCCGCGCATTACGCCGGGTGCGCCATACCCCTTGCACTGCTCGCCGGCGGCTTCGTCGCGACCGGGATCCCACAGATCCGCGACCCGCTTGCCTTCAGCGCTCAAGGGGATGCTTGCGTAGTCGCCCTTGGCGGGCGTAGTCATTCGCCAGCGCCAGTCCTCGGAGATGATCGCGACCCACTGACCGGTGAGGTCGATCGGCGCTGCTTCGCGGGCCGACTGGTCGGACGCGGGGGCGCCCGTGCGCTGCTGTGCCCGTGCGCCGGGCGCGGCAGTGACGATCATCACCGCGAATGCGGCAGTTATCATTGCGCCTGTCATCGACGCGATCCCGATTTTCACGATGCCGACCGACGCAGGCCTCGAAAGACGGCCTCGACGAACATGTCAGTCGTCCACGGCCCGGAGTCTCTGCCGAACCGCGCCCGATATCCCTGGGCCGGGTCAGCCGCCTTCACCTGCTGAAGTGTCATTCCCTTGTCAACCAACCGCTGAATAGTGTCGCGAATGATCGTGACCATATCTCTGTACTCGACGAGATCCGCGTGATCAGAGATGCGTCCGTGTCCGGGCACGAGCAGCGTGCGGTCCTCCTTGTCGATCAGCGGCATCGCGGGAATGGCCAGTTCGAGCAGACGATTGAGCGAATCGATTTCTCCCTGGATACTGCCACCCAGCGCGGCATCAATCACCGGGAACTGCCGCAGATCCAAGATGTCGCCGGTGGCCACGACATCGGTGCGCCGGAAGAAGACGACGCTATCGCCATCTGAGTGTGCGCCTACCTCGCGGATCACCTGGATGCCGTCGTCGTTGAAGTACATCGACTTCGTTCGCGACGTATAGGTTTCCGTCGGCCAGGCGCCGAGCGGAAACGCGGCCGCCCGGCCCGTGGGCGCGCTCATGCGCAGCAGCACGTTTTCGTGCGCGACGATCGCCGCCTGCGACGTGCCCGCGTTGAACGCGTTCGGCACGATGCTCAGGCCGCCGCGCGCCAGCGTCTCGTTACCGCCGACATGGTCGGGATCGGCGCTGGTGTTGACGATGAGCCGAACCGGCTGGGCGCTGATCGCCCGGACGGCCGCCCGCGCCTCTCCGGCCCGGGCCATGGAGCCGCTGTCGACGAGCACGACGCCCTCAGGCCCGGTGTGTACCGTAATGTTGGCGCCCGCGCCAAAGATGACGAACATATTGGGGCGGATCTGAATCGTCTCCACTCCTTGCGCGTTCGCCGCGCGTTCCTGGGCGCCGGCCACCCTGAACGCATCGATGGCGCCCAGAACGAGGACAAGCGAAACCAGCGACGCGACCGGGGTCCTCAGGCTCATCGCACCCCTTAGAAATTGAGCTGGCCGCTGAACTTGATCAGCCGCGCGTCCAGAATGAGGCTCGGCCTCCGCCAGGCGCCATTCGGCACGAAGTTGGGGTTCTCGGTCTGGACCACGCTGCTGTTCAACGCGTTGTAGAAGTCGATGCCGAACTGCGCGCGTCTGCCCCCGAACGTCACGACCTTGGCCAGGCGCAGATCGAGCTGGTTGATACGATCGCCGAACATCGAGAACGGCTCGATCAGGTTCACCGTATCGGTGGCTCGCGCACCCGCCAGCGGCCGGCCCAGCGATGGGGCAATCAGGGCGTTTGGTACGGCATAGTCCGCGGTCACGACCGGACCGGCGACGGACTGGAACGTGGCGCCAACCAGGACATCCACCCGCGGGACGATATAGGAACCGAGAAACTTCAGTTGCGTCCGCGTATCCTCCTGATGGCAGTACAGCCGACTGGGGCTGTCGACCTTCGGAATCACGTCGCACGCGTCGGTCATCGTCGTGCCGTGACTGATTCCGCCCTGGAGCGTCACGCTGTTGGGCAGGCGCGCCGAAAGCGTCAGGTCGACGCCGTCGAACTGCTGTTGCTGCTCCCCGAAGTTCGACGCAGCGGTGATGAGGTTGTTCACCTGTCCGAACTTCGCCGGTGTGACATCGTACAGGTCGCTGATCGTGACGCCACCGCCCGGCAGCCGACTGTCCGTCACCACCAGCGTGTATGGGTCGAAGTCGGCCGGAGCAACGGCCAGGTTGTCGCTGACCGTGAAGTTCCCGAACCACCGCCGGTGGTACGCCGCCGTGACCGCGACACGGGGAATCAGTTCATGAGTGACCTCGGCTGCGAGCTCCCAGTTGTAGGGCCGCACGCCCCAGCCTTTGATGACGTCCGGATCGTACGTGGTCTGCACCTGATCGGTTCCGAACAGACGGTTCGCCATGGCGCCGCACTCACCGTTCGCCACGGGACTGCGCAGATCGCAATCGGGGATGTAATCGCGATCCGCGTCGGCCCAGGACCGTGTGGTGCTCGTCGCGATGCGGCCGATTCGACCTGTCGCCGTGCCATACACACTGCTGTCCCCGTCCTGCGCGACCACGTACTTGCCGAGGTGAACCTTGACGGCCGTTTTTCCAGTGCCGAACAGGTCGTAGGCGGCTCCCATTCGCGGCGTGATGTCGTGGAATTTGACCGGCGCCTCTTTGGGAAACTCGAAGGTCCCCGTGTAACTGGTGGGGCCGAGCTGCTGCGCCGGGAACGAGGTTTCGTGTTGATCGTATCGAATACCCCAGAGCACGGACAGCCGGCCGAGCGTCCAGGCGTCCTGCGCGAAGAAGCCGAGCGTATCGAGTTCGGTCTGTGGCCCGGAGGGGTGCGCGAACTGCGTGATCAGGTTCGGCACGCCGTTGCGGAACCGGTAGCTCAGGCCGTTCACAGAAAAGGACGTGATCTGCGTGCTCATGTCGCTCCGGGTGACGCCGACCTTCAAATTGTGCGTTCCGGTGACGAAGGACAGGCTGCCGAGGCTGTGCAGGGACAGGCGCTCCCTGGTGTTGTGGATGAAACCTCTGTAGTTCAGGCCGGGGATGATGCCCCCCTGCTCCTGGACCGGCGTCAGCCACTGCCCGGACACCTCCCCGGGACGCTGCTGGCTGCCGGTCTGGAGTCGGTACGAGCTGGTGCCAACCTGCACCAGCACGCGGTTCGTCAGCGGCGACTTCCACATGACCTGGGCGGTCCGGTTCGGGTAACCCGGGGTGGACGGCGTCGCTTCCACGGTCTGGGTCGCGGTTCCGCCGCCGATGCAGTTGAGGCAGCGATGCTGTTCGTCCCAGTACACGTTGAGCTTGTTCCGCGGCGTCACTTGCCAGGTCGTCCGCACGGTGGCCATCTTCCACGTGCCGTCATTGGTCGCCTGCTGGCTCAAATCGGGATCGAATGTCCAGGCGTTAGGATTGAAGGCATTCCTGTTGACGTACATGCCGGCCACGTTGTTCCGGAACCCGTTGTGACGGGCCGTCGAATAGAACCAGAGCCGATCGCGAAGAATGGGACCGCCGAAGCCCATGCTCACGTCCCAGAGCTTGTCGACGGTGTTCACCTCGCGGAGGCCCTGGGCCCTCAGTTCGTCCGTGGCGTTACTCGCCTGCAGCGCTCCCGTCGTGCCCGAGAAGAAGAACTGCCCCGAGAAGTGGTTGCCGCCCTCGCGCGGGATGATGTTAATCGTGATGCCCCCGGTCTGCGCTTCACCCAGGCCGCCGGACGTCGTCACGACGACTTCCTGCGAGTTGACGGTGTCGAGGATGGCCATCGTGTCGTGTCCGCCTTGTTTCGCGGGAGGCGAGACGTTCGCCCCGTCGATCATGATGCGTCCGTCGTTGATCGAGCTGCCATGGACGGCGATGTCGGTTGGCGTATCGCCGCGGGAGCCGCCGACGTCCTGCGTCCCTGAGACGACGACGCCCGGAATAACGGTGAGGAGGTTCTGATACCGGTTCCCGGTCGGGACGGCGTCGATGACGTCGCGCGTCAACGTCTGCTGCCGCTGCGTGCTCTGCACGTCGACAATCGGGCTCTCGCCGGACACGGTAATCGTCTCTTCCAGGCCGCCGACGCGCAGCTCCGCGTTGACGGTGGCGACGAAGGTGCCGCTCAACTCGATGCCTTCGCGCTTGAACGTGTTGAAGCCGGGGAGCGTGAACGTCACGGTGTAGGCGCCCGGCCGCAGGTCGACGATCGAGTACTGACCCCGCGCGTCTGTCAGAACCGATCGCACCTTTTCGATGAGCACGGGACTCGCGGCCTCGACCGTGACCCCGGGCAGCACCCCGCCGGAGGTGTCGCGCACGTCGCCGGCAATCGTCGCCTGGGCCCACGCCGACGACGCACCCGCCAGCATGAGCACGGCGACAACCGCAGCGATTTGCGAAAAGCGGACTGAACGCATCTGTTCCTCCTCAGCTGCCGAATACGCGCCTGACTATGGCGCCCGCGGATCGCTGACGCGGCGGTCGCTGTCCGCGGGGCGACCCGGCAGGGAGCCGATGCCCGACGCGATGCAGCTGAGGCCCGGTGCGGGGAATACCGATCCCGACTGGATGGCCGACCATCCACAGCAGTACCGCTCGCACGTCGCCGGCGGCGCATAAACGTCCTTCAGCTTCTTCCGGTATTCCGGATAGGTCGTCTCCGCGTATCCGAGCACCGCTTCCTTCGGGATGCGGTAGTGGTCCACCATGAACTCGAGATCGGGGTTCTCTCCCGGCGGATAGTGGGGCACGATGCCGGAATCCTCCAGGCGGGGAATCTCGGTGACCGCGTAGCAGATGCTCGTGCGGGCGATGTCGCCGCGCGGATCGAGTTGCCACGTCCGGCTCACCACCAGAGGCTCGGTCAGAAAGATGGGGTCCTCCTGGATCGTCGTGATCGTCAGCAGGTCGTCGTGCCGCGTGATGTGCGCGGTCACCGTGGCACGATCGCTCGCGGGGCTGCCGTTGCCGCGACGCGTGAAGGTCTGTTTCAGGTGCGTCGTATACGTCGTGAGCGTGTCGCCTTCCCAGCGTCCCGTCGTGAAACCGGAAAACGGATAGAACTCGTTGGGAGACGGATGGGGCCGTCCATCCATCCAGATCGTCAGCCCCTCACGCTCGAGCACGCTGCTGAATTTCCACGCGATGATGCGTCCCATCGCGTCGGTCTCGTTCCAGATCCGGAGACCGTGCGGCCAGAACTGGAAGGAATATGGCGAGTGGAGCAGGCACTGGCGCTCCCGCATCGCATACGACGTGGCCGAATAGCGGAGCGCCAGCGCGCGCGCTTCATCGTTGAGGGGCAGCCCGGTGTAATCCACCAGGTCCCGTCCGCAGCAGCGCTCCATCCAGTCCTCGTGCATGCGCGACGCCCAGGATCCGGTGAGATCGATCTGGGCGTGCGCCGGAGCGCTCAGCAAAAGCACGCCGCAGGCGATGACGGCGGGCAGCAGCTTACCGGCCACGGTTGTCCGCAGGGCCGACGAGGCCGGGCACATCCTGGTTGTTCTCGCTGGTTGTTCTCGTTGCAGACGTACTCCATGAGCTCGTCGTTCGGCATGAGACAGCGGCCCGGTGACCGGCGTGGCCCTGATGTTGCCGCCCAGCCGCCGTACCTGGGGCGCGGCCGCTTGCTCCTGCCCCTCGAGGGAGATGATCGCCGTCACAGCGGCGGCAATCGTCACCGCGATCACTCGAATCACCAC
>JACPPO010000086.1 GCA_016190945.1 Acidobacteriota bacterium | reverse complement strand
CGATCTGCTGCAGCACCAGATCCAACCTGCACTGGCGCGACGTGTCGTCCCCGAAGTGTGGACTTTTGGCGACACGCTCAAGCCGTTGACTGGCGGGCCGATGACGGCCGATGCGAAGCGCAGCGACCTGTCGGGCGCGCTGCGTGACCTGCGAGACCGGTACCGCGAACGCCGGGTCGCGGCGATCGTTGTCATCTCGGATGGGGGTGAAACCGGAGCTCAGGACCTAGCGACGTCGGTCGAGGCCGGCTCGGTGCCGGTGTATACGATTGGGGTCGGCTCGTCGCGCGTCACGTCCGATCTCGAGGTTCTGGACGTCGCCGCCGGTGAAATGGCGCTGGCGGATTCCTCCGTCGACATCAGCGTGGCCGCGGTAAGGCGGGGCAGCACCGATCCGTTCGATCTGCGCGTGCTCGAAAACGGACGCCCAATCGACATCCGCCGCGTGGTCCCGGCGGCCGACGGAGGCCCGGTTCGGGCCGTGTTCACCGTGTCGCCGTCCCGCAACGCCCCGACGCTGTATACCGTCGAGATTCCATCGGCGGCCGGTGAGCGCGTGCTGGAAAACAACAGGCGCACGCTGCTGGTGGAACCTCCGGGCCGTCGCCGTCGAATCCTGATGATCGAGGGGGCGCCAGGATTCGAGCATTCGTTCATCAAGCGGGTGCTGGCTGCTGATCCAGGCCTCGAGCTTGACTCGGTCGTTCGCAAGGGGAGCGATGCGCGCGGCGCGGCCACCTATTTCATCCAGGCGACCGCGGCTCGCGCGCCGCGTCTGGCAACCGGCTTCCCACAGGAACGCGAGGCGCTTTACGAATACGACGCGGTCGTCCTGGCCAACGTCGATCCAGATGTGCTGTCACGCTCCCAGCTCAAGCTGCTCGCGGATTTCGTTGACGCGCGCGGCGGCGGCCTGCTTGTGCTGGGCGCCAGGTCACTCGTCCAGCAGAGCTTTGCAAACACCGCGCTCGAAGACGTCCTGCCCCTGCGCCTGACCGACCGCGGAAACGGAGTCGTCCGCATTACCGCGCGGCCGGACGTGCGATTTGCCGTGACCCTCACGCCGGACGGCCAGTCGCATCCGATCATGCGGATTGGCGAACCTGGCGACATGGCGACCCGCTGGGCGGCACTGCCGCCGCTGTCCGGCGCCGCGGCGCTTGGCGCGCTGCGACCCGGTGCGCAGGCGCTCGCGCTGGTGCAGACGCCTGACGGCCCCCGACCGCTCGTCGCCGTGCAGCGGTACGGACAGGGATGCTCGATGCTGTTTACCGGCGAGGCCTCCTGGCGGTGGCGGATGCAAATGCCGTCCGGGGATCGCACCTACGAGCTGTTCTGGCGGCAGGCAGCGCGTTGGACAGCCGCCGGGGCACCCGACCTCGTGTCCGTGGAGTCGCCGCCGGCGATCGTTCCTGGCAGCACGGCTGCGATTGCCGTCGATGTCCGCAGCGAAGCGTTTGCGCCGGTCAGCGACGCGCAAGTCACATTGCAGGTGACGCCGCCAGGCGGCGCAAGCCAGGACGTCCGCGCAACGTTGCCCGAGCCTCAGTCAGGGCGTTATTCCGCTGAGGTGCGCTTTGATGAGCCGGGCATTTATCATGTGACGGCAGCGGCGCAGAGCGGCGCCGCAGTGTCTGGCAGGGGAGAGCGTTGGCTACTGGTTGGCGGCGTCGATCTCGAGATGGCCGATCCGCGGCTTAACGAAGAAGTGCTCCGCCGCATCGCGACCGCCACCGGCGGCAGCTACCTGCCGGCGCAACAGGCGGCGCAATTATCCGCGCTTTTGGCATCCGGCGGGCCTGGGCCGTCAGCGCCTCGGTGGCAGGAACTCTGGCACAACGTCTGGATCTTCGCGGGAGTGTTGATGCTGCTCGCCATCGAGTGGACGCTGCGTCGCCGCTGGGGGCTCCGGTGAATTCTCGTCAGTTTGGGCTTTGGGCTACTGCCGCGGCGGCTCTCGTGTGTGTCGCACTGAGTGCTGCATCCGCGGCGGCGGCGGAGCGCTACGCCGTCGTGGTGTCAGGTGTGTCGGGCGGCGAGAAATACGCGGCCCAGCAACAGAAATGGCGAACCCAGCTGACGGCGGTCCTTACCGCGGGCCTTGCGCTCCCGGACGCGAACCTCGTCATTCTCGACGAGGAAAGCGCCGGCAGCTCGAAATCAACGGCCGAGAACGTCCGCCGGCTGTTCGGCGATCTGCGTCGCCGCGTGACTCGCAACGACACCCTCATCCTGCTGCTTATCGGCCACGGAACCTTCGACGGCGTCGACGCCAAGTTCAACCTGGTGGGACCGGATCTGAGCGCCGTGGAGTGGAAAGAGGTGCTGAACGGCCTTGGCGGACGGGTGGTCGTCGTCAACACGACCGCGGCGAGTTTTCCCTTTCTCGAGCAGCTGTCGTCCCAGGGCCGTGTCGTGATCGTCGCTACCGATTCTGCGTTGCAGCGTTTCACCACCGTGTTTCCGGAGTATTTCATCCGCTCGCTCGTGGACATGTCGAGTGATTTCGACAAGAACGACCGCGTGTCCATCTGGGAGGCGTTTGTGGCCGCCACCGCCGGCGTGAAGCAACACTACGAGGAGGAGCGGGGGCAGCTGTCGACCGAGCGGCCGCTGCTGGATGACGACGGCGACGGCGTGGGACGGGAAGCCGGGGCGCCCGGCGAGGACGGGGCGTTCGCGCGAACCGTGTACCTCGACGTGGATCCGGCGACCGTTTCGAAGGGCGATGCGCAGATGGCCGCGCTCGAGCGGCAGCGCCTGCTGCTCGAGGTGCTGCTCGAGGCCCTGAGGGGCCGCAAGGCGTCAATGCCGGACGACCAGTACCACGCGCAACTGGAAAAGATTCTCGTCGAACTCGCCAGGATCGCGCGACAGATCCGACAGCGATCGTGATCTGCCGGCACTGTGGAACGGACATCGCGGACAAAGCGCTGATCTGCTACAGGTGCGGCAACCCAACGAGCGAGCCGCGCGTGAAGCCGCCGGCGGGCGGCCCGCTCTTGAACCGTCCGCGGCGTGCGCAGCCGCCGATGGTCGCCATCGTTCTGGCGCTCATTCTGGCAGGGCTGGCCCTTTGGTATCTCTACTCGTAGACAACAGGTGCGACTTCGCGGCCTGAGGCCAGCCGTATAATCGAGGCGAGTGAACACGCACGTCCGATGGATTGTGCTGGTGTCGGTAGTGGCGGCGCTTGCCGTCTTCCTGGTCGTGCAGAACCGCGTCACTGCGGCGGGTGCACGCCGCTATGTCACGCTGCAGCGCTCCGCGATCGCCCCGGCACCTCGGGTCACGATCGACGAGGTGATGCGCCCCGCGATTGACCGCTCGGTCCGGCAGGGTGCGCTGTGGGGCGGCGCCGTGCTGCTGGCGGGACTCGGCACGGCCGCGGTTGTATCCTCGCGACATCGTCGGCAATGACGGCCCCTAACGCGGGCCTATTTCAGCGTAGAAAGCCTTCGCTCGATTTGCGGCAGCGCATCGAGCACCACGTCGCCGACGATCTGGAGGCTGCGGGCGCTCACGCGGTCCAGATCGTCCTGCGCCGTATGCCAGGCCGGATAGTCGAGATCGATGATGTTGACTGACGGGATGCCCGCGCGCAGGAAGGGGACATGGTCGTCGTCGATGGTGGTGCCCTCGGAGAGGAACTGCGCGCGGTAACCGAGCTTCGCCGCCGAGGCCCAGATGATGTCGGTCAGCCACCGCGTCGAGTTGGAATCGCGGCGGATGTTCAGGTCCCGGTCGCCAATCATGTCGAGCAGCACCAGCGCCTTGAGCTCGGCCAGCGTGCCGGCTTTGCGCGCCGTTTCCACGTAGTACCGGCTTCCGTAGGTGTTGTCGTTGTTTCGGTACCAGTCGACGACGGCTTCTTCACCGTCGAAGAAGAGCAGCTCGATCGTGAACTCGTTCTGACGCGTCTTGAGTACGCGCGCGAGCTCCAGGACCGCGGCCGTGGAGGAAGCCGCGTCGCTGGCGCCCACGAAGCGGAACTCCCGAAACAGCTTCGTGTCGTAGTGGGTGGCCAGCGCAATCCGATCGTCGCGGCGTCCGGGGATGGTGCCGATCACGTTGACCATCCGGACGCGGCCCACAGGCGTCGCGGCGTCGAACGCGTCCTCGCGTGCCTCGATGCCGGCGGCCTTGAGCTCCGTCAGGATGTACCGGCGGCACTGCGTCAGCGCCGCCGATCCCGCCGGCCGAGGGCCGAACCCGACCTGGCGTCGGAGGTGTTCGTACGCCCGGCCGCTCTCAAATTTCGATACCTGGCCTGAACGCTGAACTGGTGCGACGGTGCGAAGGGTGCGAGGGTGCGAGGGTGCGCCCGACGGTGCGACGATGCGAGGGGTCGACAGTGGGTTCAACAGTACGGGGTCGTTGGCATCGGCGGAACACGCACATAGCGCGACGGCGAGCACCGTCGAACCTAGAACAACCCGCACCGTCGCACCGTCGGGCGCACCCTCGCACCGTCGACACGTTCGCACCGTGCTTATGTCCGTTTGTCGACGGGTATGTAGTCTCTCCGCGGCGACCCCGTGTAGACCTGCCGCGGCCGCGCGATCTTCTGCTCGGAATCCAGGATCATCTCCTCCCACTGCGCAATCCAGCCGGCTGTCCGCGGGATTGCGAAGAGCACGGGGAACATCGTGACGGGGAAGTTCATCGCCTGGTAGATCAATCCGGAGTAGAAATCGACGTTCGGGTACAGCTTGCGCGTGACGAAGTACTCGTCTTGCAGCGCGATCCGCTCGAGCTCCAGCGCGATGTCGAGCAACGGGTTCTTGCCCGTGACCTCGAATACCTCGTCCGCCGTACGCTTGATGATCTTGGCCCGCGGGTCGTAGGACTTGTAGATCCGGTGGCCGAACCCCATGAGGCGCCCTTCGCCCGCCTTCACGCGCTTGATGAAGCCGGGCACGTTGTCGATGCTCCCGATCTCCTTGAGCATTCGGAGCACCGCCTCGTTGGCGCCGCCGTGCAGCGGCCCGTACAGTGCCGCCGCCGCTCCCGCCATCGCCGAGTACGGGTCGACGTGCGAGCTGCCGATGCCGCGCATCGCACTCGTGCTGCAGTTCTGCTCGTGATCGGCGTGCAGAATAAAGAGCACGTCGAGGGCCCGTTCGAGCGCGGGACTGACCTTGTATTTCAGCTCCGTCATCCGAAACAGCATGTTGAGGAAGTTGCCGATGAAACTGAGCTCGTTATCGGGCTGGTTGTACGGCCGCCCGATGCTGTGGCGGAAGGCGTAGGCGGCGATCGTGGGGACTTTGGCGATCAGACGGTGGACTTGTTTCTTCCGCGCCTGCTCATCGAAGATCTGCTTGGCGTCGGGATAAAACGTCGAGAACGCGCCGACGGTGCTCAGGAACACGCCCATCGGATGGGCGTCGTACTGGAACCCCTCCATCAGCTTCTTGATGTTCTCATGGAGCATCGTGTGAAGGGTGATCTCCTCCTTCCACGACTCGAGCTGCGCCGCCGTTGGCAGCTCGCCGAAGATGATCAGGTAGGCGGTCTCCAGGTACGTCGAGCGTTCGGCCAGCTGCTCGATCGGGTAGCCCCGATATTCGAGGATGCCCTTGTCGCCGTCGATGTACGTGATGCGGCTGCGGCACGCGGCGGTATTCATGAATGCGGGGTCGTAGGTCATCAGCCCGGGGTCGTCGGGTCCGGACTTGACCTGGCGCAGGTCCGTGGCGCGAATCACGCCATCCTTGATCGGGATTTCGTACTGCTTCCCGGTGCGGTTGTCGGTAAGAGTGAGCGTATCGGTCATAAGCGGAGGAAAAAGGTTAGGAGTCCAGGTCGGCGTCGCTGTCTGGGACGGGGGCGGGCTCCCCGGCTGCGCGGTACCGCCCCTCGGCCCACCGCGCCAGGTCCTCGTTCCGGCACCGCTCGCTGCAGAACGGCCGCCAGCGGTCGTCCACAGGATGCCGGCGGCACACGACACACAGCCACGCCTCGCCCATCCGACCCATTCTAATTGATGATTGGCGATTGGGGGGATGGGGAACCGGCGATCCCAAATCGTCACCCTTCGTCGACGTTCGACGAATGATGTCGCACGTCCAGCGCCGAGACCATGAAGATGACGTCCTCGGCGATGTTGGTGGCGTGGTCGCCGATTCGCTCGAGGTGCCTCGATACCAGGATCAGATCGAGCGCCGGCTCGACGGTCGACGGATCGTCCAGCATGTAAGTGAGGAGCTCCCGGAACACCTGCGTTTTCAGGGCGTCGAGGCGGTCGTCTTCGTTGAGCACCTGGTGCGCCAGCCCCGTGTCGCGCCGCACGAATGAGTCGAGCGCGTCGCGCAGCATGGCCTGGGCGATATCCCCCATCTGCGGGATGTCGATCAGTTTCTTGACCGGCGCGTGGTTGGTATAGCGCCGGGCCGCCTCCGCGATATTCACCGCGAGGTCGCCGACGCGCTCGAGATCCGTGTTGATCTTGACCGCGGCGACGATCGACCGCAGGTCGGTCGCCATCGGCTGGTGCAGCGCGAGCAGCGTGAAGCACCGACCGTCGATCTCGATGTGCAGCTCGTTGATCAGCTCATCGCCGAGCATCACCGTATCGATGAGCGTCGTATCGCGCGTGACGAGGCCGTGCACGGCCATGCGGACGCGCTCCTCCGCCAGCCCACCCATTTCGAGCAGCCGCGCCTGGAGCCCCTCGAGCTCCTCCTGAAAATGCCGTGTCGCTCGTTCCACGGTCACCCGAACCGCCCGGTCACGTAGTCCTCCGTTAACGTCTCCGCCGGCGCCGTGAACATCTTCTCGGTCCGATCGTACTCAATCAGGCGCCCCAGCCAGAAGAACGCGGTGTAGTCGGACACGCGCGCCGCCTGCTGCATGTTGTGCGTCACGATCAGGATCGTATAGGTTGTCTTGAGGTCGTACACCAGCTCCTCGATTCGCTGGGTTGCGATCGGGTCGAGAGCCGACGCCGGCTCGTCCATCAGCAGAATGTCCGGGCGTACGGCGAGCGCCCTGGCGATGCAGAGCCGTTGCTGCTGTCCGCCCGACATCGCCAGCGCGGAGTCGTGCAGGCGGTCCTTGACCTCGTCCCAGAGCGCCGCCTGCCGCAGGCTTTCCTCGACACGCGCCGCCAGCTCGGAATGGCTCCCGGCCATGCCGTTGATCCGCAGGCCGTACGCGACGTTGTCGAACACCGACTTCGGGAACGGATTCGACTTCTGGAACACCATGCCCACCCGTCGTCGCAACTCCACCACGTCGACCCCGGGCTTGTAGATGTCCACGCCGTCAACCAGCACCTTCCCCTCGGCGCACGTCCCCGGAATGATGTCGTTCATGCGGTTCAGCGTGCGCAGGAAGGTGCTCTTGCCGCAGCCGGACGGCCCGATGAACGCGGTGACAACGTTGGAATGGATGCGGATGGAGATGTCCTCGAGCGCCCGGGTACCACCGTAGTAGAAGTTCAACCCCTCGGCCTGGATCTTGACCGGACGGTCGATCGCCGGCGGCGGGCCGCCCCGCGCGGCGATGGCGGCCAGCGAAGGGGGACGGGTTGCCGTCGCATCGCGGCTCATACCAGCTTCTTCTGATACCGATCGCGCAGCCATATCGCGGCGGCATTCATGGTGAGCAGCAGCGCGAGCAGGACCAGGATAGCTGCCGCGGCATTGGCCTGGAACGCGAGCTGCGGGCGCGACACCCAGTTGAAGATCTGAATCGGCAGCACCGTAAAGGGCGACCAGAGACTGTCGGGCGCGAAGGCGACGAACGTCAGCGCGCCAATCGAAATAAGCGGGGCTGTTTCGCCGATCGCCCGCGACAGCGCCAGGATCACACCCGTCAGAATACCCGGAAGCGCCACCGGCAGCACCTGATGCCACACCGTCTGCCACTTGGTCGCTCCGAGGGCATACGAGCTTTCACGAATCGACGAGGGGACCGCGCGAAGCGCCTCGCGCGTGGACAGGATGACCACCGGGAGGACGAGCAGCGCCAGCGTCGACGCGCCGGCCAGTACGCTCCGCCCCATCGCCATGACGCGGACGAACAGCCAGAGCCCAAGCAGCCCGTAAATGATGGACGGCACAGCCGCCAGGTTCGTGATGTTGAACTCGATGATGCGGGCCGAGAGGCTCCGGGTGCCGTACTCCTCCAGATAAATCGCGGAGGCGACGCCGATCGGCACCGCCAGCCCTCCCGTGGTGAGAATGACAAACATGCTTCCGGCGAGCGCATGCCAGATGCCCGCGTCCTCCGCGCGACGCGACGGAAACCCTGTCAGAAAATCCCACGACAGGCGGTCGGCGCCGTCGCTCCACACAGTGGCGACGAGCGCGGCCAGCGATCCCAGCGCCAGGCACAGGATGAGCATCGCCAGTAACTGGAAGAGCAGATCGAGCGCGCGTCGCCGCGCGGTCGCGTTCACAGATACTCCTCGCGGTAGCGCGCGCGCAGCCACGCGCTGATGAGGTTCAGGACGAACGTTCCCAGAAAGAGCAGCATGCCGACGGCAAAGATGGTGCGGTATTCCAGTGTGCCCTGCGGCGTGTCGCCGAGACTGACCTGCACGATATAGGCGGTCATGGTCTCGACCGGCACCAACGGACTCGCGGTCAGGCGCGGCTGCTGTCCGGCGGCAATCGCCACGATCATCGTTTCGCCGACGGCGCGCGCCCCCGCCAGGATGCACGCGGCGGTGATCCCGGAGAAGGCGGCTGGCAGGACGACGCGCAGGCTGGTCTGCATCCTGGTCGCGCCGAGGGCGTAGGCGCCTTCGCGAAGCCCGCGTGGCACGCCCTGCATGGCATCCTCGGAGAGCGACGAGACGAGCGGCATGATCATGATCCCCATGACGATGCCGGGACCAAGCGCATTGAATCCCGCCAGACCGGGGATGAACCGCTGGAGCAGGGGCGTCACGAACAGCAGCGCGAAGTAACCGTAGACGACCGTCGGCACGCCAGCCAGGATTTCAAGGACCGGCTTGATGAGGCGGCGAACGCGCGGCGGGGCATATTCGCTGAGGTAAATGGCGCTCAGCAACCCCATCGGCAGCGCGACCACCATGGCGATGGTCGAGACCAGCACCGTGCCGAGGACGAGCGGCAGGACGCCGAATCGCGGGGTCGCGAAGAGCGGCGTCCATTCGGTGCCGAACAGAAAGTCGGTGACCGGCACCTCGCGCAGGAAGGCAAATGTCTCGACGGCCAGCACCCCGATGATGCCGACCGTCGTGCCAATGGACAGAAGGGCGCACAGGAACAGCGCCCACTCAATCAGGAACTCAAACCGCTTCATCGCTCCCTGGCGAGCAGGGTCTCGAGCGTCATGCCGACCTGGGATCCCCCTTCGCCGAACGCGGTCCCGACCTTCCGAGCCGCGAAGTGTACGCGGGCGAGCTCGTAAATCTGCGGTGTCAGCTCGATGTAGCCCACTTCCTTCACAAGGTCGGTGCGGCTGAAGAACATCTCAACGAACCGCTGGATCTCCGGTCGATCGGCCGCCTTGCGGGACACATAGACAAACAGGGGCCGTGACAGCGGCTGATACGTGCCGTTCCGCACCGTCTCTGCCGAGGGCAGGATCGGGCCCTCGCCGTTGTCTGCCTTTCCGTCTTCCACCGGTACCAGCGTGAGCCGCCCGCGGTTGGCCTCGACATATGCGAGGGGCAGGAAGCCGAGAGCGAGCTCGTCGCTGGCGACGCCCTGGACGATGACGTTGTCATCCTCGCTCGACGTGAAGTCGCCGCGGCTGGCGCCTTCCTTCCCGACCGTGGCTTCCGTGAAGTAGTCGTACGTTCCGGAATCGACGCCGGCGCCGAAGAGCCTGATGTCACGGTTTGGCCACGACGGCCGGACCTGGTTCCAGCGCATGACCTTTCCCTGCGCCTCCGGGGACCAGAGTCTCTTCAGCTCCGCGACCGTGACCGTCGTGGCCCAGCTGTTTTTCGGGTTCACGACAACCGCAAGCCCGTCGTACGCCACCGGCACCTCGATGTACTCGACGCCGGCCTTCCGGCACGCCTCGATTTCGGAGGGCCGGATCGGCCGCGAGGCGTTGCTGATGTCGATCTCGCCGCTGCAGAACTTCTGGAAGCCGCCGCCGGTACCGGAGATGCCGACAGTCGGCGTGCGCACGTTCGGGTTAGCTTTTCCAAACTCCTCGGCGACCGCTTCGGCGATCGGGAACACCGTACTCGACCCGTCGACCGTGATGAGAACCGCCGGGGCCTCACCGCCTTCCTGGGACGCCTGATTGTTCCCGCCGCCGCATGCCGCCCCGGATGTCGCGAAGGCTACAGCGATTCCGAACCTCAGCATTCTATGACGCATGCGTGCCACGCTATCGGACGACCGTTTCGCAGCCGTTTCCGGCGTGTTAATTCCGTGTAACGGGCTGGGTGGGTAGTGGGTGCGGGCTTGTTACTGAGTAGGTTCGCCCTAGTCGCGCTTTCAAAGGAGCCCACTACCGCCGAGACTGTGGCGGCGTGGCACTCGTTGAGCCTTCTGTGTGATTCTGACCTGCCGACTGCGCGTCCAGATGCACCGGCTTCCGCACGACGCGCTCGAACGGCTCGAGGTGCCGCTGCGCCGCCCACACCTCGAGTTCCGCGTCGCCCGAGGTGCGGAGCTGCAGCAGCAGGTCGGTGCCCCGATCCTGCAGTTCGAGCGCCGAGACCACCTGCGCATGGCTCCGGTCCAGGCTTTCGGCGACGCGCAGGATCGACGCCAGCGTCCGGATGGTGCCGCGCAATGCCGGCCGCAGCCGTGCGTACTCCTCATGCGTCTTCTTGGGCGTGCCGCGCCGATGATACCGCGCGACGAGCGCCATCACTTCGATCTCCTCCGGCTCGAACCCGCGCAGGTCTCCGTTCTTGATGAGGTAGTACGAATGGCGGTGATGGCGGGGATAACTGATATGCACGCCAAGGTCGTGCATCAGCGCTGCGTACTCGAGCCACTCACGCTCGCGGTCGGTCAGCCCATGCAGCGCGCGCGTCTGATCGAACAGCGCAAGCGCCAGGCGGGCCACGTGCTGCGCATGCACCACGTAGTAGTTGCAGCGTTCCGCCAGCTCCATCGTGCTGCGGCGGCGCACGTCGGGAATGCGATCGACCTTGACGATCTGCTGCTTGTTGCGCCGGACGTAATCCAGAACCAGCCCTTCACGCAGCGCGAGATCGCAGAGCGTCAACTCGTCCGCCTCGAGGCGCCGCAGGATGGTATCGAGCAGTACGGCGCCGGCGACGACGAGATCCGCGCGGCGGGGATCCAGACCGGGCATGGCCAGGCGGCTCTCGAGATCCATGGCGCGAACGCCCTTCCGCAGCCGGCGGATCTGCCTGGCCGAGAAGCGGAGATTGCGGAGCTCGGCAGGCGGGGAGCCCCGGGACGCAGTGACCGCGACGCCCCCCAGGCTGAGGATGGTGCCTGACGTGCCGATCACGCGATCGAAGCCGATCGCCGTGATTTGCTCGCAGTACCGGCCTATTTCGTCGAGGACGTACTTTTCGAGCCGCCGCTCGTCGCGATCTGAGAGCGGATCGCCCTTGATAAACCGTTCCGTCAGGCGAATCACACCGATCTTGAAACTGCGGGCGAGTTGGATTGACGTCGCCGTTCCCAGCGTAATCTCCACGCTGCCGCCACCGATATCGATCACTACCGCGCGGGCGCTGCCGACGTCGACTCCGTAGACGGCCGCCTGATGGATGAGCCGCGCTTCCTCGGCACCGGTGATCACCATCGGCCGGATGCCGGTCTCACGCTCGATTCGGGAGAGAAACTCGACGCCGTTAGCCGCCTCGCGTATCGCGCTCGTCGCGACGGCGAGCATCTCATCCACGCCGTGTGAATCGGCCAGGCGCCTGAACGTTGAAACGGCCTGCAGGGTCGCCGTCATCGCCTCAGCCGTAAGCGCTCGGCCGTCGAGGCCCCCTGCGCCCAGGCGAACCATGAACTTCTCGCGATCGATGAGTTCGAACGACAGGTCCGCTCGCACGCGGACCACGATCATGTGGACCGAATTGGTCCCTATATCGATCGCGGCGATGCGCATGAGGAGATATAGTAGGCCTCAGGGGCCAGGGCGCGGGCCTCAAGATTGCCGAGCCCGTGGTCTGAGGCCTATCGTCGCGATGCCGCGAATCACCACCCCGTCAGAGTTGCTTGTTTGGCAGCGGCTGAACGCGTTGACCCGTTCGCTGCCCGGCGCGCAGCGGGGCGACCCGCACCTGCTGTACCAGGCCCGTGTTGCCTCGCGGCGGCTGCGCGAGGCGCTGCCGCTCCTGACCCGTGGTGCGCGCGGCCGGAAGCTAGAGCGCACGGTTCGCCGCCTTACCCGCGCGCTCGGTCCGGTACGGGAGCTCGACGTTGCACTGGAGACGCTCGAGGCCTTGACCGCTGGCGGTGATGCCCCGCGTGGCGCGATCGCGAAGCTGCGGCAGGTCGTTCGCGAAGAGCGCCAGCGCCTGCACGTCGAGATGTGCGCCAGGGTTGGGCGCATCGACCTCGACAAGCTGCGTCGCCGCGCGGCGGCAGCCGCGAGCAGGGGTCCCTCGCAGACCACGGGTGGTCGGATGCGCGACCCGGAGCGGATCGCCGGCGCAAGGCTGCGGGCCGCGCGGCGCGCGGTCCGCCTGCGCGAGGCCGTTGAGAACGCCGCGGGTATCTACCTGCCCGATCGGCTTCACGAGGTGCGGGTCGCCGTGAAGAAACTACGGTACGCCATGGAGGTGTCCCGCGAGTTGGGCGGCTCGCGCGGGGAGGCACGCATCGGCACCTTGAAAGAGGCGCAGGACCTGCTTGGCCGCATGCACGACCACGAGGTGCTGATCGCGCGCGTCCGTGGCGTGCAGGGCTCCTCGAAGGCGCCGAATCTGCGCGTATCGGCCGACCTTGACCGGCTCGTGCGCCGGCTCGAGACGGAATGCCGCCAGATTCACGGCCTGTACGTGACCCTGCGCAAGAAACTGTTAGCCGTCTGCGATCGCACCGCCACGGTGCCCGAGACAACCGCCGGTATCGCGGCGCCAGGAGCATCGGCCGCCTAGCGGATGGCCACTCCCGCCGAGATCTATCTCGTCCGGCATGCGATCGCGGCCCAGCGCGGCGAGGAGTGGCCCGACGATGATAAGCGGCCGCTGACGGCACGCGGCGTCGCCCGGTTCAAGGAGTCGGTGAACGGCCTGTCCCGGCTCGACGTCGTGGTTGACGAAATCTTCACCAGCCCGCTCGTTCGGGCGAAGCAGACCGCGGAGCTTCTGGCCGCCGGCCTGCCTGGCAAGCCCTCGATCAAGGTGCTCGACGCGTTGTCACCAGGGCACGCGCCTGGCTCGGTGCTTGCGCAGCTCGCGAAGGCGGCGCGCCGCCGCCGCATCGCGCTCGTCGGCCATGAGCCGGGCCTCGGCGAGCTGGCGGCGCATCTCATCGGCGCCGGCCGCGCACTGCCATTCAAGAAGGGCGGCGTGTGCCGGATTGACGTGGAAAGCCTGACGTCGCGCCGCGCCGGCGCGCTGAGCTGGTTCGTTACGCCGAAGGTCCTGCGCGGGCTTTCCAAGAAATAGGTCCAAGGTCG
>JACPPO010000078.1 GCA_016190945.1 Acidobacteriota bacterium | reverse complement strand
CGGGGTCGTGCAGAGCTACGCCGCGGCGATCGTGTTCGGGCTGCTGGTGTTCGTGAGCATCTATCTTTTCTACGCGCAGCAATGACGCCCGAGGCTGTCTCTGGAGTGGCATTTTGAGGGGCATTTTGATCCCTGAGCAGTCCGAATGGGCTGAACACAAGTAAGAAGGAGTCGCAATGGTATTCCCGGGCATACTGTCGGCCATCACCTACCTGCCGCTGGCGGGCGCCCTGCTGCTGCTGTTCATCCCCAAGGAGCAGCGGCGGGCCATCGCCTGGTTCGCCACGCTGGTGGCGCTGGCGGACTTCCTGCTCTCGGTGCCGCTGTTCATCGCCTACGACCGCGCCAGCGCCGACTTCCAGTTCATGGAGGATGTCTCCTGGATCCCCTCCATCGGCGTGCGCTACATGATGGGAGTGGACGGCATCTCGCTGCTGCTGGTGCTGCTGACCACGCTCCTGGGGTTCGTCGCCGTCCTGTCCTCCTGGACGGCCATCACCGAGCGCGAGAAGGAGTACTACGTGTTCATGCTGGTCCTGCAGACCGGCATGCTCGGCGTGTTCGTGGCGATCGACTTCTTCCTGTTCTACGTGTTCTGGGAGGTCATGCTGGTGCCGATGTACTTCCTCATCGGCATCTGGGGAGGCCCGCGCCGGCTGTACGCGGCCATCAAGTTCTTCCTGTTCACGCTGCTCGGCTCGGTGCTGATGCTGCTCGGGATCCTGGCCCTGTACTTCTTCTACCACGGCGAGTACGGCACCTACACTTTCTCGATCCCCGAGATGCACCGCCTGGGTGCGCTCACGACGCCCGACTGGCTGGAGCTGCAGCGCTGGGTGTTCTGGGCTTTCTTCGTCGGCTTCGCGATCAAGGTGCCGATGTTCCCGTTCCACACCTGGCTGCCGGACGCGCACGTGGAGGCGCCCACCGCCGGCTCGGTCATCCTGGCGGGAGTGCTCCTGAAGATGGGCACGTACGGGTTCGTGCGCTTCTCGCTCCCCATGCTGCCGCAGGCCACCCAGGAGTTCCTGCCCTGGATGCTGCTCCTGTCGGTGGTGGGGATCATTTACGGCGCCATGGTGGCCATGGTGCAGAAGGACTGGAAGAGCCTGGTGGCCTACTCCTCGGTGAGCCACCTCGGCTTCTGCATGCTGGGCGTGTTCGCGCTCAACGTCAACGGCCTCAACGGCGGCGTGCTGCAGATGATCAACCACGGCATCAGCACCGGGGCGCTGTTCTTGATCGTGGGCCTCATCTACGAGCGCCGGCACACGCGCATGATCGCGGATTTCGGCGGGCTGTCGAAGCAGATGCCCGTCTACGCCACCCTCTTCATGATCATGACCATGTCGAGCATCGGGCTGCCGGCGCTCAACGGCTTCATCGGCGAGTTCACGATCCTGGCCGGCGCCTTCCAGCTCGATAGCAAGATCTGGTCGGTGTGCGCCGTGACCGGCATCGTGCTGGGCGCGGGATACATGCTGTGGCTCTACCAGCGCACCATGTTCGGCAAGCTCGACAAGCCCGAGAACACGACCCTCAAGGACCTCGACTTCCGCGAGGCCATGACCCTCGTGCCGCTGGTGCTGCTGGCCTTCTGGATCGGCCTCTATCCGAGGCCCTTTTTCCGGATCCTCGACCAGCCCGTGCAGAAGCTGGTCGAGCAGGTGCACGGCCGCTACTATCCGACCGCGGCCGTGGCCGAGGCGAACTCTGCCGGTGCGCCGGCGCCCGCCGCGGCGGCCGCCGGCCTGCGCTGAGGCCCGCGCCATGCCGAGCCTGCCGCTGACCCCCGATCTGTGGGCCATCTTCCCCGAGCTGCTGCTCAGCATCTACGCCTTCATCATCCTCGGGGTGGCCGTCTTCCTGCCGCGCAGCGAGGCGCGCTATCTCGGCTATCTGTCGATCCTGGGGGTGGCGCTCGTGTCGCTGCCCCTGATGCGCTTCGCCCGCATCCTGGCCGAGAGCGCCGGCGGGGTGGTGGTCGGCTGGGGCGGCATGTTCGTGCTCGACACCTTCGCCCTGTTCTTCAAGTTCCTGTTCCTGCTGGTAGCGGCGCTCACCATGCTGATGAGCATCCGCTACCTGGAGATCGAGGGGGCCCAGGCGGGGGAGTACTACGCGCTCATCATGTTCGCGGTCGTGGGAATGATGTTCATGGCCTCCGGCCGCGATCTGCTGATGATCTTCATCGGCCTGGAGACCATGTCGCTTTCGACCTACGTGCTGGCCGGCTTTCTCAAGCGCGACCGGCGCTCCAACGAGGCGGCGCTCAAGTACTTCCTGCTGGGAACCTTCTCGACCGGCCTGTTCCTGTACGGGATCTCGCTCCTGTACGCCGTCACCGGTTCCACCAGCCTGAGCGCCATCGCCACCGCGCTGGCCTTCGAGGGGATGCGGCAGCAGCCGCTGATGGTTCTGGGGCTCATCCTGCTGGTGGTGGCCCTGGGGTTCAAGATCGCGGCCGTGCCCTTCCACATGTGGGTCCCGGACGCCTACGAGGGGGCGCCCACGGCGGTGGCGGCCTTCTTCTCCACCGGCATCAAGGCCGCGGCGTTCTCGATCGTGCTGCGCATCCTGGTGGAGGGGATGATGGAGGCCCGCCAGCACTGGGCGTTGCTGCTGGTGGTGCTCTCCGCCGCCAGCATGACCATCGGCAACCTGGGGGCGCTGCTGCAGGACAACATGAAGCGCCTGCTGGCGTACTCGAGCGTGGCGCACGCGGGCTACGTCCTGATGGGCGTGCTCGCGGCCCAGAAGATGGGGGAGACCGGCCGCTACGGTCTCACCGCCGTGTGCGTGTACCTGCTGGCCTACACGTTCACGAACATGGGCGCCTTCGGGCTGGTGGTGAACCTGCGGCGCGAGGGGCTGGTCGGCGATCAGGTGGACGACTTCACGGGGCTCGCCCGCCGCGCCCCGTTCGCCGCCTTCGCGATGCTGGTGTTCATGCTCTCGCTCGCCGGCATCCCGGCGACCGCCGGGTTCGTGGGCAAGTGGTACCTGTTCGGGGCCGCCATCAAGGCCGACTATGCGTGGCTGGCCGTGCTGGCGGTCGTCAACAGCGCCATCTCCCTTTACTTCTACCTGCGCGTGGTGGTGCGGATGTACATGGGCGATCCCGCCGGAACGGAGGTCCGCGGCCCCTCGGGAGCGCTGGCGGTGGCGCTGGCCATCTGTCTGCTGTTCACGTTCTGGATCGGGATCTACCCGCAGCCCTTCCTGCAGCGCCTGGCGGGCTGGGCGGTCCTGCAGTAAGGGCCGCGGCGGCGCCGGCGGCGTTGCGCGTTTGAAAATCCCCCCCGCTTTTGCTACGATGCGGCGCTCCGCAGGTAGGAGGGACCCTGGCGCACCCGCGACCTCCGGGACCCGAACGCCGCTCCGACAGGGAAGCCTCCTGGAGGAAAGCGTGGGTCCTGGCGTCCACGCTCGGCTGGAACCTGGTGGCCAGCGTCTGCGTGGGCGGAGCCCTGGGCTACTGG
>JACPPO010000084.1 GCA_016190945.1 Acidobacteriota bacterium | reverse complement strand
GTGGTGATTCGAGTGATCGCGGTGACGATTGCCGCCGCTGTGACGGCGATCATCTCCCTCGAGGGGCAGGAGCAAGCGGCCGCGCCCCAGGTACGGCGGCTGGGCGGCAACATCAGGGCCACGCCGGTCACCGGGCCGCTGCCGCGGCTAGCGGACGGCAAACCCGACCTAGCGGGCGTCTGGCTCGGAGGACTGCCTCTCGCCGACATCTCGCAGGGGCTTCCCAAGGGTGAGATGATGCCGTTGCTGCCTGAAACGAAGAAGAAGATGGACGCGCAGCTGGCGAAGGACGATCCGCAGGCGCAGTGCCTGCCGCTCCCGCCGCCCCGGTTCACGCCGTACCCCTGGCGCGTGGTGGTCACGCCGACGCACGCGTTCTTCCTGTACGAGATGTATCACTACAGGCAGATGTTCCTCGACGGCCGGAAGCATCCGCCGGCCGACGAGCTCGACCCCACGTGGTACGGGCACTCGATCGGCTGGTGGGAGGGCGACACGCTCGTGGTCGATACCGTCGGGTTTAACGGCAAGATCTGGTTCGACAACCGCGGTCACATCAGCACCGACCAGCTCCACGTGACCGAGAGGTACACCCGGCTCGATCTCGGGAACATGCGAATAGAGATGACGATCGACGATCCCGGGGCGTACTCGCGGCCGTTCACGGTGACCGGCATGGCGCGCCTGATGGCGGGGGAGGAGCTGCGCGAGTACGTGTGCAACGAGAACAACCAGAACCTGCCGTTCCTCGTCGGCCCTCGTCTGTAGCCTGACGTCCGCACCACACCTGGGGTGCTCGTCTAGACTCAACGATTAAACCTGCGACACTTCAGTGCGCACTTTATCGCCGGCACCGTGTTAGGGGGCGACATGGCGGACGATGACCGTGACACACCGAACCAATCAGTTTCGCGCCGGGCCTTCCTTAAAGGGGGCGCCGTCGCCACCGGCGCGCTGTCGGCCTCGCTGATTCCCGGGGCGGCCGACGCGCAGCTGCCCGATGCCACCGAGCCCGATCCCCACCGGACGACGGTCGAGCTGACAGTCAACGGCGTCGCGTACCGCAAGGAAATCTCCAACCGGACGACGCTGCTGCAGTTCCTCCGCGAGGACCTCAAGCTCACCGGCACGAAGATGGGCTGCGACCGCCTGCAGTGCGGGGCCTGCACGGTCATTCTCAATGGCCGGACGGTCTACTCCTGCACGACGCTCGCGCTCGAAGCCACCGGC
>JACPPO010000077.1 GCA_016190945.1 Acidobacteriota bacterium | reverse complement strand
GTGGAATCGCGGTAAGTACCCTTCCCTCTCCCCGATCCGCGTGTTACAGTGATATCTTCTAAGCCGCGGGGTGGAGCAGTCCGGTAGCTCGTTGGGCTCATAACCCAAAGGTCGGGGGTTCAAATCCCCCCCCCGCAACCAAATTTTGAGTCGCCAGGACGTCCCGTGGGACAAATTGGTGACAAACGCGCAAGCCGATCCAGTTTTCGCGAGGCCGATCACCTTCAGGCTCCTGATGCGAGTCGAAGTGGTCGGCCTTTGTTGTTCCAGCTCACCTCCAGTCCCCTTCTGAGTTCCTCATCCGTCACGTTCAGGTACCGCTGCGTCTGCTGAATGCTGGCGTGGCCGAGCATCAATTGGATGATGCGGATGTCCACGCCGTCAGCCAGGAGCCGGCAGGCGCCCTCGTGCCTGAGGTCGTGCCAGCGGAGGTCGATCCGCCGCAGCTGCTCCCGGTTCCACTCCCCGCCTACCCGGCCGCTCCGAGGCTCCAGGCCATGCGCCAGCAGCCGAAGCGTCTCCCAGGCTGTCTGGATGTTCGGCTGATACGTCCCAGTGGCGCTGCCGAACACGTAGGCGTCGGGCCCAAGCGCGGCCCGTCGCTCGAGGATCGCCGCCAGCCGTCCTTCCGGGTTGAACGGGATCCTGCGGTTCTCCTTGTCCTTCGCCGTCGCGCCTGGGATGCCGATCTGGCAGGTGTCCCAGTTCACGCGCTTGTTCTGGATGAGCAGCATCTCGCCGCGCCGGCAACAGAGCTCCAGGGCGCCGATGAGGCGGTCATGCAGGAGTGGTCCAACGAACTGATGCTCGGGGGCGTTCATCTTGTTGAGCGCCGTATCGAGCAGCAGCTTTTCCTCTTCCCGCGGGAGCCGGCGGTCGCGCATCGTCTCCGACTTCTTGTTCATGCGCACGCCGTAGCGATGGAACGGCGACTTCTTGAAGAACGACGGTGTCTGCGCCATGCCCCAGTTCATCACCGCGCGAAGGACTTCGAGCGACCGATGGATCGTCGCGATCTCGACGTCGTCGGCGTACTCCGAGTCCGTCTTGAAGCGATTGATCTCGTCGGGTTCTTCGAGCGCGTCGAGCGGTAGCTCGCCGAGGTGCTTCTTCAGCACATCGACGCGGCTCTTGACCGACTTGATGCTCCGCAATGCCGCCGGCCTGACGCACCGTTCCACGTAGGCGTCGAGGAACTCGGCAACGCTTGCCGGCGCCTTGTCAGCCGCCGACGCCTTGCGCTGCACGCGCGGTCTCCGCGGATCGCGGCCAGCCTTGATCTCGCCGATGAAGAGACGCTCCCAATCACGCACC
>JACPPO010000080.1 GCA_016190945.1 Acidobacteriota bacterium | reverse complement strand
TTTCACCGGGGGAGTTCATAAGAATACTCGTCGTGGACCCGCCATACATCGCCCCGTAGTAGATTCCGCCGAACATGATGAAGGCGCTCGTCGGGTCCAGACTGAACGTTACCGGCAGAAGGATGGCCACAGTGAGCGCCGGTCCAATCCCGGGAAGCACGCCGACCACGGTTCCGAGCGTGACGCCGGCGAGCGCCCATGCGAGATGGGGCAGCGTGAGAGCATTGGCGAAGCCCTGGCCGAGGGCATGCAGCGTTTCCATCAGGCCCCGGCCGGCTTCACGCTCATATCCAGCCCGAGAGCACGCCTGCCGGGAGCGGTAATTCCAGCACGCGCGCGAATAGCAGGTAGGCCCCCGCCGACGTTCCGAGCGCGAAGACCGCATCCCGCACCGGATGCCGCGCGTCGAAAGCGCGCGCCGTAAACCAGAAAAGCATCGTCGACGCCAACACGAACCCTCCGCGCTCGACCAACAGGAGATCCAGCAAAACGCCCGCGGCAATGAGCGCCACAGCCTTGCGTCGCGGATCCGCCGGTTGCCGTGAGAGCGTTCGCGGCGACCGCCACACGCTGAACCCCGCGGCCGCGGCGCTCAGGGCGAGGCCGGAAAGCACCAGCAGCGGATACGGACCGGCGGAGGTGAGTGTGACGGACTCGCTGCGATCGGTCCTGAGCTTCCTCATGATCGCCAGTACGCGCGCTTCCTCGCTTTCCACGAAGCGCTCGAACTCGGGGCCGTCGAGGTAGCGGTCGTTCCAGCGATAACGCGTGAGCGCTTCGCGCCACGCCGGCGACTGCGCCATCGCGCGTATCATGCTCCCGATCCGCTGCCGGTCCGCGGCGCGGATCCCAGGCGGAGCGACAACCGAGCGCCAGTTTTCGAGTTCGACATCGACGCCCTGCTCCCGGAGCGTGGGGGCGTCGATTCCCGGAAGCCGCTCCGCGCTGGAAATGCCCAACACGCGCACCGCGCCGGCCTGGATCTGAGGCGCGAATTCGGCCAGGCCGTTCACGCCAACCGAGACCTGCCCGCCCAGAATCGCCGACATCGATTCGCCGCCGCCGGAGAACGCGATGTAATTGACGCGGCGCGGGTCGACGCCGATCGCATCCGCGACGAGGCCGGCGAGGATCTGATCGGTGCCGCCCGCGGAACCGCCGCCCCACGATACGGATTCGGGGTTGTCCCTGAAAGCGCGCAGGAGATCGTCCAGCGAACGGAACTTGGACGCGGCCGGAACGACGATGATTTCGTATTCGCCGGTCAGCCGCGCAATCGGCGTCACGTCGTGGAGCGTCAGAGCGGACCGGTGTGCCACGATCGCGCCCAGCATGATCAGGCCGGACGCCATCACCGTGTCACCGTTCCCGCGTTCGGCGCTGACGAACCGCGCAAGCCCAATCGTTCCCGCGGCGCCCGGAATGTTTTCCACCGATGCCGTGCGCGCGAGACCCGTCTGCTGGAGCGCCTGCTGCATCACGCGCGCGGTCTGATCCCACCCGCCGCCCGGCGCGGCGGGCGCAATAATGCGAAGGTGCGGAAATGCGGATTGGGCCGCAGCAGGGCTTGCCGCCGCGCCCGTCATCAGCGCCGCCAGCAGCAGACAATGCCGGAAGGTTCTCATGGGACGCCGGATTTCGCTGAGTGTTTCCACAGAAGCCCACTAATCTATCACGGACACGTGTTCGGGGTTCTGAAGCCGAAGAATCGGCTCACGCAGGAAAATCCGACAATAGCCGCGAAATCCGGCGAGGCTCCGCATTAACGAACTGTCTTCCGATCCGCCACAGTTTCGCATCGCTCCGTAGACGGAGGTAAATGGCCCGAGCGACGCTGTGAGTTTGTTGAACGTAACTGTTCAGCTCATTCCAACCGGTCGATGATTTCGGGAAGACGTCCTTCAAAGAGAGATTGAAGTGCCTCGGTGGCTTGAATGTCGTGCTTTCTACAGGTAGACAGATAGCTGCGGA
>JACPPO010000083.1 GCA_016190945.1 Acidobacteriota bacterium | reverse complement strand
TGATCGGCATCCACCGCGGTGCGTCGACCGGCCGATGGTGCCGATGGCACGTCACGTGGGTGCGATGCTCACCTTCCGCGCGCGCGACGCGGCGACGTTCGACGAAGGCAACCACATGTGCGCGCAGGCGCACCGTGCGGGTGCCAAAAACGTGTTTGACATTCCGGGCCTGGTGCCGGAACATGTGCTTCCTCGTCTTCTGTGAGCGCGAAGTTCCGTTCCGCTGCGCCGCTGGATTCCCGTGGCGCGTGAACGCGTTGCGTTCCATGAATGGCCGGCGCGGATCCGCTGGCTCGGATACGGCGAGCGCGCGCGGCTTGGATTGTGGGTGAACGAGCTGATGCGCACGAGAGGATGAAGGCGCCGATCGTGATCGCGGCCGACGGGATGCACCATGCGGGTGCCCAGCAGCGATCGTAAGGGACGGTGTGTGGGAGCCGTCCGGGAAGCGGGGGAACGGGAATGATGGGTCCGCACGCAGGGTTCGAAAGACGGGTGCTCGGCGCGCTCGAAGCGTCGCCATCGCGAATTCCGGTGGTGCCGGGAGGGTGTGGATCAGGCCGGACCTGGCTCCTCCAGCGCCTGCGCGACCGCGTCGGCCGCGCGGCGGCGCAGTACGTAGACGTTGAGCGTTGCGCCACGACCCCGGAACGCTTCTTCCAGTCCGTGGTTTCCTCGTCGCCATTCCCGTGGCATGGCGGGGAGCGCGCCCCGGCAACGGCTCGAGAGGCGTTCGATGCTCTCCGCGGCTTTTTTGACACCGCGTGCGTGCCGGGCGGCGGGCCCTGCACCTTCCTGCTGGACGAGGTGCTCGAGCTGCGCACCTTTGAGAGCTTCCCCGGCCTTCGCCACGTGCTCCGCGACCTGATCGAGACGCTGTCGGCCAGCCCGAACCGCTTCGTGCTGACCACCCGCTACGTGGCGCGTGCGCACCGCCTGCTGCGCGATGCCACGTCGCGCTTCGAGGTGATGCACCTGCCACCGCTCGCGACCGCCGACGTGACCGACTTCCTGGCTCCCGCCTTCAACGGCTACGAGCAGACACCGACTGACCACAGGGATTACCTGAACCGGACGGTGGAGGCGTTGACCGACGGCCGCGCCGCCTACGTGCGCGCGATCGGCGACATGATGGGCCAGATGGGACGGGGCGCGGATCCAATCAGCGCGCTGACGGCGCTCCTGTCGGTAGGTGGCTCGCTCGACCGGTGGTGTCATTTCTGCTACGAGCTGCGCCTCCATCGGGCGCGAGGCTACGGCGCGCTCAAGGCGATTCTCGACATCCTGGCCGACGACGAACCGCTCACGCTGACCGAGATCTCCCTGCGCCTGCACCGCACGCCCGGATCGACCAAGGACTATCTCTCGTGGCTGGAGGACGTCGACCTCGTCACCTCCCGCCAGAAGCGCTACGCCTTTACCGACCCGCTCCTCCGCCTCTGGGTACGCCTGCATTGCCGCCCGACACCGCCGCCCGAAGACGACGTCGCGCGCGAGGTGCAGCGGTATGCGCTGCTTCGCGTGCCGCACGCGGAAGAACCGGCACCCGCGCTCGCCTACGCGGGCGTCGATGCGTCGCCGGAGGAGCGAAAAGGCTGGGGGATTATCGAAATCGACTGAATCAGCCGAGTTTGTCGAGGGCAAGCCTCGCCGCTTCCTGCTCGGCTTCCTTCTTGGCTTTCCCTGTCGCGCTGCCCAGGATCTCTCCGGCCGCGACCACCTCGATGGTGAACACCTTGCGGTGGTCGGGCCCTGACTCGGCGGCGACGCGATACTCCGGGAGCGGGCGCCCGAGCGCCTGGAGGCGCTCCTGCAGCGCGGACTTGTAGTCGTGGCCGACCACGGTCTGCGCCGCGCCCGCCTCGATGGCGTCGTTCAACTCGCGCTCGAGGAACGCCGCCGCCGCCGGCAGCCCGCCATCGAGATAGAGCGCCGCGATGAGCGCCTCGTAGGCATCGGCCAGCAGTGCTTGCTTGAATCGGCCGCCCGTCTTCTCCTCGCCCCGGCCCAACAGCAGGTGCTCGCCAAGCTGGACCTGCTCGGCACGCCGCGCCAGCGCCGGCGTGGAAACGACCGACGCCTTGATCTTCGATTTCCGCCCCTCGTCGGAATCGGGATACTTGCGAAAGAGCACGTCGGCCACGACAAGACCCAGGACGGCGTCGCCGAGGAACTCGAGCGACTCGTTGTCGGCCACTCCGCCGGATGCATCCTCGGCGGCGCGTGACTTGTGCGTCAGCGCGTGCTCGAGCAGCCCGCGATCCCTGAACCTGTATCCGATCCGGTTCTGCAGCTCCTCGAACTCGTCCTGGAGGCGGACGAGGCGGCCTCCGACGTCTTCGCGGTGGCTCGCGATGATGCGCCGCGCCTCTTCGGCCGCGTCACCGGCCACCGCAATCCGGATGTCGCCGAGCGCGTTGATCGCCATCGGCCAGATCGCCTGCGGGTTGCCGGAGATGCGGAAGCTCGGGATGCCGTGACTGTCGAGCAGCGCCACGACCACGCTGGCTTCGATGTCGGAGGTGGTGGTGAACACGACGACGGGCGCCATGATGGTGGAGCGGGCCTGGAGGAGATTGTGGGCGAGGATGATATCAGAGTACCCTGTGGGCCACCGTGACACTGCGCGAGCACGCACGCTTCAGCACGATCTGCATCCACGCCGGCCAGACGCCGGATCCCTCCACCGGCGCGATCATCACGCCCATCTACCAGACGTCGACCTACGTGCAGGAGGCGCTCGGCGTGCACAAGGGGTACGAGTACGCGCGCACCCGGAATCCGACGCGAACGGCCCTCGAGGGTAATCTCGCGGCCATTGAGAACGGCAAGGCCGCGTTCGGCTTCGCATCCGGCATGGCGGCCACGGCCGCCGTGATGACGCTCCTGCAATCGGGCGACCACGTCGTCGTCACCGACAACACCTACGGCGGCACGTATCGGCTGTTCGAGCGCGTGCTGCGCAAGTACCAGCTGGACTTCACGTACGTGGACACCTCGCGGCTCGGCGAGATCGAGCGCGCCATCACGCCGTCGACGAAGCTCCTCTTTCTCGAGACGCCGACCAATCCGCTGCTGCGTCTCACCGACCTGGCCGGCGCGTGCACCATCGCGCACGGTCATGGCATCGCGGTCGCCGTGGACAACACGTTTGCGAGCCCGTACGTGCAGCGGCCGATCGACTTCGGCGCCGACCTGGTGATCCACAGCACGACGAAGTTCCTGAACGGTCACTCCGACAGCGTAGGGGGCGCCGTGGTGGCCGTCCGCGAGGATCACATCGAGTGGCTCCGATTCGTGCAGAACGCGGAGGGGGCCATTATCGGCCCGATGGACGCGTGGCTGGTGCTGCGCGGCACCAAGACGCTGCCCGTCCGGATGGAACGGCACAACGCCAACGCGATGGCGCTGGCCGAATACCTTGCGTCGCATCCCAAAGTCGCCTCGGTGCATTACCCGGGGCTCCCGTCGCATCCGCAGCACGAGCTCGCGCGCCGGCAGATGCACGGATTCGGGGGCCTCCTGGCGTTCCAGATGGGATCGTTCGAACGGGCCCGGACCGTGCTCAACAGTGTTCGCCTGATGTCGCTTGCCGAGAGCCTCGGGGGTGTCGAGACGCTCATCAGCCATCCCGCCACGATGACGCACGCCTCGGTTCCTCCGGAACGCCGCCTGCGGATCGGGATCACCGACGACATGGTGCGGATCTCGGTCGGCATCGAAGACCTGGACGACCTGAAGGAAGACCTCGCGCAGGCGCTCGAGCGCGTCTGACCCACGCACATGCTGGCCACCCCGCGCCGCTGGCTCCGCACGCTGTACGATTGGACGCTGCACTGGGGGGAATCGTCCCAGGCGCTGACGGCTCTGTTCCTGATCGCGCTGGCCGAATCGTCGGTGTTCCCCATCCCCCCCGACGTCCTCCTCATCGCCATCGTCGCCGCGCAGCCGCGGGCGTGGCTGCGCGCCGCGGCGGTCTGCACGGGCGGGTCGGTGATTGGCGCGATGGTCGGCTATGCCATTGGCGCCGGATTCATGGCCACGCTCGGCCAGGCGATCGTCAACTTCTACGGCGCGCAGGCGTACTGGGACCGGGTGGTCGAACTGTACAACGGCCGGTGGGGCATCTGGTTTCTGGCCGCGGCGGCGTTCACTCCGATCCCTTTCAAGGTCGCAACTATTGCCGCCGGCGCGACCCTCATGCCGTTTGTCCCCTTTGTCGGGATGAGCACCGTCGGACGAGGCGTTCGATTCGTGCTCGTCTCGGCCATGCTTCGCATCTTCGGAGCGGAAGTCCGGCGACGGCTCGAAGCGCACTTCGATGTGGCGGCGCTGCTGTTCCTCGTGCTTCTGGTCGGCGGGTTTTTCGTCCTGCGTGCGTTTTAGGCCGGCCCCACGCTGTCGCGGAGCCAGCGAAGATACGCGTCCGACCCTTCCGAGACGCGAAGCACCAGAAACTCCGGCACCTCGTAGGGGTGGAGCTCGCCAAGGCGCGCGGCGAGGGCTGAGACCAGGTCCGCGGCCGTTTTGATGACCAGCTGCCGCTCGCGCTCTTCTTCCACGCGTCCTTGCCAGCGGTACACCGACGTCATCACCGGCAGGATGTTCACGCAGGCGGCAAGCCGCTCGGCCACCAGCGTACGCGCGAGCGCGCCCGCATCGACGTCGGCGGCAAGCGTCGTCAGCACGATGACGGCGGCGGCCGCGTCCGGGGTTGCGAGCACGATTCTCTCTGGATGGGACGGGTCGGTCGCCACGCTGGCTACGGCTTTCGGAAGAGCACGATGCGATTTGTGTTGGTTCCCTTGCGATTGTTGTCCACGCCCCAGCACGCGGCGGTCTTCGTGAACTCTTGTGCGTTGATCAATACCAATACCGGTTCAAGGCCCGCATGAACACCGCATGGGATGACGTGCTCCTCCAAGCGCACCCGGCCACCTCGAACCTCGCCTACTTCGAACGCCACGTGCCCACCCGAGGCCAGCACTCGATTCAGTTCGAAGAACACCGAGGTCATCGCGTCCCGCCAATCTTCAATCTTCTTCAGGATCGTGAGTTTCACATCCGCCGGACTGATTCCACAGAACCAGCAGCGCAGCCAATTGTCGCCCGCATAATCAACGACGTCGAGAAATGGCGGGGATGTGACCACGAGGTTCACGGCCGATGATTCAATTTGCGTCGTCGTTGCCGCGGGCGCAGTCAAGAGCCGATGTCGGCCCCGAACGCTGTTGAGCAGCGTTCTTGTCGGCTCGTCATAATCACCCAGCAACGAGCGTGACTTCGCAAGTACCAACTTCGGGACGCTGCGGCGCGGGGGAATCTGATTGCGGTCGGCATTGATCTTCTGCTGCGCGGTTACCGATACCGCTTGATTCGGTGGAAGGGTGTAGACGGAAAAAAATCCTGGGGAATGGCCGGTAAGTCGATTGACCGCGACCATCCGGATCCATGCGTCCACCGCATCGAGCGGCCCTGCCGCGACTGTACCGAGCAAGTACGCTCTCAGCGCGCAAATCTCACGCAGCGTATCAGGGTGGTAAAACGTCAGCAGGTCTTCCGGGAATTCCTCATTCGCAGTCCAGTCGACCTCCGACAGTCGCTGTCGTACTGCCTCAACCCGAGGCGGCTGCAGCCGAGGTTCCACGAGGACCTTACTGAGCGGATTGATGTCGCACCCAATTGCAGCCCTGCCCAGCAGGGCCGCTTCGAGCAACGTGGTGCCCCGTCCCATGAACGGGTCGTAGACCGTGTCGCCGGGGCGCGTGAGGCGCTCGATGAAAAATCGCGGAAGCTGCGGCTTGAAACAGGCTCGATACGAGACTTCGTGAAGAGAATGCGCCGCTCGCTGACGACTGGTCCAGAATTCGTTCACAAAGGTCTTCACCGCTATTCTGCGGTGGTCGAACTCTACGGCAGTCGCCGACACCAACGTGGTTTTCCCATCCCATTGGAACTGAGTGAGGCTCTTCTCGAAAGACTCCGGATCCGATAGACCTTCGTCCTTCGGTGAATCCTCAAACAGAGAAAGCTGGGAAGCCCCCATGCGTATTGTTGGCAATTCTAAAGGGTTAACCGAGGCCAAGCGGTCGCTTGTCGATCCTGTGGGCGTTTGGCACCGTAGTCACGTCTTCCCGTATCACCTTATTGACAGTAATACGGTAATACGGTATAATGTTTAAAAGGCAACCCGTGTAATCTGATCGGCATGACGAATCGTGGCCCTGTGCCATCAGGGAGCGTGAAAACCACAGTGGATCTGCCGCAGGACCTCTGGCGCGCCGCCAAGATTCGGGCGATGGACGAGCACAGCGACCTTCGCTCGGTAGTCATCGCTGCGCTCCGCGTGTACTTGGAGGACGTGAGGAAGAATGCGAAATAGAGCTGGTCGCCGCGTCGGCGTGCTTGCCGAGCGCCGCCCGCCTTGCGAGTGCTCGTGGGCCGCTTATTCGCGGCCGCAGCAGTGAAGAAGTCCTCCTCCACCTCCGAATCGCACGCGGGACTACCCCGCCGACGCCGCCGCGCCGTGCTCTACATCGTTCTGCTCGTGGGGTCTGTCCTGATGATTGACGCACTGGTCGGCGAGAAGGGGTTGCTGGCGATGCTGCAGGCCAGGCAGCAGTACCGCAGCCTCGCAGGGTCGCTGGCGGAGGTGCGCTCCGAAAACGCCCGTCTTCGCGAGCAGGCGCGCCGCCTGCGCGAGGATCCTGCCGCCGTTGAAGATCTCGCCCGCCGCGAGCTCGGCCTGATCAAGCCAGGCGAGAAGCTGTTCATCGTCAAGGACGTCGCGCCCAAGGATCCGCGCTGAAAAGCCGCTTCCGACCTTTACGCCCCCCTATCCGCGTGTTACATTGGGATGTTCCAGCCGGTAGTTGACAGCTGGTAGTTGGTGGCAGCAAGAACCTGCACCCTCTACCAACCGCCGACTACCAGCTGCCAGCCGTGACGCGGGGTGGAGCAGTCCGGTAGCTCGTTGGGCTCATAACCCAAAGGTCGGGGGTTCAAATCCCCCCCCCGCAACCAGTTGTACCGGCACAACGAGGTCGCCACTTTCTGGCGACCTCGTTGTCTTTTGGGCGACGGTCAGCATCGCGGCCAGATTGCCTCTCGGCTCGATCCGGAGCCGGCCCTTCTCCGGAGTCAAGACAATCGAATCAATGAACCCGCGGAGCATCTCAGACGCCTCCAGACGGGTGTCCTCGCGCTGGAGCGCGACCTCGAAGCGCACCTCGTTCGCGATCTGGCTTCGATTGAACAGGGCTTGGTCTTTGTTGACCGACAGGTAAGCAACGATATCGGCAGAGTGGATGTGCTCGCTCGGGATCGTGACGGCACGACCGTGATTCTCGAACTCAAGGTCGGTGAGGCAACCGATGCCTCCATCGGGCAAATTGCGCGATATCTAGGCTGGTACGCACGCCAGGGCAAAGTGCGCGGAATACTCATCGCCGCCGATTTTCCAGAGCGAATCAAATACGCCGCGAGCGCGATTCCCAACCTCCAACTTCGCAGGTTTCAGGTGCGCTTCCAGTTCGATACCGTCAGCCTGTAGGGATCGCGATGAGTAGGCTCCTCGTCGGATTCGACTCTGCGTGGACCGCGACCAATTCCGGTGCGATCGTAGGCGTCGTCTCGCGTGACGACGGAACGTATTGCGAACTCGGCCCGCCACACCCAGTGGACTTTCGCGGTGTCGAGCGCGTGATGGTCGGATGGGAAAGGTATACCGTCTGCGCGACACTGAGTAATACCGCCTACGTCGGGGCGCGAGCATAGAGAGCTATTGCGTGCCGCTCAGGCCGAGAAAAAGTTCGAGTCCCTGGTCGATAATCGCGAGTTCTGCAGGCGATACTTGCCCAAACATCCGCCGGATTCGTCGCTTGTCGACTGAACGAATGTGATCGACGAGTGCAAACGACGCCTTCGTGAGTCCGCTGCTCCCCGGTGCGAGAGCGGGATACAGCGCGCCGACTCCGGCCGTA
>JACPPO010000085.1 GCA_016190945.1 Acidobacteriota bacterium | reverse complement strand
GGTCACGATAGCCGGGTGTCTTCAGAAAGGGGCTAACGAAGACGAGTTCACGCTTGTCGCTGATGACAAGCAGACCTATCAGGTCCAACCTGCGGAGAACGTTGAGCTCCCACCTCACACGAATCACCGCGTGGAGCTCACAGGTACGGTGGAGAAGGGTGAAACGGGCGCGGTTGTCAAGGCTACGGCGCTGAAGATGGTCGCAGATTCCTGCGAAGCTTGAGCGTCAAGCCATTCAAACGTCAGGACCGGCGTTAGCGACCCGACGCCGCCTGCCCGCCGAGGACAATCCGGTGCCGGTGGTCGGCACCGGGTTTCTCGAGCCGTGGCCCGCACGCTCGCTGGGAGGCGCGGTCACGGCGTGGTCATTGGCTTCGTCAAGAAGGTTCATGAAAAGCAAAACGGTTTTGGCGTGGTCGGCGGGGAGTGTGTGCATCCTCGCCTTGACGGGTCACTTGTGGGCGCAGACCGATCACCGGGCCGTTGTTCGCCGCTCGGCCGCCCACAGCCGGCCGGGGAGCGACGGTGCGGATCGCCGGATTCCTCCGGAGCGATCCACGCCGCAGCCTGTCACGGGGCGGCTAGAGCGCGACCTCGCCGCAATGGAGCGCTTCCGTCCAGCCTATCCCTTCTGGCGCCACATTTTCGCTGTTCCAGACGGTGCCATCGCGTTTGGCAGTGCTGTTGACGGGCGCCTGCTCGCGGCGTTCCCGGTCAAAGGAGACTGGGTGCGCGACGCCGTGTGGGAGGACGCATCGGTCGCCACAGCCCTGGCGAATCACCGCCTGCCGAACGATCTGTGGCAGCGGCGTGAGGCCGTCGCGCAGTTGCTCGCAACGTCAGCGGGTCCGGTGCTGCACAACCCGACTCGCGGGTTATTCGTGCTGCCGAATCTCCCGCGCTATGGGGCGTTCTTGAGCGAATGGGGCGCGATGTACGAACGCTTTGGAGTGCCCGCGGAGATAGGTCTGGCGCAGGCGCTCGTGGAGTCAGGATTCAACGGCACCGTTCGCTCCGAGGCGCGAGCGATCGGCTTCTGCCAATGGCTG
>JACPPO010000079.1 GCA_016190945.1 Acidobacteriota bacterium | reverse complement strand
GCAGGGTGCCGAGGCGTGGCAGCAGATCGACGCGCGCGAAATGGCGGCCGCGATCGGCACGATTCCGTACGAGATCGTCTGCCGCATCGGCGCGCGGATAGAACGACGGTACAGTCCGTAACGGGTGTCAACGGACGGCCAGCCAAAAGGACGTCTTCACCAAGAGCACGTTCGTACCTGGGTCGGTAATCGAGCTGAACATGTCCCCTAGACCGACCCGCGTTCCGCTCGGATCCTCCGCATGACGATCTTGTTGCCAGACGAGGTACAGCGTGCTGCCCGGGCGCCACTCGTAGCGCAGCGCGGTTGTATGGCGGAAGGAACGCACGTTGAAATCACGGTTACCAAGCGTGAACGGATCGCCCCCAGCCGTCACAACGAGGCTGACGTGGGCGTGAATCGCCGCACGTTCAATCCGCAGGCCTGTGTCGCCTGCTCGTTGAACCGCAGTTGGAAAAAGGGGATCCAGAACTCCGCCGTCCAGCCCTGCTCGTCGATGTTCGTCTTGACTTCCCATACCGGATCGAATCCCATATCGAAAGTCGTCTCGTCGTCCTGAGGGTGAAAGCGATCGAGCCGGACGCCGGATGCGCTCACACCGAACGAGTACGCCGTTCGCCGATCGAGAAACGTGTCGAGCGACACGATGATGTTCTCAGACTGCGTCTCCACTTCGTCGCGCCGGCCCAAAGGAGCCTGGATTGCCTTCGGATCGCGGCTGAACATTCGCGCGCCTACATAGAGGCCCGTGGCGTCGTAGGCGAACCGGACCTCCATCCGCTCTGTTGGCATGGCTCGTTCAATCGGTTCCTTCTGAACAAACTCGGTGATCGCCGACGCACGGCGCCACGGCTCGTCATCGAGACGACCATCGACTCGAATAACATCCCCTCCGACAGCGAGAGCCGTCGCTTCCTTTCGTGCACCATTGACACGATCCTGGGCACGAATGGCAGACGTGAGGAGCAAGAAGCACAGCAAGCCGCAGAACAGAAATCGAGGCATTGTGATTAAAACCGGAAGAGGCGATTGACCTTGACCACGAACGCTCGATTCGTCAGCGCCGGGAAGCCTCGTGGCAGCGTGTCGCGACCGTCGCTGTAGACCACGAATAGCTCACTGCCGGGGAGATACTCCCACCTGAACCGCGCGTTGGTCGTGAGCGTCTTTGCGCTCGAGTTGTCCTGGATGAGCGTGCTGACGAACATTCGGGGCGTGAGGGTATAGGTTACACGGCCGGAGACGACGGTGGTCATGAAATCGCCCCAGGGCAACTTCACCCAGTTGGCGGAGATGATTGGCTCAATCGCGAGCTGCGGAGACACCTCGAGGCGGCCGGTGGCGAAGCCGAGCGTGCGCTTCGTGCCTTCGTAGAGCGACCCTTCCTGGTAGGAGAGCGTACCCGCAAGCCTGCGCTGCGTGCCGAAGAAGTACGAGACCCGGCTGGACTGGTAGTCGTATCCCCCCACCGGCACGCTCACGCTCGAACTGATCGCGAACGGCCGCGGGATGAACTCGTAGTCACGGACATGGCCCACGGTCAGACTGTCGCCGTTCAGCAACTCCAGCTCAAACGATCCGCCGGTTTCTCGCATGTCCACCCGACCGGCGCCATTCTCGAAGTATTCAACGCTACCCTGATACACGAACCGGCGTACGGCTCTCATATGTGTTCGTGCCGGCCGGGGGCTGAATCTGGCGAGCGCATACCCCCGGTGGAAGTCGGTTCGCCGGAGAAACCCGACTGCAGGATTGAAATTCTTCCCGACCGAGAGCTGTTCCAGCTGAAGGCCGTAGCGGTCGGTGTTGTAGTCGAAACGGGCGAGATGGCTGGTATCGTCGCGCTGCAAACCCGGCGTGCGAGTCTTTGCCAGAAAGGCATGGATGTTCAAGCTGCGCGAGGCCGAGTACAGGGCGTCGATGCCGAGTGTCTCGTCCGTCCCCGCCGCGCCGCCCGTTTCCTCGCGTCGAGTGTAGAGGGCACCGATGCTGCTGCGGCTGAAGAGATCGCGCCTGATTCGCAGGGTGGCGAAGTTCGTGGCCCGCGCGTCCACCTGAGGATCGTCACCCGACTGGATATCGAGCACTCCGATCGAGTATCTCCCGGCCCTGCCGGTGAGTCGCCCGCCGGCAACGATGGGCGCAGGCTGACCGTTGTTCAGCCCGATGCGGCGGCTGAAGAACAGCACCGGCGTATTGCTGGCAGGGCTCCCCGCCGCCGGCGCCTGTGTCGAGACGCCTCCAAAGGCGAAAAGCCCCGATCCTTCCAGAAAGAATTCGCGCTTCTCGGGGAAGAAGAGATTGAAGCGCGTGAGATTCACCTGCTGGAGGTCATCCTCGACCTGCGCAAAATCGGTCTTATAGGTGAAATCCGCGGTCAGCCCCTTGGTGATGCCCCACTTGGCGTCGAATCCGACACGGCCGTCCTTCTCATCGCGCACCTGCGGCCGGCTGGTCAGGTCCGTCCGGAGGCCTGAGATAGCATATGGCTTCAGGTCGAGATTCAATCCAGGGGGAGGCACTTCGAGCCCGACCATCGTGGCATCCAGAGACGCGGCAAGATGGCCGGCCATGGTCAGGAAGGCCGGCACCGCGGTCAGATGCGACACTTCGCTCTTCCAGCGCACGATCCGGCGGAACTGGACCCCCCAGACCTGCTCGCGTTCGGCCCCATAGCGCAGCGACTTGAAGGGGAAGGCCACTTCCGTCGTCCAACCCGAGTCGAACCGCGCGACGCGGGCGTCCCACACGCCATTCCAGTCGCGGTTGGAGTTGCCTTCGGCGGCCACCAGGGTGTCAAAGAGTCCGCCCAGGATGGCGACCGAAAAGTTGAAACCGCTCCGACGGTCATGGAACGTATCGAAGAAAATGGAAAAAGCCTCGTTCTGGAGAATGTTCTGCGAGTCCCGCCGCATCTCGTTGGCGATCGCCCGCTCGGGTTGCGAATCCCAACATCGCGCGGAAACGTAGATGTTCTTGTCATCGAAGAAGACCCACACCTCGGTCTTCTCGGTTGCGGGCTCCCCTTCTCGCGGTTCCTGTTGGATGAAGCCGTCGATCGGCGACACCGTTGAATACACACTCTCATCGAGCCTGCCATCGAATTTCAGTGCATCCGACAGGCGCACGGCTCTGACGGTCACGCCGCCTTCAGCGGTGCGCGAGAGGGTGGCGGGCAGGACCGGCGGGGGGGCGGGCGCGGCCGTCCCTGGTCTGAGTCGCGCCACCGCTGCGTCAGTCCCCTGGTCACCGAGCAATGGCGAGACAGACAACACACACAGCGCGACCGTCACGCCCGCGATTCCAAATTGTCTTTTCAGGTGGAGTCTCTTCACGGGAAAACGACATTATATAGGTGGGAACCGCGAGGGACGCCAAACAGGAAGGAAGCCCGCCCATGAAACCCCCCAAGGCCGTGTTCGTTTGCCAGGCGTGCGGTGCGCAAGCGCCCAAGTGGATGGGGCGGTGCGGTGAGTGCGGGGCGTGGAACTCGCTGGTCGAGGAGCGCGCGGTCGAGACTCCCGCGGGCACGGCCGGCAACAACCGGTACGCGCAGTTGGGCGCCGCGGGTTCGGCGAAGCTGTACGCCGAAGTAGACATCGCCAACGCCGCGCGCCTCTCGACGGGGATCGACGAGTTCGACCGCGTGCTCGGCGGCGGCATCGTCCCGGGATCGCTGGTCCTGCTGGGCGGCGAGCCGGGCATCGGCAAGTCGACGCTCCTGCTCCAGGCGGCGGCGCATTTCGCGCGCGAGGTCGGCCCCGTTCTCTATGCCTCGGGGGAGGAATCGGAGCACCAGATCAAGAGCCGCGGCGATCGTCTCGGCGTCGGCGAGGCGCCGCTCTATCTGCTCTCGGAGACCTGCATCGAGCGCATCCTCGAAGAGATTGCACGCCTGAAGCCGGCGCTGGTCGTGATCGATTCGGTTCAGACCGTCTTTTCGATCAAGTTTCAGTCCGCGCCCGGCAGCATCGGCCAGGTGCGCGAAGCCGCCACCCAGTTCCTGTTTGCCGCCAAGGGACAGAACATCCCGACGATCCTCGTTGGCCACGTTACAAAGGACGGCAGCCTGGCGGGGCCGAAGGTCCTCGAGCACGTGGTCGATACGGTCCTCTATTTCGAGGGCGAGCGCCATCATGCACACCGCGTCGTCCGGGCCGTGAAGAACCGCTTCGGCGCGGTCAGCGAACTGGGCGTGTTCGAAATGACCGGTGAGGGCCTTCGCGCGGTGCCCAATCCGTCGAAGCTGTTCCTGTCCGAACGCGCGTTGGGGACACCGGGGTCCGCGGTGCTGTGCTGCGTCGAAGGGTCGCGGCCGCTCCTGGTCGAGGTGCAGGCGCTCGTCAGCACCTGCACCTACGGCAACGCCCGGCGGATGGCGATCGGCATCGACCCAAACCGCGTGGCGCTGCTGCTCGCGGTCCTGGAGAAACGTGCCGGGTTGAGCCTGGCCGGCGACGACGTGTACGTGAACATCGCCGGCGGGATGAGCATCGAGGAGCCGGCGGCCGACTTGAGCGTAGTGGCGGCCGTCGCATCGAGCGTCCGCAATCGCAGCCTGTCCGCGTCCACGGCGGTGTTCGGGGAAGTCGGCCTGAGCGGGGAGATCAGGGGGATTCCGCAAGCCGCGCCGAGGGTGCGCGAAGCCGCGCAGATGGGTTTCGAACGGGTCGTCATGCCTGCGGCCAACGTCGATGGACTCCACACCGCCGGCTGCGAGCTGGTGGGCGTCCGAACAGTCGGCGAAGCGCTCGATCGGCTCGTTACTTGATTTTCTGCGGCGGCGGCTCTAAGGTTCCAACATTCATCATCCATAGTCGGTTGCCGCCGGGGGTGACGTCATGGCCTGGTTCATTCTCGCGCGTGGTTTGTTCATGGCGGCGGTCGGGTATTCTGCGTACCAACTCCTGCCTGTAGCGGGCGCAGGGGTCGCCGCGAATATTGCGTTTGGCCTCATGCTAGCCGCGCTGATCGTCCTCTTCGAGATCCGGCTCAAGGACACCTCGGTCGCCCGCATGCTTGGCGCGCTTCTGGGCGGCGCGATCGGGCTGGGCGCCGCGAAAACGCTGGGCGATTCGCTGAACTGGGCCGACCATGCCGATGGCCGGGTCGTATTCCTCCACGGCTTCATCCTGATTGCGCTGCCTTACATCGGGTTAGTCATGGGGGCGCGGAAAGGCGAATGGCTCCAGCCGGCAAGTATCATCGGTCTGTTCCGCCCGGCAGCGCCGCGCGGACGTTACAAGATTCTCGATACGAGCGTCATCATCGACGGTCGTATCGCCGATATTTCCGAGACGGGCTTCATGGACGGCACGCTGGTCATTCCGCAGTTCGTCCTGAAGGAGCTGCAACTGGTCGCCGATTCCTCAGACCCGATGAAGCGCAACCGCGGCCGCCGCGGTCTCGACATCCTGCAGAAGATCCAAAAGATGTCCGGCGTCGATGTCTTGGTGTCCGACGTCGACTTCCCGGACGTACGCGAGGTCGATCTGAAATTGATTGAGCTGGGCCGCACGCTACAGGGGAAGATCGTCACGAATGACTTCAACCTGAACAAGGTCGCCCAGCTCCGCGGTATCGAGGTCCTCAACATCAACGAGCTTGCCAACTCGCTCAAGCCGGTGGTGCTGCCCGGCGAGCTGATGAAGGTCTTCATCTTCAAGGAAGGCAAGGAGTACAACCAGGGCGTGGCGTACCTCGATGATGGGACGATGGTCGTCGTGGACAATGCGCATAAGGTGATCGGCAAGACGATCGATGTCGTCGTGACGAGCGTCCTGCAGACCACCGCCGGCAAGATGATCTTCGGCCGCTTCATCGAATCTGCCGCCGCCGCCCAGATCGTGTCAGCCCCGGCGGCGACTGCGGTCGAGGGAAGACCACGGCCGCAGATCCCCTCGTCCGCTGCCGCGGCCGGTAAGTAGGTCCCCCAATCCCTCCTTATCACTGGTGGCGGACCGTTTTCTTCCTGATTCCCGCCATCAGCCTGTACACGATTGTCCTGGGCACGTTGTCGATCGGGTCGAGCCTGTTCGAGAAGCGCGGATACTTTGCCCACTGGTGCGCACGCGCCTGGTCCCGGCTGATCCTGCGGACGACCGGCGTTCGTGTCGACGTGGCTGGGCTCGAACGACTTGTTCCCGGCCGCACCTATCTGTTCGTCGCGAACCACCAGAGCATCTACGACATCCCGATCCTCTTCTGGTCGCTGCCCTATCAGCTCCGTATCATTGCCAAGGAATCGCTGGGACGTTTTCCCTTTCTGGGGTGGCACCTGCGGCGGACGGGGCACATGCTGGTCGACCGCAGGCGCCCCGATCGCGCGGCGCTCTCCTCCTGGGCGACACGGCTCACGTCGAAGGGGCTCTCGCTGATCGTGTTCCCCGAAGGCACGCGCAGCGAGGGCGGCCGTGTCGGACGTTTCAAGAGCGGAAGCTTCTACCTGGCGCTCGAGGCCGGCATTCCCGTCGTTCCGCTGTCGGTCGTCGGCAGCCGCCACGTAATGCGCAAGGGTCGGCTTGCCACCTGTCCCGGCCGCGTTCGCCTCGTCTTGCACGATCCGATCGACACGAGCGAGCTCTCAGGCACCGATCCGAGGGCGTTCGCGGATCGGGTCCGGCAGATCGTTGCACCCGACGCCGAGTCGGACGTGCCGCACGATGACGTTTACTCTCGCACCTGACCTCGCCGCCGTCGTCGGTCCCGGTGTCCTCTGGTTGGAGGGCGCATCCGTCGTGGAGAGAGACCCGCGCCTCGACGGTCCCCTCGCTCAGGCCGAGGCCGCGGTGCGCGCCAACCCGCCGGAAGAAATCGCCGCCGTGCGGACGATGTACAAGCGCGTCGGTATCGATCCCACGAAGCGACGTCCATCATCCGAGGCGCTCCTGCGCCGTGTCCGCAAGGGCGGCTCCTTGCCGCGCATTAACTCGATGGTCGACGTGTGCAACTGGTGCTCGCTGGAGTTTCAACTACCGTACGGCCTCTACGACGCCGCGCGCATCGAAGGCGATGTCATGCTGCGGCTCGGGGTGGGCGGCGAGTCGTATCCGGGGATCCGGAAGGACGAGGTGCGCGTCGCCGGGCGGATCACGCTGGCCGACAGCCGCGGTCCGTTTGGCAATCCCACCTCTGACTCTGCGCGGACGATGGTCACGACGGCGACGACGCGCGCGCTTGTGGTTGTCTTTGCGCCGCGTGAAATTGACGCGCGGCGTCTCGCCCACGTTCTCGAGGTGACCGCCCGGCGAATGAACGAATTCACAGGCGCCACACGGGCCGGCTGAAGGCGGACCGTCCGCGGTCTCGGGTAAGATTGCAGACCCGTGCACGTGAGCGCCATCATTGCCGCCGGCGGCCGAGGCGCGCGCTTCGGCCGCGACCGTGCGAAGCAGTTCCTCCGCCTGGGCGGGCGGCCGATTCTTCAGCGAGCCGTCGATGCGTTCGTGCTGAGCGACCGCATCACCGACGTCGTGGTTGCGCTGCCGTCCGACCTTCTCGGAAGTGCCCCCGACTATCTGCGCGGCCGTTCCAAACCCATTGCGATCGTCGAAGGCGGCGCGCGTCGGCAAGATTCGGTCGCCAACGCCTTTGCGCTCGTCTCGGGTCGCGCCGACGTGGTGGTCATCCATGATGCCGCGCGGCCGCTCGTCAGCGCGGATCTGATCCGGCGAACGGTGGCCGCGGCCGTTGAGTGTGGCGCCGCCATTGCCGCGCTACCGGTCACCGACACCGTGAAGCGAGGCGATGCCGACCGGATCATCGTGGATACGCTCCCGCGCGGCGAGATTTTCCTGGCGCAGACGCCGCAGGCGTTTCGTGTAGGCGTGCTGCGCGACGCGCTTGCACGGGCGGCCGGATTCGCGGACGCCACCGACGAAGCGGCGCTGGCCGAGCGGGCCGGCCATCGCGTTCGACTGGTCGAGGGCGATCCCCGCAACATCAAGATTACGACGCCGGACGATTTGGCGACGGCCGAGCGCCTGGTCGGCCCGCCTGCCCGGAGCCGGGTCGAAGGGACCACCCTGCGCATCGGCAACGGATACGACCTGCATCGACTGGCTGCGGGACGCCGCTTGATTCTGGGCGGCGTGGTCATTCCGTTTGAGAAGGGGTTGGAAGGGCATTCGGATGCCGATGCTGTGTGTCACGCCGTCACCGACGCCATCCTGGGTGGCGCCGGTGCTGGCGACATCGGCCGCCATTTTCCGGATACCGATGCGGCGTGGAAGGATGCGGACAGCCTCGCGCTGCTCACACGCGGCGCGCAGATCATTGGCGCGGCTGGGTTCTCGGTCGTCAACGTCGACGTGGTGGTGGTCGCGCAGCGTCCAAGACTGGTGCCGTACATCGACGCGATGCGGGCGAACCTCGCGCGTGCCATGGGCGTCGCCACCGACAGGGTCAGCGTCAAAGGCAAAACCAACGAGGGGGTCGGCGCGATCGGCGCTGGGGAATCGATCGCGGTTCACGCCGTCGCGCTCATCGCGCGATCGATTTGACGTTTGACCTTTGCCCTTTGACCTACGATATTCATCGTGAGAGTTCGTTTCGCTCCTAGTCCCACGGGCCAGCTGCACGTCGGCAACGCGCGCACGGCGCTCTTCAACTGGCTCGTCGCCCGTGGTGCAGGCGGCACCCTTGTCCTGCGGATTGAAGACACCGACGTCGAACGGTCGACGAACGAGTCCGAGGGCGCCATCATCGAGGATCTTCAATGGATGGGGCTGGAGTGGGACGAGGGTGTCGGGAAGGGAGGCGACCACGGGCCCTATCGCCAGTCAGAGCGCCTCCATGTTTATCGCGCCCATATCGTGGAATTGCTGTCGCGCGGACAGGCGTATCGATGTTTCTGTCTCCCGGAGCAGCTCGAAATGGACCGCCACGTGGCCCTTCGCGATCGACGGCCGCCGAAGTACGCGGGCCGTTGCCGCGACCTCACGCCGGAGCAGGCGCGCCAGCGCGTGAAAAACGGCGAGCCCGCCGCCATCCGCTTCCGCATTCCGGACGACCGTGAAGTCGTCTTCCACGACATCGTCCGTGGCGAGGTGCGGTTCAACACCGAAGTGCTCGGGGATCCGGTCCTTGTCCGCTCGGAGGGTATTCCCGCGTACAACTACGCCGTCGTGATTGACGATGCGCTGATGGAGATCACGCACGTCATTCGCGGGGAGGATCACATCTCGAACACGCCACGGCAGATCCTGCTGTATGAGGCCTTCGGGTGGACGCCTCCGACCTTTGCGCACGTCTCGCTGGTGATGGGTCCCGATCACAGCCCGCTCTCTAAACGGCATGGCGCAACGTCGGTCGCCGAGTTCCGCGCGCGCGGCTACCTGCCCGAGGCACTCACGAACTATCTCGCGCTCATCGGGTGGTCGCCAGGCGAAGGGCGGGAAATCTTGCCGCTCGACGAACTGGCGCGCCGCTTCCGCCTCGAAGACGTGGGACGCAGCGCGGGCGTCTTCGATGTCGAGAAGCTCGCGTGGATGAATCGCCACTATCTGAAACTCGCTGCGCCGGATCGCCTGGCGAAGCTGTCCGTGCCGTACCTGAAGAACGAGGGATGGGTGGCGGAACCGACGGCGGCCGCGGTCGACTTTCTCGCGGTGGTCGTTCCGCTGGCGGCAGCATCGGTCGATCGGCTCGACCAGGTGCCGGCGCGTCTCCGGTTCCTTCTTGACTATTCCGCGGCGCGCGCGCTCGAGGATCCCGTCGTTCGAGCGGAGGCCGAGACCGCGCGGCCCGTTGTCGCAGCGCTTGCGGAAGTGCTCGCGAACAGCGGACCGCTGGTCGATCGCGAGGCGTTTCGAGCGGCGGTGGCGCGGGTGCGCGAACGAACCGGGCAGAGGGGGAAGCCGCTCCTGTACCCGATTCGGCTCGCGCTCACAGGAGAGCCCGAAGGTCTCGAGCTGGACCTGGCGGTGCCGGTCATCGAGCGGGGTGCGATGTTGAGCCGGTCTGACGGTCGGCCCCTCCAGTCGTCAGGCCTGCGTCCGATTGCGAGCGCGGCCGACCGGGCCGCGGCATTTCACCGCGCCCTGACCCCAGCCTGATGATCATCTACGGCATCAATCCTGTCCTAGAGGCTTTGCGCGCCGGTCGCGTAACGGAACTCCGCGTGGGGGAGCGAGGTGGCGGACGCCTGCCGGAGGTGCTGGCACTGGCGCGCGAGCATGGAGTGCGCGTCCATCGCGTGCCGGTCGAGGCACTCGAACGCGACTCGCAGCGCGGAGTGCATCAGGGTGTCGTCGCCGACGTCGAAGACGCCCAGAGCTACAGCATAGACGACCTGGTCCGCGGGGCCGTTGGCACACCCCTCCTCATCGTACTGGACGGCGTCGAGGATCCTCAGAACCTGGGCGCGATCCTGCGCACGGCGGATGCGGCTGGCGTGGATGGTGTCGTGCGGCAGACTCGCCGGGCCGCGGCACTCGCCGGCGCGGCAGCCAAGGCGTCCGCGGGCGCCGTCACCCATGTGCGGATTGCCGAGGTCGTCAATATCGCCAGGGCTCTTGATGAACTGAAGGAGGCAGGTGTCTGGACGGTCGGACTCGCCGCCGAGGCCGGCACGCCCTACGACGCCATCGACTACACGGTCCCGTCCGCCCTCGTCGTTGGCGGCGAGGGGTCCGGGTTGCGTCGGCTTGTCCGTGAACGGTGTGATTTTGTGACCGCCATCCCGATGCGGGGGCATGTGAACAGCCTGAATGTCTCGGTTGCGGCGGGAGTTGTGCTGTTTGAAGCGGTTCGGCAGCGCAACGCGAAGACGTCTGGTTCAGGGGTGTCAGGCGTCAGGTAGCGGGCACTTCGGCGATCTTGTTGATGGGACTTATGGCACGCGAGGCTTTACGGGCGATCTTGAGCAGCTTGGCGATCTCCTGTCGAGCCATAAGTAAGTGTTACCGAGCGGCCTTGCCGGACTGGCACGGGAAGTGCTAGTATCAGCTTTTTGTCTGGCTGGCGTAGCTCAGTCCGGTAGAGCAGCTGATTTGTAATCAGCCGGTCGCGGGTTCAATTCCTGTCGCCAGCTCCAAATTTTTGGGGTAGTTTGCTTGACAGCAGAGTGCGCTTCGAGCAGAATAGCCT
>JACPPO010000076.1 GCA_016190945.1 Acidobacteriota bacterium | reverse complement strand
GCCCGGGGGGATCTCGAAGGGTCGATGCGTCAGGCGAGGAGCATCAATCGTATCTTCCGTCGAGCGTAGCACAGGTGCATCGCATCGGACCTGAGAGAGACTCTCGGGCCGGTAGACCGAAAAGACGCTTTGGATTTATAATACGGCACCTTGAGAAAACAACGACAAGTATCTTTTCTACCGGGTCTCCTGCTCTTTCTCTTTTTTTTCTTTCCAGTGCAAACGGTCGGGGCGCAGCCGGCGTCCAACGAGGCCTGTCTCTCCTGCCACGGGGCGCCGGGGCTGCAGAAGATGCGGCAGGGGAAGAGCGTTTCGCTCCAGATCGCGGCGCAGAAATTCTCCCGCTCGGTTCATGCCCCCTTAGGATGCGCGCTCTGCCATGCCGCGATGTCCCAGGTCCCGCATCCGGCCGAGGCCAAGCCGGCGCCGTGCGCCACCTGCCATGAGAGCGCCAGCCGGGCCTACGAGCAGGGCATTCACGCCAAGGCGCGCGCCTGGGGATTTACCGAGGCGGCAAGCTGCGCGAGCTGCCACGGCAACATCCACGAGATCGTGCGCCGCGCCGATCGCTCCTCTCCGGTCCATCCGGCGAACATCGCCAGGAGCTGCGCCGCCTGCCACGCCGACGCCGCGCTGGCGGAGAAGTTCCGCATCCCGGTGGTCCGTCCGGTCGAGGCCTATCTCAAGAGCGTTCACGCGCGGGCCGTTGCCTCGGGCAGGCGCGGCGCGGTCTGCTCCGACTGCCACGGCGCGCATTCGATCATGCCGGGTCAAGATCCGCGCTCGTCCATTTCGCAGGCCAGGATACCGGCCACGTGCGGGAAATGTCACGGCGAAGTCCTCAAGGCCTTTCAGCAGAGCATTCACGGCGAGGCCATGGCGCGCGGCGTGCGCGGCGCGCCGGTCTGCACCGACTGCCACGGCGAGCATCGGATTCTGGCCAGGAGCGAGCCGACGTCGCCGGTTTTCGCCGCCAATATACCGGGCGAGACCTGCGGGCGCTGTCATGCGAACACCCGCCTGACTGAAAAGTATGGGCTCGCGCTGGATAAAGTTCCGGCGTTCCAGGATAGCTACCATGGCCTGGCGCTGCGTACGGGCCAGCTCCTGGTCGCGAACTGCGCGAGCTGCCACGGCGTCCACGACATCCGCCCCTCGAGCGATCCGCGCTCCCATGTGCACAAGGACAACCTGGCCAACACCTGCGGCAAGTGCCACCCCGGAGCCGGCACGCGCTTCGCACTCGGGCCGGTCCACGTGGTGCCGACTAAAGAGGGCGCGTGGATCGTCTACTGGATCCGGCTGATCTATCTCTGGCTCATCGGTCCGACCGTGGGCTTCATGCTGCTGCACAATTTCCTGGATCTCTGGCGCAAGGCGCGCCGCGCCCGGCCGGACCTCGCCGCTTCGACCCCCCCGGCGCGGGAGAGGATGCCGCGATTGCTCCGCTGGCAGCACGGCCTGGTGATGGCGACTTTCCCTCTTCTCGTTTACACGGGGTTCGCCCTCACCTATCCGGAAGAGTGGTGGGCGGCGCCGCTGCTGCGCTGGGAATCGGGGCTCGGCCTTCGCGGCCTGCTGCACCGCATCGCCGCCTGTATTCTCATGGGCTCGCTCTTCTGGCACCTGGCGCACCTGGCCGTAAGCCGCAGGTTGCGCCGGAGGCTCGGCGGCCTCATGTTCCGGTTAAAGGACCTCGGCGATTTCATCCGCCTGCAGCGCCACAATCTGGGCCTCGATCCGGATCACCCGCGCTTCGGCAAGTTCAGCTACATCGAGAAGGCGGAGTACTGGGCCTTCCTGTGGGGGATGGGGGTGATGACGGCGACAGGGCTGCTGCTCTGG
>JACPPO010000072.1 GCA_016190945.1 Acidobacteriota bacterium | reverse complement strand
CCCCAACGCGCGGACTTTGCGCGTTGGGGTGCTCCAGGACGTCTTCAATGACACGACTGAGACGCTCGCGTGCCCGATTCGGGATGGTGGCGGTGGTCCTCACGATGACGACGGCGGCGTGCAATGGTCCGGACGTGCGCGGTCCGTTCGAGGGCCGGATCGTGGACGCCGAGACGGGCGCCCCGATCGAGGGAGCCGTGGTCGTCGTCGCGTGGACCCATCTGATGAACTGGTTCGAAGGCGGGAGGCGCGAGGTGGACGCCCGCGAGACCGTCACCGACGCACAGGGGCGCTGGCAAATCCCGGAGCGGCCCACGCCGATCTGGGAGGGCGGGATCGCCGGTGTCCGGCGGCGGTTCTACGTCTTCGCGCCAGGGTACGACGTCGTCGATCCGGCTGGCACGCCGCGCGACGAGTACGCCGAGCGCGAATCGACTGTCACGATGATGAGACGCCTAGGCACGAAGGAAGAACGTTGCCGAGTGCTCACGTATGCGCCTCTTCACATGTCTGCTGAGACCGCAGGAAGGAGCCCAACGTTCACCGCCGCGATAGCGCGCGAACGATTGGAACTTCGATGCAACGAGTTGACGAGGGACTAACCATGACCACTCGGAATTGGGCGCGTGCACTCTGCGTCGCAGTAGTCGCGATGTCAACGTCAGTCGACGCATTGAATCCTTCGACCCACCAGCTTATTAACGTTGCGGCTACTGGGAAGGACACTCTTGACGATTACTCGACTACGTTCGACCGATACCTCCGCGACTTTCTTGGCCTCGCGAACGGCCGGGAAACGCTGCTGCGTACGAACACCCATATGTGGACTTCCGAGCAGTGGCTGGCGGAGGGCGCCGAGCGTGAGGACGATGGCTCGCCGTTCTCGCCCAAGGCCCGCTTCTACCGCCACTTTCATAACCCCCTGTTGCCGTGGTCCGATGCCGGCCTTCTGACGCGTTACCCCTTCCACCTTGCTCCCCACCAGTACACGTCCGCGGTGCGCTGGATGCAAGCGGACAACCAATCGACCGACGACGGCAGCGCGATCGGCGGCACATGGGCGTGGCGCGACGCTCGGCGGCTCCAGTATCTCGTGCTCACGACGGCCGACGCCCGGCAGCGCGAGGTGTACGCGGCCGATCTCTTCCGCGCTCTGGGTCAGATCATGCACCTCGTGGTCGACGCCTCGGTACCCGAGCACGTGCGCAACGACCCGCACCCGACCGGTACGTTTACACGGGAGGTACTGAGGAGCCGGACGGCGGGCAACTACGAGTATTGGGTCTCCGAGCAGCAGGCGCGGTTGGGCGACGCCGAGTTCACGGCCCGGTACCTGTCGGCGCCAATCGGCCCTGGTGCCGGATTCCAGCAACTGGCGCCGCCGTCCGGTGAGGGCGT
>JACPPO010000075.1 GCA_016190945.1 Acidobacteriota bacterium | reverse complement strand
TTCAAGTTCGGCTCCGGCACGGGCAGCAACCTGTCGGCCATCCGCTCGTCGAAGGAGCACCTGGCCGGCGGCGGCACCGCCAGCGGGCCCGTGTCGTTCATGAAGGGCTACGACGCGTTTGCCGGCGTGATCAAGTCGGGCGGCAAGACGCGCCGCGCGGCGAAGATGGTCATCCTCAACGCCGACCATCCGGACATCGTCGACTTCATCAACTGCAAGGTGGAGGAGGAGAAGAAAGCCTGGGCGCTGATCGACGCCGGCTACGACGGCTCGTTCACGGGCGTGGCGTACGGGTCGATCTTCTTCCAGAACTCCAACAACAGCGTGCGTGTCACAGACGACTTCGTGCGCGCCGTGCTGGATGACGGCGAGTGGCAGACGAAGGCGGTCACCACCGGCGAGGTCATGGACACCTACAAGGCGCGCGATCTCATGCGGATGATCGCGGAGGGGACCTGGGTGTGCGGCGACCCCGGCATGCAGTTCGACACCACCGTCAACGACTGGCACACGTGTCCCGAGACCGGCCGGATCAACGCGAGCAATCCCTGCTCGGAGTACATGTTCCTGGACGACTCGGCGTGCAACCTGGCGTCGATCAACCTGATGACGTTCGTGAAGGACGATGGCGAGCTCGACGTCGCCGCGTTCAAGGCGGCCTGCCGCATCCTCATCACGGCGCAGGAGATCATCGTCCCCAACTCGAGCTACCCGACCAAGGCCATCGAGAAGAACAGCCACGAGTACCGGCCGCTGGGTCTCGGGTATGCGAATCTCGGCGCCCTCCTGATGTCGCGCGGGCTGCCGTACGACAGCGACGAGGGGCGGGCGTACGCGGCGGCGATCACCGCGGTGATGACCGGCGAGGCGTACGCGCAATCGGCGCGCATCGCGCGCGATTGCGGCGGGCCGTTTGGTGGCTACAAGAACAACCGCGAGCCGTTCCTGCGCGTGATGCGCAAGCATCGCGATGCGGTGAGCGAGATCAACCCGAAGTTCGTGCCCGCCGATCTCTATGCGTCCGCGAAGCAGGCGTGGGACGAGGCGGTGGAGCTGGGCGAGGACTTCGGCTACCGCAACGCGCAGGCCACCGTGCTTGCGCCGACCGGCACCATCGGCTTCATGATGGACTGCGACACGACGGGTGTCGAGCCGGACATCGCGCTCGTCAAGTACAAGAAGCTTGTCGGCGGCGGGCTGATGAAGATCGTCAACGGCACCGTACCGATGGCGCTCGCCAAGCTCGGCTACACCCAGCCCGAGATCGAGGCGATCATCCACTACATCGACCAGCACGAGACGATCGAGGGCGCGCCGTCTCTCAAGGAGGAGCACCTGCCTGTGTTCGACTGCGCGTTCAAGCCCTCGACGGGGGAGCGGTCGATTCACTACATGGGCCACATCCGGATGATGGGCGCCACGCAGCCGTTCATCTCGGGTGCCATCAGCAAGACCGTGAATGTCCCGCGCGAGGCGACGGTGGAGGAGATCGAGAAGGCCTACCTCGAGTCATGGCGCCTCGGCGCCAAGGCGATCTCCATCTATCGCGACGGCAGCAAGCGCACGCAGCCGCTCAATACGTCGAGGGCCGGCGTGGCCGACACGAGGCTCGGCGGTGGCGTCAGCCCGACCGAGGTCATCAGGGAGGTCGTGAAGATCGTCGAGCGGCCGACGCGGCGCAAGCTCCCGGATGAGCGGCACTCGATCACGCACAAGTTCGACATCGCGAGCCACGAGGGCTACATCACCGTCGGCCTCTTTGACGACGGCACACCTGGCGAGATCTTCCTGACGATGGCGAAGGAGGGCTCGACGATCTCGGGCTTTGCGGATGCGTTCGCGCAGGCCATCTCCTACGCCCTGCAGTACGGCGTGCCGCTGCAGGTGCTGGTCGACAAATTCAGCCACGCGCGCTTCGAGCCGTCGGGGATGACGAAGAACCCCGAGGTGCGGTTCGCGAAGTCGATCGTCGACTACATCTTCCGGTGGATGGCAACGAAGTTCCTGTCGCCCGAGGCGCAGTACCGCGCGGGCGTGAACCTGCGCGAGGAACCGGCGAACGGAGATCAGGAATCGGCCGCCGGGGTTCGGGTCTCCGGCGCCGGCGGCGGTCAAGCTCCCGTGGAACCGAAGGCCGCGCCGAGAACCTCCGAATACGCCGCGATCCAGAACCAGGAGGATGCGCCCCCCTGCTCGACGTGCGGCTCGCTGATGATCCGCACCGGCTCGTGCTACAAGTGCACCAACTGCGGCACGACAAGCGGGTGTGCGTAGTGAGACCCGCTTGTCGTCCCCTGCGGCACTGCATCTCCGGAGCGGCTTAACGCCGCTCCTTGGTAGCGGCTGCGCGTAAACACGGAGTTTACCTGTGCTGGCAAAACGGACGCCAGGGCAGCGCCGCCATGTGGCTCCGAAAACGCCATAACGTCACCTTGAAGAACGGCTTTTTCTCCGCACATGGCATCACTACCCGTCGCCTCTGATGGCAACAGAAGTGATCGCGGGGGGTTAGGTGTAGGAGGGCGCCCTTGACGTGTCGTCTGCAAGGCACCGGTAGAAGGGGACAGGGGTCAGGGCTGTCCCAGGCAACAGGATGTAGCCCGCAAGGATTGCGGGGCTGGCTTCAGCCGGCCCTTGCACTTTCATGCGGGACACCGAGTACTCTGACTACGAAATGAACTTTCGATCTGTCAGGAGTCGTTATGAGACTCGTGAAGCGTGAAAAAACTTCCGGCTTGATCGTCGCTTTTGTCGAAACCGAGGCGCTAACGGAGGACGAGCGCGTGGCTCTCTCGGACGAACTTCATGAGCTAGTCGTGGACACCAAGTGTGGTGAAGCTTCAGCGATTACGGATCGAGGCATCGAAGCCCAACTTCAATATCTCATTACTCTGCGCGGCGAAGACGCACTAACGGACCGGGTCCTCGACACTCTCGACGCTGCCGACAACTGGCGGTCATGGAGATGATCATGGTGCCTGTCCGCCGGACGTCAAGCGTTTCACCAGTTCGCCAAATCAGAATCGGCAAATCGCGAATAACGGGCTGTTGCCTTTTGGGGGTGCTCTGCCGCGTAGGCTGGATCGGCGAACGCCATTGCGAACACTCCTTTCGGCGTCGTCGATCCTGAGGAGTTGTTGCCCTGCGGTTTGTCGATCTGTTCGCCGGTCTTGGCGGTTTTCACCTGGCCCTAGAAGCCGTCGGGCACGACTGCGTCTTCGCATCGGAGACTGACGACGAACTTCGCAAACTCTACCGAAAGAATTTTCCTGCGATTAAGCGCCGGCTACATGGCGACATCCGATCATGCGCCGACAAGGTGCCTGAGCACGAGATCCTCTGCGCGGGTTTTCCCTGCCAACCGTTTTCGAAGTCCGGTGACCAGAAGGGACTGAAAGACAAAACACGGGGCACTCTGTTCCACGAGATCGTCGCTATCATCAAGCGCCGCCAGCCGCGGTACGTCATTCTCGAGAATGTCGGCAACTTCGAGCGGCATGACGATGGCCGCACGTGGACCGTTGTTAGGGAGAGTCTCGAAGAGGTCGGGTACAACGTGCGCGGAACGGAGCATGTTCGCAGCGGTGGGCATGGCCTGGTGTCACCACACCATCTGGGATTTCCTCACACGCGGGAGCGGTTCTTTGTTGTAGCTAGCCTCCGTGAATTGCCCTTCGATCCGTTCCCGAAAAGAAGGCGCGATCGTGCGACCACACTTGCTGATATCGTGCAATCGAACTGTGAGTTGTCAGCGGAACAACGAAAAGAGACGGTACTCTCGGAACACCGCGTCCGATGCATCGATCATTGGAATAATTTGCTTCAGTCGATACCAAAGGACGTTGAACTACCATCTTTTCCGATTTGGGGTGACGAGATACACGCCCGATATCCAGTCTGTCGCTGACGCGTCATTGGGCAAGCACTGAGCAAAAATATCATTCGCAGCACAGGACGTCGCGGGCGTGCCGGCCAGCCGGCCGACCTGCGGAGCCCGCCGACAGATCTCAGCCCCGACCTGAAGGGTCCGCTCTGCGTACTGAAATCGAGCGGAGCGATTCGGCGCCGCGAGTTCGTACCGCGCGATCCGCGACCTCCGGATCAGCCATGTCGGTGTATGCCGCGATGGCAGGCGTCGGAAAAGGGCAATACTCGCGGTGGCAGCGATAGGACACGAGCGGAGCAAGATTTCCGGCGGGTGGAGCCGGGAGGCGGATGGCCGGCATGCCTGCGCCGTCGAATGGAGATCAGGAAAGTCGGACAGGAGTTTGAAGGTCTGAAACCGAACCTCCGCGCGCCCGTTCCCCTCCCGTGATATCCTCCGCGAGTTCGCCTCGATCCGAACGACATTCTGAACAGGAGCAACCGCTATGGAGCCGACGAAACAGACGCTGCCCCGGGAGGCGATCGACGCCTACAACCTTTACATTCACGGGGAGATCGACCGTCGTTCGTTCCTCGACCGCGTGAAGAAAGTCGCGGTCTCCAGCGCGGCCGCCGCGGCCATCGTCGACCGGCTGATGCCGAACTACGCGGCGGCCCAGCAGGTGTCGCCGACCGACGCCCGCATCAAGACCGAACGCGCCACGGTACCGTCGCCGAACGGCACCGGCAAGATCACCGGGCTGCTCGTGCGTCCGGCCGCAGCCGGCACCCAGCGTCTGCCCGCGATCCTGGTCATCCACGAGAACCGCGGTCTCAACCCGCACATCGAGGACGTCGCCCGCCGCATCGCGCTCGAGAACTTCATGGCGTTCGCACCCGACGGCCTCACTTCAGTCGGCGGCTATCCCGGCGACGACGCCAAGGGTGGAGAGATGTTCGGCAAGGTCGATCGCGCCAAGATGGGCGAGGACCTCTATGCCGCGGCCCTCTGGCTGAAGGACCGGGCCGACAGCACCGGCCGCCTGGGCGTCACCGGCTTCTGCTTCGGCGGAGGCATCTCGAACCAGCTGGCCGTGCGGATGGGTGCCGACCTGGCTGCCGCGGTGCCGTACTACGGCGGCGCGCCGCCGGCGGCGGACGTGCCGAAGATCAAGGCCGCGGTGCTCGTGCACCATGGCGGCGAAGACACGCGGCTGGTGACGGCGTGGCCCGAGTACGACAAGGCCATGACCGCGGCAGCCGTGCGGCACGAAGGGTACGTTTATCCCGACGCGGTCCACGGCTTTAACAACGACGCCACGCCGGAGCGGTTCAACAAGGCGGCGGCGGAACAGGCGTGGAAGCGGACGATCGCCTGGTTCAACAAGTACGTGCGCGCGACAAGCTAACCCTGGGTTGCGAGGTCGCTCGGTCGTTGACTGGGCAGGGAAAGGCGGACGTGCTTGGACGCCGAGGCCCGGAAGGGCGGAGGCGGCCGGCCCGCCTTTTCCGTGTACGTCACTTCCTTGGAACGAGTTTCAGGACCCGCCCTTTCGGGTTGTCGGTCAGCAGATAGAGCGCACCGTCAGGTCCCTGCTTGACCTCGCGGATGCGCTCGCCGAGCTCCCGCAGGAGCCGCTCCTCTCCGGTGACCTTCTCGCCGTCGATCGTCAGCCGCACCAGATGTCTGCTGACGAGCCCGCCGATGAACAGGCTCCCTTTCCATGCGGGGAACAGGTTGCCAGTGTAGAAGGTCATGCCGCTCGGCGCGATCACGGGATCCCAGTAGTAGATCGGCTGCTCCATGCCCACCTGCTGCGTGATGCCGCCGGTAATCGGCGCGCCCCGGTACTCGATGCCGTAGGCGATCGTCGGCCAGCCGTAATCCTTCCCCTTACGCGCGATGTTGAGCTCATCGCCGCCTCGCGTCCCGTGCTCGACTTCCCAGAGCTCCCCGGTCGCCGGATGCAGGACCGCCGACTGGATGTTGCGATGGCCTATCGACCAGATCTCCGGCCGCACGCCTTCTTTCCCGACAAACGGGTTGTCCTTCGGGATCGTGCCGTCCGCGTTGATGCGCGCGATCTTTCCCAGCAGGCCGTCCATCCTTTGCGCCTGCATGCGCCCCTCGGTGATCGAGCGATCGCCCATCGTGAGGAACAGCGTGCCGTCGCGCGCCCACACGAGCCGGCAGCCGAAGTGCTGCGCCGAATCAAGCGACGGCACCTGGTGGAAGATGACCTGCACGTCCTCCAGACGCGGCGGCGCGCCATCCACGAACCGGCCGCGCGCCACGGCCGTGTTGTTCGCGCCACCGCCTTTCGGCTCGGCATAGCTCCAATAAATCAACTGGTTGGACGCGAAATCAGGATCGAGCGTCACGTCGAGCAGGCCGCCCTGGTTGCGCGCGTCAACGTCGGGCAGGCCGGTCACCGGCGCGGAGAGCGTGCCATCCGCGCTCACGACCCGCAGCCGGCCGGGCTTCTCGGTGACGAGCATGCGACCACCGGGCAGGAACTCGATGCCCCAGGGGTTCTGCAGGCCGTCGGCGACGGTGATGACGTCGAAGGTCACGTTGATCCTGTGCTCGGGTGCGTCGGTTTGTTCAGGAAAGCGAGGCCTCTGGCCGGCGGCATTCGGTGGACGCGGATCGACGCCGCCTTGCCGCCCCCTCGCAGCATCGTGTGCCGAGCCGCCCCAGGCCGTGAGGGAGAGCACCGCGACGACTAGCTTGCGCATCATCAAAACATGCTATCGCGAACGCGGCACCACCGCGATAGAATACCGCGGGTGTTCTGACACGCGGCTATAAGCACGCAGGAGGAAACCGATGCTGTCCGCTATGTGGCTCGCGCTGTGGCTCACGACACTGGGGTTCGCTCAATCAACCAGTCCCGCTGTCGCGCGCGCGGCAGGAGAGGCGGCGACGACGGTGCCCGTGCTCCCTCCCGGTGTTCACAACCAGACGCTCTCCCGTGACGGCGGCGAGGCGATCCGGTATGCAATCTCGATTCCGCCAGGCTACTCGCCAGCCGCGCGAGTACCGCTGGTGCTGGCGCTCCACTTCGGTGGCAATCCAGTGGGGGCTGGACGGGCTGTCCTCGATTTGCTGATCCGGCCGGCGCTTGCCGATCTCGGCGCGATCGTCGTGGCGCCCGATTCAATCGATGGTGGATGGAGCGGTCGACAGAACGAACACGCCGTGCACACGCTGCTCGATGCCGTGCTGAAGACGTACAGCGTCGATCCGCGGAAGGTCATCGTCACCGGCTTCAGCATGGGAGGCGCGGGCACGTGGCACTGGGCGAACAAGTTTCCGGAGCGATTCAGCGCGGCGATTCCGGTGGCCGGGCGCCCGACGGGGTCGGCGTCAGCGTGGCGCGTGCCGGTGTTTGCGGTGCATTCCCAGGATGATGAACGTGTCCCGATTGGGCCCGCCCAAAGACAAATCGAGGAGCTCAAACAGCTTGGAAAGAACGCGGAGATCGTCGTCCTGACCGGCATCACTCATTACGAGACCAGCAGATATGTCGAAGGCCTGCGGCGCGCCGTTCCGTGGGTGAAAGATCTCTGGAAGTAGGGAACCGGTCAGGCCCGTCCGGCGAAGTCCCTGGTTTCAGTGTGGACTTTGACCTTCTCCTTTTCCTTGACGAACAGCGGCACACGAATCTCCAGTCCTGTCTCCAGCGTGGCGGACTTGGTCACGCCGCCGCTCGCCGTATCGCCGCGGACGCCCGGCTCGGTGCGCGTTACGGTCAACTCCACCACCGTCGGCAACTGCACGCCGATCGGGGCGCCGTTGAACTTCTGGATCTGAACGACCACGTTGTCGGCAAGCAGCAGCCGATGGTCGCCCAGCATGTCGGGCCGCAAGGTCAAGGTCTCAAACGTCTTCTGGTCCATGAAGTGGCAGCCGTCCCCGTCGGCGTATAGATACGACGCCGATATCACGACGAGATCGGGCTCCCGGAACTTGTCGCCCGCCTTGAACGTCTTGTCGAAGACGGCGCGGGTGAGCAGGTTCCGCATCTTGATGCGGACCAGCGTCTGGCCGCCGCGCGCGGTCGGCTTCGACACCTCGACGTCGAGGCAGTGATACGGCGCGCCTTCGTATTCAAGGAACATCCTGCGCTTGACGGTAATCGCTTCAATCAGGCTGGGCATCGGTCTGGGACTAATACTAACGGGTTACCATCGCTCTAGTGACATGACACGTCGATTAGCGTTGAGGGAGGTCGTTGTCGGGCTTGTGGCCCGTTGCCTTGCGCCGATCGAGGCCCAATGAGCGGGCAGTCTGAGGTCTGGCCGAGTCTTCCGCTGGAAGCGTGGCGCGATACCTACGCGACGCTGCACCTGTGGTTGACTATCGTCCGGTGGAAAGGCGCTCAAGGGATGCAGATTGTCTGGCGCTGGTTGATCAATGCCGCCGCGTTGTGGGCGGCCACACGCCTCGTGCCAGGCATAGCGTTCGACGGCGACTGGCGCCTGCTCTTGGTCGTGGCCTTGGTATTCGGGGTGCTGAACGCGTCGGTGCGGCCGGTTCTTGCCCTGCTGACGCTGCCGTTACTAATCGTCACCCTTGGGCTCTTCACGTTCGTGCTGAACGGGTTGATGCTGTGGCTGACGAGCGCGATTTCGGACGCGCTTGGATTGGGGTTTCATGTCGGGGGCTTCGGTGCCGCCTTCCTGGGGGCGCTCGTTGTCACGGTGGTCAGCTTCATGCTGTCGCTGTTTGTCGCCTCAGGCGCGCGCGACCGACGTTCGTTCGAATGAAGATTTCGGTGATCGTTCCGGCTTTCAACGAGGAGCAGGGCATCGCCACGTCGCTGCGCAGCATCCGCCAGGCGATGACGGCCTTCGACGACGTCCGGTGGTCGTCGGAGTTGATCGTCTGCGACAACAATTCAACGGATGGGACCGCCGCGCTCGCGCGCGCGGAGGGCGCACGAGTCGTCTTCGAGC
>JACPPO010000074.1 GCA_016190945.1 Acidobacteriota bacterium | reverse complement strand
GTGCAACGGTACTGAGAAATGCCCAAGCAACCGCTGCCCGACGAGAAGCTGTATCTGTACGCGATCGTTTCGGGGCTCGAGGGCACGATCCTCGGTCCGATTGGCCTCGAGGGTGACACGGTGTACTCGGTGACGAGCGACCGCGTCTCCGCGGTGGTCAGTGGCGTCCCCGAGAAGCTGCGGCCGGAACGCCGTCACCTGGCCGCCCATCATGCAGTGCTGAAGCGCCTGATGGCGGAGACTGACGCCGTCCTGCCCGTCGCGTTCGGCACCGTGGCGGACGGGCGGAAGGCGCTTTGCCAGATCCTCTCCCGCAACCACAAGGCCGTGTTGGACACCCTGCGGCAGGTCACACGTTGCGTGGAGATGGGGCTGAGAGTCACGTGGGACGTGCCCAACATCTTCGAATATTTCGTCGATACTCATCCCGAACTGCGTACCGCACGCGACCGGTTCTTGACCGGATACCGCGAGCCGTCGCAGGACGACAAGATTGAAGTGGGGCGCCTGTTCGACCGCCTGCTCAGCGAGGATCGGGAGACACACGCGGAGCGGGTGGAAGAGATCCTCGCGTCTCACTGCGTCGAGATCAAACGCAACACGCCGCGCAACGAGCGAGAGGTGGTCAAGCTGGCCTGTCTTGTGAAGCGCGAGCGGCAGGAGGAGTTCGAGGCTGCCGTGTTCGAGGCCGCTCAGCTCTTCGACAACAGGTACGCGTTCGACTACAACGGCCCGTGGCCGCCCCACAATTTTGTCGACATGGCCCTGGACTTCAAGCCCGGGCGGGCACCAGCCCAGGCTCTTGTATGAACGCGAATTGGCGCCGGAGGAGAAACGGCCGTGCTGCTCGTTGATGATCTGCTGCTCGCACCGCTCAGTGGGCTCCTGTGGGTCGTGGAGAAGGTTCACGATGCAGCGCGAGAGGAAATGGCCCACGAGGCGGATGCCATCACCGAGGAGCTGCGGCAGCTCTACCTGATGCTGGAGGCGAAGCAGATCGCCGAGGCCGATTTCGACGCTCGAGAACGCGAGCTTCTCGATCGGCTGGATGCGATCCGGGAGAGCCGATCTGTTTGAGAATCGGTCGCCCGCAGTGGAAGGGCCTGGCGAGCGAGGTGCGCGGGGGCCGACGGAGTGCGAGACGTGACCCTACGATCAGTCGGTCCTCCGCGAGTCCTCAGCGCCGCCGATCGCGCTTCGCTGTGCGAAGTGCTCGACCGAGTGCTCAACAAAGGTGCCGTCGTCGTCGGCGAGATCACCATCTCGGTCGCCGAC
>JACPPO010000073.1 GCA_016190945.1 Acidobacteriota bacterium | reverse complement strand
GGCGGCGGAGGCGGCGGGGGGGGGGGCGGCGGCGCGGCGACGAACGCCATCATCGACGGTGGCACGGGCAGGATATCGGCCGCCATCAGCGGAATGATCACAAAGGCCAAGATCACCACCGAGTGCATAAGAATCGAGAGGGGGATCGTGTACCACTGCTTGGTCCCGACCGAGATCGACGGATTGATGACGTCGCCGAACAACCTATCTTCGCGTGGCACCAGTCCTACCCTCCTGCGGACGTCCGTTCCCAGCCGGCCGAACGGCCGATTATAGCTGGCTCAAGAAAAGCGTGTCAACGAGCCGGCGGACCGCAGAAAACGGCATCAGCCGACGAGAGCTTAGACACCGCGTTTTCGAATGTGCTCCCTGGAGCTCCGAGCGAGCAGACCGGGCATTCTATACCGGTTTCGCCGGAGCGCAACAGCAAAAAAACCGCCCGCCAGGACCGGCCCGGCTGTGAGGGGCTCCCACCCCGCCTCAATGGGCCGACCCGATCCGCATCCCGTAAAACGACCGGTAGACGAAAACCATGGCCAGCGTCAGGAAAACCGCCGCCAGGGCATGGCTGACGCCGCTTCCCACGTCCGCCGTCAACGAGACCGCGAGCTCAACGGCCAGCAGGCCAAACAAGGTCGTGAACTTGATGACGGGGTTCAGGGCGACCGACGAGGTGTCCTTGAACGGATCGCCGACCGTGTCGCCCACCACGGTCGCCGCGTGCAGCGGCGTGTTCTTCATATTCAGTTGCGTCTCGACGATCTTCTTGGCATTGTCCCACGCGCCTCCGGCGTTTGCCATGAACACCGCTTGGTACAGCCCGAAGAGCGCAATGGAGATGAGGTACCCGATGAAGAAGTACGGCTCGACAAACGCGAACGCCAGGGTGGAGAAGAAGACGGTCAGGAAGATGTTGAACATCCCCTTCTGCGCGTACTGGGTGCAGATCTCGACGACCTTCTTGCTGTCGGCGACCGACGCCTTCTCGACGCCCTCGAGGCGGATATTCGCCTTGATGAACTCGACGGCCCTGTACGCGCCCGTGGTGACCGCCTGCATCGACGCGCCGGTGAACCAGTAGATGACGGCCCCGCCGGTCACAAGGCCGAGCAGAAACGGCGCGTGGAGCAGCGACAACTTGTCGAGGTTTTGGGTCAGCCCCTCCGTCAGCAGCACGATGATCGAAAAGATCATCGTCGTCGCTCCGACGACCGCCGTGCCGATGAGCACCGGCTTCGCGGTCGCCTTGAAGGTGTTGCCGGCGCCGTCGTTCTCCTCGAGCAGCGCCTTCGACCTCTCGAACCTTGCGTCCAGGTTGAAGTCCCGCTTCAGCTCCTGCTGGATGCCCGGGACCGCCTCGATCATCGACAACTCGTAGACGGACTGGGCGTTGTCGGTGACGGGGCCGTAGGAATCGACCGCAATCGTCACCGGCCCCATGCCGAGGAAGCCGAACGCGACGAGGCCGAACGCAAATACCGCGGGCGCCAGCATGAGCCCTGACATGGACGTGCTCAAGGCGCTGACGAGATAGGCAATCGACATCAGCGACACGATGCTGAGACCCATCCAGTACGCGCTGAAGTTCCCGGCGACCAGCCCCGACAGGATGTTCAACGACGCGCCGCCCTCGCGCGAGGAGGTCACCACCTCCCTGACGTGGCCCGACTCCACCGACGTGAAGATCTTCACGATCTCCGGAATGATGGCACCCGCCAGCGTCCCGCACGTGATGATGGTGGACAGCTTCCACCAGAGCGTTCCGTCGCCGAGATCCGAAATCAAGACGCTGGAGACAACGTAGGTCGCCACGACCGACACGATCGAGGTAAGCCAGACGAGCTGGGTCAGCGGCGCCTCGAAATTCATGCGGGTCGCGGTGGCGTACCGCGCCCTCGCGATCGCCTTGTTGAGGAGATAGGAGCCGCCGCTGGCGACGATCATCATGATGCGCATGACGAAGATCCAGACGAGCAGCCGGACCTGGGTCGCCGCTTCCGGCACCGCCAGGCTGATAAAGGTAATGAGCGCGACGCCCGTGACGCCGTAGGTCTCGAATCCGTCGGCGCTGGGGCCGACCGAGTCGCCGGCGTTGTCGCCCGTGCAGTCCGCAATCACGCCCGGGTTCCGCGCATCGTCTTCCTTGATGTTGAAGACGATTTTCATCAGGTCGGCACCGATGTCGGCGATCTTCGTGAAGATGCCGCCCGCGATCCGCAGCGCCGACGCGCCCAGCGATTCCCCTATCGCAAAGCCGATGAAGCAGGGGCCCGCGTAGTCGCCGGGAATAAACAGCAGGATGAACAACATGATCAACAGCTCGACGCTGATGAGCAGCATACCGACGCTCATGCCCGCCTTGATTGGAATGGCGTACACGGGATACGGCAGGCCCTTGAGGCTGGCGAAGGCCGTGCGGGAGTTCGCATACGTGTTCACGCGGATGCCAAACCAGGCCACGCCGTAGCTGCCGAGAATGCCGACGACGCTGAACAGCAGGATGATGACCACTCGCATCGTGTCCATCCTTGACAGCACCCCGAAGTACAGGACGATGATCACGGCGATGAAGATTTCCAGGAGCGCCAGGAACTTGCCCTGCTGGATGAGGTACGTCTTGCACGTCTCCCAGATCAGCTCGGAGATCTCGCGCATCGATCGGTGGACCGGCAGGTTCTTCAGCTGCATCAGGATGACGAGACCGAAGATCATGCCCAGCAGCGAGACGCCGAGGCCAACCATCAGAAGCGTCCGCCCGTTGTAGCCGCCGACATCGACCGAATCCAGGGCCGGCAGCACGAGGCTGGCTTCGCCGCCTGGCCCCCGTTCGGCCGGCTCCGTCTGCGCCTCGGGCGCGGCCAGGTCGGGCTGCTGCCCAAGCGCCGGGGGCGCCACCGTGACCACTAGCGCGGCGCAGGCCACCGCGATCCTCATCCATCCCCTCAACGTCACTGATGCTCCTTTCGTCCGACTACACACGAACGCCGCCCACGGTGTCATCGCCGCTCTTGTCGCGGACGCGATCGGGCAGCGACATCCCCCCCGTGAGAAAAATGCGAATACCTTCCTCGACCGTGACGTCGGGAAAAAACACGCTCGCCCGCGGAAAAAACACCACGTCACCGAGGTACAGGTGGTTCGTGGGCACGTACACCGCCACCAGCGACTCCATCCCTTTTCCCCGATCCACCGTGAACTCCTTGGTGAGGAACCCCATCACCATGCCACGACGGGGATCCTCGACCATGACGACACGCTTGAATCCGTACTCGTTGTCAGGCGAGAACGCCACGACGAGCTGCTTGACGGGAGCGTAAACGGTCCTGAAGATCGGCACGTGCATCAGCCAGTCCTCGCCGCGGGCCACGATGCGCCGCCCGATGACGTTGGTCGCCAGCGCACCGACCGCGAGGACGACGAGCGCGGTGATCAGGATGCCAAGCCCTGGCACCCCCCGGCCCAGTAGCGGCGCTGACAAACCGTCGATGATACCGAAGACCCACACCAGTGCCGCGACGCTAATCACCAGCGGGACGGTGACGAAGAACCCGGCGATGAAGCTGCGCCGCAGCCACTGCATCAGAGCGCTATCCCGCGGGAAACAACGCCAGCAGGCCCGCTCCGAAAGCGATGCGGTACCACGCGAATGGCGCAAAACCTGAACGTCGCACGCAGAACAGGAACGGCTTCACCACGACCGCCGAGGCAATGAAGGCCGTCACGAACCCGATCGCGATCTCCGCCGCTCGCTCGGCCCCCAGATAGGCCCGCACCTGCATGAGCTCGTAGACGAATGCGGCGACCATGGTCGGCATGGCGAGAAAGAACGAGAATTCCGCCGCCGCCGGCCGGTCGAGCCGCATCAGCATGCCGCCGACGATGGTCGCGCCCGATCGGGAGACGCCGGGGACCAGCGACAGCATCTGGCACAGGCCAACCCCGAAGGCCCGCGAGACGGGCGTCCGTTCCGCTTCCAGCACGACCGGAGCCGGCCGGAACCGTTCGACCAGCAGCATCACCACGCCGCCGGCGATAAACGCGCCGGCGATCACGCGACCGCTCTCATACAGCACCACCTGCACGTAGTCGCCAAGCAACGCCCCGGCCCCCAGCGCCGGCCCGACCGCCACCAGGAGCATCAGCGCGAACCGCCGGGCGTCCCGATCCGAGGGCAGACCGCGTACGACCGTCGCAATCTTCACGCGATACACCCACATGATGGCCAGCATCGATCCGAGCTGGATCATCACCGTGAACGCGGGATCCTCGTAGCCGAGCAACCGCCCCGCAATCAGCAGGTGCGCGGTCGACGAAACGGGCAGAAACTCCGTCAGGCCCTGGATCGCCCCGAGCAGCGCGGCGATGAAATAGGTCAACGATCGGGTTCTTACGAGGCTCTGGCGCCGCGCGCTTTGCGCGCCGGGCGCGTCGTCGCGTCAGGCCGCCCCTCGACCGAAGCGGATGCGGCCGCCGGCCGCCGGCGCTGGCTCAGAATGATCGCAATCGCCGAGGCGATGAACACCGTCGAATAGGTGCCGCTGACGATGCCGACGAGCATCGTGAAGGCAAAACCACGGAGCACTTCGCCCCCAAACAGATAGAGCGCCAGCACCGAGACGAACGTCGTGCCCGCGGTGATGACGGTGCGCGCCAGGGTCTGATTGACGCTGACGTTCACCACGTGGTCGAGCGAATCGCGTCGCATGGACCGCAGGTTCTCGCGGACACGGTCGAAGATCACAATCGTGTCGTTCACCGAGTAGCCGGTGATCGTCAGGAGCGCGGCGACGATGTTCAGCGACAGGTCGTACCCGAAAAAGACGAGGAACGCCACGGTGACCACGAGGTCGTGGAACGTGGCGGTAATGGCCCCCAGCGCGAACGAAAACCGGAACCGGAACGCGATGTAGACGGTGATGGCGAGAATCGAGGCCAGCGTGGCGTAGATACCGCGGCGCTGCAGGTCGGCGCCGATGACCGGCCCGACGATTTCCCGGCTCAGGATCTCGTACGTGGGCAGGCCGGCGTTGCGCAAGGCATCGAGAACCTGCTGCGCGCCCTGCTCGAGACTGGCGCCCTGCTCTATCGCGTCCGTCTGCGCGAGGCGGATCAACCACTCCCGCTCCGCGGGATCACCGTACTGCTGCACGACCTCCTCGCCCGGAATCGGGTCGACCGCGCGGCGGACCTGGTCTTCGGTGACGTCCTGGTCGAACTTGACGACGACGATGGTGCCGCCAGAGAAGTCGATGCCCAGCGGCAGGCCGCCGCGCGAAACGATCACCGCCACCCCGGCGGCGATGACGACGAGCGACAGCGCGAGGGCGTGCCAGCGCCAGCGCGTGAAGTTGTGATTCGTACCCGTGAACATCCGCATAGTGATCTAGATGCTGAGTGCTTGCGCCTGGCGGCGCGACAGCACCAGCTCGAATATCGTCCGCGACACGAACACCGCCGTGAAGACGTTCGACAGCAGGCCGATCGTCAGCGTGGTCGCAAAGCCCCGGATCGGCCCCGTGCCGAACTGGAAGAGGAACATGGCCGCGATGAGCGACGCCACGTGCGTGTCGACGATCGTCCACCAAACGCGGTCGAAGCCGGCGTTCACCGCAGCGCGTACGCCTTTGGCCGTGGCCAGCTCCTCCTTGATGCGCTCGAAGATCAGGACGTTCGAATCAACGCCCATGCCGATCGTCAGAATGAAGCCGGCAATGCCGGGCAGCGTCATGGTCGCACCGAGATACGCCATCATGCCGAGCAGGATGAACAGGTTCACGAGGATGGAGACGACCGCGTTCAGGCCGGTCAGCTTGTAGTAGAACAGCATGAAGATCACGACGAGGGTGAGGCCCCCGATGGAAGCCGTCACGCCCGCCCGAATCGATTCCGCCCCGAGCGTCGGCCCGACAGTGCGCTCTTCGAGGAAGTCCATCGGCGCCGGCAGGGCGCCGGTCCGAAGGACGAGCGAGAGGTCCTGCGCCTCCTGCTGGGTGAAGCTCCCGGTGATACGCCCCTCGTCCGCAATGCGCGACTGGATGGTCGGCGCCGAGAAGACCCGGTTATCGAGCACGATCGCGAGGTTGCGGCCGACGTTCTGCTCCGTGAACTGGCCGAACCGCCGCGCGCCGTCCTGGTTGAGCGTGAAGCTGACGGCCGGAAGGTTGTTCTCGTCGAGCGTCGGCCGCGAATTCCGGAGGTCGCGTCCGGTGACGGGTGCCACGCGCCGCACGATGTAATACAGGGTGCTCGGGGTTCCCCCCCCCGTGGCGGCCACATCCTCTGAGCCTGAGACAACTACCATGTCCGGCGGCAGGTTGTTGTTGACCGCCTGCATGGCGGCCTCCTGGCTCGGGAATGGCCCCTGCTCCACCAGTTTCAACTCGAGAAGCGCCGTGGAGCGGATGATCTCCTTGGCGCGCTGCACGTCGGTGACTCCGGGCAGTTGCACGAGAATCTGGTCGGCTGCGCCCTGCCGGGCGACGATCGGCTCCGCCACTCCCAGCTCGTTGACGCGGCGCTCGATGGTCTGCAGCGCCTGTGTGACCGTTTCCTCGCGAAGCTGGGCCGCAATATTCGGCCGCATCGTGTAGGTGTAGCGGCCGGCACCCGGAGACCGGCTGAACACGGTGTCCACCTCGACGGCCGCCTGCCGGAAGGCCTGGTCGTTCTGGATGCCCTCGGCGACAAACTCGGTGGGCCCCGTCACTTCGAGCTTCGCGTATTGCACGCCGGTGCGGTTGAGCGCCTCGCGCAGCCGCTCGGACGTGGTTTCCGTTTCAATGCGCAGCGCGGCATCTGTCCGCACGCGCATGACGAGATGGACACCGCCCTTCAAGTCGAGGCCGAGGTTCACCTTCCGCGAGGGCGGATAGAACGACCAGACGGCCAAGGAGATCACGGCGAGAATAATGATGGCCTTCGAGCGCAGATTCCTGTTCACGACTGACTCTCCGCCGCCACAGGTTCCTGGCCCTGGTAGCCGACGACGGCATTGCGGGACATTTCCACGCGAACCTTGTCGGCAACCTGGAGCTGCACGGATTGATCGCTGAGGCGGGTGATCGTCCCGTACAGGCCACCCGAGGTGACAACTCGATCGCCCACTTTCAAGGCGGTAAGAAAGGACCGCACTTTCTGCTGGCGCCGCTTCATCGGGAGCAGGATGACGAAATAGAAAATCCCCACCACCAGCACGAAGGGCATGAGCTGCACCCACGCGCTCGGCGCTCCCGGCGACGGCGCGCCCATGGCCAGAAGCCAGGGGAACCCCAAATCCCACAGCCCAAATCCCAAATCGAAAAATGTCATGAATCGAGCGACAGGCTGGAAGCCGACCGAAGGAACTCCTGCCTGAACCTATCGAAGGTTCGAAACGCTATAGCGTCCCTGATCCTCCGCATCGTGTCAAGGTAAAAGCTGAGGTTATGCAACGTGTTAAGAGCGCCCGCGGTCATCTCTCCGGCCACGTACAGGTGGCGAAGGTACGCCCTGGAGTGGTGCCGGCAGGTGTAACACCCGCACCGCGGATCCAGGGGAGCGTCATCCTCGGCGTACCTGGCGCTCTTGATATTGACCCGGCCTTCGCTGGTGAAGAGTTGCCCGTTGCGCGCGTTGCGCGTCGGCAGGACGCAATCGAACATGTCGATGCCGCGGGCGACGCACTCGACGAGATCTTCTGGCGTGCCGGCGCCCATCAGGTAGCGCGGCCGGTCCGCAGGCAGCCGGCGGGCGGTGTCGCCCGCGACCGCGTACATCCGGTCGCTCGGCTCCCCGACGCTGAGGCCGCCAATCGCATACCCTTCGAATCCAATCGCGACCGTCGCATCGGCGCTTTCATCCCGGAGATCCTGGTACACCCCGCCCTGGATGATCCCGAATTGCGCCTGCTCACGGTTCGATACCGCGACCCCGGCCACGGGCCGCGACCGTAGTTCGGCCAGGCGCCGCCGGCACCGCTGCCCCCATCGAGCAGAGCGGGCCGTTGATACCGCCGCGGCCTCACGCGACGCGGGGAAGGCGAGGCACTGGTCCAGGACCATGGCGATGTCGGCGCCAAGCCGCGCCTGGATGTCGGTGGCGCGCTCCGGGGTCAGGAGATAACGGGAGCCGTCGAGATGCGACCGGAAATCCGCCCCTTCCTCGGTGATCAAGACGCGCTGCGCGAGACTGAAGACCTGAAAACCGCCGCTGTCGGTGAGGATCGGCCGCGCCCAGCCGATGAAGCGGTGGAGGCCCCCGCGGCGCGCAATGAGCTCGTCGCCCGGACGCAGCAGGAGATGGTAGGTGTTGGCGAGGACGATCTCGGCGCCCGCCTCCTCGAGGTCACGGTGGCGAATCGCCTTGACGGCGCCCTGGGTGCCGACCGGCACGAAGGCGGGGGTCTGCACGACGCCATGGGCGGTCTGGCACTCGCCGAGGCGCGCCGCGCCGTCGGTGACCCTTACCCTGAAGCCGAACGCTGGCACGCCTTAAGATAGTAGATTCCCCATGAGAAAGCTTCGTGTCGGCATAATCTTCGGCGGTCGGTCCGGCGAGCACGAGGTGTCGATCGCCTCCGCCGCCTCGATCTTCAAGCACCTCGACCGAACGCGGTACGACGCGATCCCCATCCGCATCGAGAAGAACGGCCGCTGGATGCTCGGGGGCAACGCGCCGGACGCCCGCTCTGCGGCTGGCCCGATCGAGGGTGGCGTCACCGAGGCCCTCCAACCCGTCGAGCCATCGGCTGTCGTCTCCGGCTCCCGCCTGGATGTGGTATTCCCGGTGCTTCATGGACCGTATGGCGAGGATGGCACCGTTCAGGGCCTGTTGGAGCTGGCGAACGTGCCGTATG
>JACPPO010000081.1 GCA_016190945.1 Acidobacteriota bacterium | reverse complement strand
CCGATCGGGCGCGGGCAGCGCGAGCTGATCATCGGCGACCGGCAGACCGGCAAGACAGCCGTCGCGACCGACACCATCATCAACCAGCGCGGCCAGGATGTCATCTGCATCTACAACGCGATCGGACAGAAGCAGTCGACGGTCGCCCAGGTCGTGCGCACCCTCGAAGAGTACGACGCGCTGAGCTACACCATCGTCGTCGCGGCCACGGCGTCTGACCCGGCGCCGATGCTTTACATCGCACCTTACTCAGCGTGTGCCATCGGCGAGTACTTCCGCGACAACGGACGCCATGCCCTGGTCGTGTACGACGATCTGTCGAAGCACGCGCAGGCGTACCGTGAAATCTCCCTGCTGCTGCGCCGGCCGCCGGGACGCGAGGCTTATCCGGGGGACGTGTTCTACCTGCACTCGCGCCTGCTGGAGCGCGCGGCGAAACTGAACGCCAGCCAGGGAGGCGGATCGCTGACGGCGCTGCCGATTATCGAGACCCAGGCAGGCGACCTGTCCGCCTACATTCCGACCAACGTCATCTCGATCACCGACGGCCAGATCTTTCTCGAGAGCGACCTTTTTCACCAGGGCGTTCGCCCCGCCATCAACGTCGGCAACTCGGTGTCCCGCGTCGGCGGCTCGGCGCAGATTCGCGCGATGCGGCAGGTGGCCGGCTCGTTGCGGCTCGACCTGGCCCAGTACCGCGAACTCGCGGCCTTCGCGCAGTTCGGCAGCGACCTCGACAAGGCGACGCAGGCGCAGCTCAATCGCGGCCGGAGGCTCGTGGAGATCCTGAAGCAGCCGCAGTACGAGCCGGTCGCCGTCGAGAAGCAGGTCGTGATCGTCTATGCGGCGACGAAGGGATTCATCGATCCGGTCGCGATCGAGGATGTGCGGCGTTACGAGGAGGAGCTCTACCGCTTCCTCGAGACGCGCCACCCGGGCGTGCTTGCCGGGATCAGCGACAAGAAGATCCTTGACGATGACCTGAAGGCAGCAATCGAGTCGGCGCTCGGGGAATTCGGCCAGCAGTTGGTCGGCACGACGCAGGCGACGGCAGTCGCCTGAACCGGTTGAACGTGTTGAACCGCTGAACCATGCCCTCGCTTATCGATCTGCGTCGCCGCATCCGCGCGGTGAAGTCGACGCAACAGATCACCAAGGCGATGAAGATGATCGCCGCCTCGCGTCTCAAGCGAGCCCAGGACCGCGTTGTGGCCGCACGGCCGTTCGCGCAGCGCATGCTGAAGGTGCTCAACAGGCTCGTCACGCGGGTCGACCCCGAGTCCCACCCGCTCCTGCGCACTCCGGAGCAGGGCACGGGCCGCCCGCTTCTCATCGTCATCACCGCCGACCGCGGTCTGTGCGGAAGCTTCAATTCCAACGTCATCAAGGCTGCGGGGCAGTTCATCCTCAGCGAGAGCCGGACGACTGACGACATCGCGCTTGGGCTGATCGGGCGTAAGGGACGCGACTTCTTCCGCCGCCGCGGCTTCGACGTCCGCCATGAGCAGGTGGGCATCTTCCAGCGACTCGCCTTCAGCCACGCGGCGGAGATCGCCAACGTGGCGATCGACGAATTCGTGTCGGGCCCGGCGTCGAGCGTCCATCTTGTCTACAACGAGTTCAAGTCGGTGATGTCCCAGCGGATCGTCATCGAGCCATTGCTGCCCATCCCCCGGCTGGATGACGAGGCGCAGGCCAGTCCAACCGGCGACTATTTGTACGAACCGGTGCCCGTGGCGATTTGTCGTGACCTGTTGCCTCGGCACGTGCAGGCGCAGATCTATCGGGCGCTCCTGGAATCGAACGCGGCGTTCTTTGCCGCGCAGATGACCGCCATGGACGCGGCGACGCGCAACTCGGCGGAGATGCTCGAGAATCTCACGCTGTACATGAACAAGGTGCGGCAAGGGGCGATCACGAGAGAAATTATCGAAGTCGTCTCGGGCGCGGCCGCAACCTAACCGTCTCCGCGAACTGGGAAACGAAATGGCACAGACAGCAGCGAAGCAGCGGACAGGGACAGTGGTTCAGGTTATCGGCCCTGTCATCGACATTGAATTTCCCGAAGACCTTCCCGAGATCTACAACGCCGTCCGGGTCGTCTCCGACCCGACGGGCGGGACCGGCAAGATCGACGTCGTGGCGGAGGTCGAGCAGCACCTCGGCGAGAACCGGGTGCGCGCCGTCGCCATGAAGCCGACCGACGGCATGACACGCGGGATGACGGTCGTCGACACCGGCTCGGCGATTACCGTGCCGGTCGGCCCCGAAACGCTCGGCCGGGTGCTCAACGTGCTCGGAGAGCCGGTTGACTTTCCCGATCGTCCCGTGCTGTCAAAGGAGCGCTGGCCGATCCACAGGCACCCGCCGACGCTCGAGGAACAGTCGACCGAGTTGAGGATGTTCGAGACCGGCATCAAGGTCGTCGACCTGCTCGAGCCGTACTTGCAGGGCGGGAAGATCGGCCTCTTCGGCGGCGCCGGGGTCGGCAAGACGGTCATCATCATGGAGCTCATCCACAACATCGCCCTGAAGCACGGCGGCGTGTCCGTGTTCGGCGGCGTGGGCGAACGCACGCGTGAGGGCAACGACCTCTGGCTGGAATTCCAGGAGTCGGGCGTCATCGACGTCAATGACCCGTCCAAGTCACGCGCGGCGCTGGTCTACGGCCAGATGACGGAGCCGCCTGGCGCGCGCCTTCGCGTTGGCCTGTCGGCGCTGACGGTCGCCGAGTACTTCCGCGACGCCGAAGGCAAGGACGTGCTGCTCTTCATCGACAACATCTTCCGATTCACGCAGGCCGGCTCCGAGGTCTCAGCGCTGCTCGGACGCATGCCCTCGGCCGTCGGCTATCAGCCGACGCTGCTGACGGAGATGGGCGAGCTGCAGGAGCGCATCACCTCGACCAAGAAGGGGTCCATTACGTCGGTGCAGGCGATCTACGTGCCCGCGGACGACT
>JACPPO010000071.1 GCA_016190945.1 Acidobacteriota bacterium | reverse complement strand
GGGCTCGTGTGATAGTGCGCGGCGAGTTGGCGGACGGCGGCGACGTAGCACCCCTGGGTCCTTGCGGACAACCCTCGGAGTTGCATATCCTCCAGCATCCGTTGGCGTAAGGGCGTCATCGGTCTCTCCTTCTGGGGAGCGGGAGGTAAAGGGACCGCTCCCCGGAGGAGATCTTCGCCCGACCCTTCCGTCAATGTTGGGAGAAATCGACCGTCAGCAGCGAGGTCTTGATCTATCCGCCGCAGGCGGATTTAGTCCAACAACGAATGGAGCCGACGCGCCATCGCTCTCGAAGGCGCGCGGCTCATTCGTAGCCGTTAGCCGGACTCGATTAGCGGTTCTCCCAATAGCCAGGACGACGGCTTGTGTGTGCGATGGCAACGACGTAGATGTCGTCTTCACGGATTCGATACGCCACCTTGTAAGGAAAGCCCCGGACTCGGAGTTGGCGGCTTGGCAGTCGGCCGCTTCGTGGAGCGCCGATCTCCGGGTGCGCCAGAATCAGCTCAAGCGTGTGGCTGACCGCATCGAACAACCTGTCGCCCCAGCCAGGCCGACGTTGCTCATACCAGCGAACCGCTTCAGTCAGCTCCTGCGCAGCCGGCTCGCTGATCCCGACCGGCTTCACCGACCGAGGATCTCCTTCTCGATTCGGCGCTTCACTTCAGTCCAGGGCTCAAGGCGGATCATCCCAGCCTCAATTGCGGCGATGCGGCGCTCAATCTCGGCATCCCAGGCCGCCTCGGCATCCGGGTCGGCCGGGCCGTCGAGGCTCGCGAGCAGTGCTGCGGCAAGTTCTGCGCGCGTCTCCGGTTCGAGCCGCAACGCGTCGGCGAACACCGACTGGGCGGGTTTCGACATACCACGATCTTACGCCTCGGCTCACCGGCTAACAAGCGTTTGCAGCCGACGGCCGGCCTGCGTCATGATCTGCTCGCGCGGGCGCCGAGCCGGCCGCGGCTGAAACGCGGTCGTTAGCCGGACAGACTCGGATCATCGTTTTCGGCTCGGGGTAGTTCGCGCGGCGTCAGGCTCGGCGATTCGTACGGGTTCTTCGATCAAGGATCTCGC
>JACPPO010000070.1 GCA_016190945.1 Acidobacteriota bacterium | reverse complement strand
GTACGACACGAACTTCCCCCACCCCCGCTCCGCCGACACCTTCGTCAGCGCCGCCGTCAACGTCGTCTTCCCGTGGTCGATGTGCCCGATCGTCCCCACGTTCACGTGCGGCTTCGACCGATCGAATTTCTCTTTCGCCATCGCGATACGCTCCGTCTTGTGAGGCGGACCTAAGAGGTCCGCTTCTACTTCGTGCCCTGAATGCGAGCCACTACTTCTTCACTCACGCTCTGCGGTGCCTGCTCGTAGCGGTCGAAATGCATCGAGTAGGTGGCGCGTCCCTGGGTGCGCGAGCGCAGATCCGTCGCATACCCGAACATCTCCGAGAGGGGCACGCGCGCGTTGATGATCTGTGTGCCGCCGCGATCTTCCTGCGCCTGGATGCGACCGCGCCGGCCGGCGAGGTCGCCCATCACGTCGCCCATGTAATCCTTCGGCACCACCACTTCGACGCGCATCACCGGTTCGAGCAAGACCGGCTTCGCCTTCTTCGCGGCGTCCTGGAAGGCCATCGAGCCGGCGATCTTGAACGCCATTTCAGATGAGTCGACGTCGTGGAAGGAGCCGTCGTACAGCTCAATCCTGACGTCGTCGACCGGGTAGCCGGCGAGAATGCCGCGCGTGAGCGCTTCTTTGATGCCCTGGTCGATCGGCTTGATGAATTCCTTCGGAATCGAGCCCTGCGTGACCTCGTTCTCGAAGATGTAGCCGGTGCCCGGCTCGCCGGGGAAGAGGTGAATCCTCGCGTGGCCGTACTGGCCGCGGCCGCCGGTCTGGCGGATGTAGCGGCCTTCGCCGTCGGCGGGACGCGTGAGCGTCTCCTTGTAGGCGACCTGTGGCTTGCCGACGCTCGCCTCGACGCCGAACTCGCGCTTCAGCCGCTCGACGATGATCTCGAGGTGCAGCTCACCCATGCCCGCGATCACGACCTGGGCCGTCTGCTCGTCGGTCTTGACGCGGAACGTCGGGTCCTCCGCCATCAGCTTGGCGAGCCCCTGGCCGAGCTTCTCCTGGTCGCCCTTGGTCTTGGGCTCGATGGCGAGCGAGATGACCGGTTCCGGGAAGTCCATCGACTCGAGGACAACCGGCTTCCTCTCGTCACACAGCGTGTCGCCGGTGCTCACCGACTTCAGGCCCACCGCCGCCGCGATATCCCCGGCGTAGACCTCCTTGATCTCCTCACGCTTGTTCGCGTGCATCTTCAACAGGCGGCCGACGCGTTCGCTGCGCCCCTTGGTCGGGTTGTAGACGGCGGAACCTGTCGTGAGCACGCCGGAGTACAAACGGATGAACGTCAGCTGCCCCACGAACGGGTCAGTCATGATCTTGAAGGCCAGCGCGGCAAACGGCGCGTGGTCTGACGCAGGCCGTTCGACCAGCGTGTCTTCCTTGGCATTCGGATCGAGGCCGGTCATCGCCGGAATGTCCAGGGGCGACGGCAGATAATCCACCACCGCGTCGAGCAGCGGCTGTACGCCCTTGTTCTTGATCGCCGCCCCGCAAATGACCACAACGAACGGGGCGGCTTCTTTGCGGACCGACTGAATGACGCGCTTGCGCAACACGGCCTTGATCTCGTCCTCGGTGATCTCTGTGCCGTGGAGGTACTTCTCGAGGAGCATGTCATCGTGCTCGCTGACCTTTTCGATCAGCTTCTCGCGGTACGCCTTCGCCTCGGCGAGCATGTCCGCGGGAATCTCGTCGACGATGCAGTCGGCGCCCATCGTCTCGTCCCGGTACGTGACCGCCTTCATCTTGACGAGATCGATCACGCCGCGGAACTTGTCTTCGCTGCCAATCGGGAGCTGGATGGCGACGGGGTTGCTCCCGAGCTTGGTCTCGATCTGCTCGAGCGTCCGCTTGAAGTCCGCCCCGACGCGGTCCATCTTGTTGACGAAGCAGATGCGCGGCACGCGGTACTTGTCGGCCTGGCGCCACACCGTCTCCGTCTGCGGCTCCACTCCGGACACCGCGTCGAACACGGCGCAGGCGCCGTCAAGGACGCGCAGCGAGCGCTCGACCTCGGCGGTGAAGTCGACGTGGCCCGGCGTATCGATGATGTTGATGCGGAAGTCGCGCCAGAAACAGGTCGTGGCCGCCGAGGTGATCGTGATGCCGCGCTCCTGTTCCTGCTCCATCCAGTCCATGACGGCCGTGCCCTCGTGGACCTCGCCGATCTTGTACGTAATCCCGGTATAGAAGAGGATCCTCTCCGTCGTGGTGGTCTTCCCGGCATCGATGTGGGCCATGATGCCGATGTTCCGGGTCTGATTCAGCGGTGTCTGCCGTGGCATTGCTCTAAATCTGTTTGGCTTCCGGCTCTTGGCTTCGGGCTTCTGCCAAAGCCGAAGGCCCAGAGCCTAAAGTCATTTGTCCTACCAGCGATAGTGGGCGAACGCCTTGTTGGCTTCGGCCATGCGGTGCGTGTCTTCGCGCTTCTTCACCGCTCCGCCACGCAGGTTCGATGCGTCGAGCAGCTCGTTGGCGAGCTTCTCCTGCATCGTTTTCCCGTCGCCGCGCTGTCGTGCGTAGTTGACGAGCCAGCGGATGCTGAGCGAGAGGCGGCGGTTCGGATTGACCTCCACCGGCACCTGGTAGTTCGAGCCGCCGACGCGCCGCGATTTCACCTCGAGGCTCGGCTTCACGTTGTCGAGCGCCTTCTTGAACACCTTCAGCGGATCGTCGCTCGTCTTCTCCTTGATGATGTCGAAGCTCTGATAGAGGATGCGCTCCGCGGTGCTTCGCTTGCCGTCGCTCATCACGGTGTTGATGAACTTGCTGACCAGCGTGCTGTTATAGATCGGGTCGGCCGCCAATTCGCGCTTCGGGATTTCTCGTCTACGTGGCATCTGCGTCGTCCCTCGGGCGAACCTAAAGGTCCGCCCCCACATCTATTGCTTTGGGCGCTTCGCGCCGTACTTCGATCGTCCCTGCTTGCGCCCCTGCACGCCCACCGCATCCAGCGTCCCGCGAACCACGTGGTAGCGCACGCCCGGGAGATCCTTCACGCGGCCGCCGCGAATGAGCACCAGCGAGTGCTCCTGCAGGTTGTGCCCGACGCCCGGGATATAAGTCGTCACTTCGATGCCGTTGGTCAGCCGGACACGCGCCACCTTGCGGAGCGCCGAGTTTGGCTTCTTCGGCGTCTGGGTGAACACACGCACGCAGACGCCGCGCTTCTGCGGGCTGACCTGAAGGGCGGGACTCTTCGTCTTGGTGACGATCTTCTTCCGTCCCTGGCGAACGAGCTGACTGACAGTCGGCATAGACTCCAATCGCGCACGGGCGAAACAGCCGCCCATCCGCTCCACTTCACGCCGCAGCCAGCTGCGAGGCTCACAGCTCGGGTCGCAACGCGACCCGACCAGCCAGCGCTGGCCGGACGGTCCGCGTTCACGCACCGTCTCTGCGTCGTTCCAGGCCTGAAGAGCGGCGGTGCCTCAAAAGAGAGGCGCTGCCGCATCTGGCACCTGAAACAGCTAACCCTACCTCTGTGATGCGCGGGGACGAATCGGGCTACGCGGCCTGGTTCGTCCGAGGAACGACCCAAAGGTCATTTCCAGTGCGGTTGCCCTTCGACGCTGCTCAGGGCACCCCGAGCGTCAGTCGAGGGGTGAGGCTAGATAGGGTGTCCTAGCCTCAAGAGAACCTAACGAATATAGCACGCGCCTTCAGGAGCGCGCAACCGCCCGTTCGGACAGGTACTGGGCTAATAGCCCACTAGCTTCGGACAGGGTAGTGGTTACTGGTCTCCTGTTCGTCACGGTCTTCAGACAGTCTTTACGCGCGCCCCGAGCGGGGACCCGAGCGTCCGTTCGAGGTCCGGGATCGAGCCGTCGGGCGGGTTTTCGACGCCTATCAGGATCTTGCCCTCGGTGACCTCCGGATCGTAGAGGGTGCGACTGCGGTTGGGCAGCAGCGCCGAGACGACCAGCGTCGCCACCGTGGCGGTAATGGCGCCGAACATCGTCATCTCGAACATAATGATGAGGTTGGGCCACCAGGCGAAAACGGGCATCCCCCCGACGTTCATCGGCCACGAGGTCTCGGTCAGCGACGCCAAGCCAAACCCGGCGGACATCCCGAGGAGTCCCCCGAGGCACGCAAACCACCACATCCAGGTCGCCTTGTCGAGGTTGCCGAACTCAAAATCCTCCATCGGCTGAGCGGATAACACGGTGATGTCGCGGGTGGCGACACCTGCCGCCCGCAGGCGATTGAAGGCCTGCTGCGCCGACTGGCCGTCCGGATACAACCCGTACACGGCTTTCACAGGTGCAGCTCCCCGAGCGGGTGTTCTTCGGTCGCCGGCGGGATGAGCGATGGCGAGGGGTGCTCGCCCGCCTTGAGCTCCCAGATCGAGATGATCGGCACGACCTTGGCGAACAGTACGTACAGCAGGCACATCGCCGCAAACGTCGCGGCGGTGATGGCGATCTCGGCCGGCTGCGGACGATAGATGCCGAAGCTGTACGGCAGATACTTGGCGCCCAGGGGCGGCACGACGATCAGGAACCGTTCGAGCCACATCCCGATGATGACGCCGAAGGACGCGATCACGCAGCCGGTAATGGTGCGGAACCGCCTGATGCCCATCAGCACCAGCGGCAGCACGAAATTGCAGATCACCATCGTCCAATAGAGCGGCGCGAACGATTCGCGCTGCGTCCGCCAGAACACCGCCATCTCGGCAGGTTCGTTGCCGTAATACGTCACCAGGCGCTCGTTGAAGACGAAGTAGCCCCACAGCAGCCCCATCACCAGCATCAGCTTCCCGAGGTTCTCGAAATGCACCGGATGCAGGTAATCCTCGAGGTGCAGGAACTTGCGCAGCACGGCCATCGCGATGATGAGGCCGGCGATGCCGCTGAAAATCGCGCCCGCAACGAAGTACGGCCCGAAGATCGCCGTGTTCCACATCGGCACCGGCGCCATCGAAAAGTCGAACGAGACGATCGTGTGCACGGAGACCGCGACGGGGATGATCGCGATCGCCATGATCTGCATGGCCGTCTCGAGCCGGTGCCACTGCTTGGGCGTCCCGCGCCATCCGAGCGCGAGCGCGCCGTAGATCTTCCGTCTCAATCCCGTGGACTTGTCACGGACGACGGCAAAGTCGGGAATGATCGGCAGAAGCAGGAAGAGCACGCTGCCGGTGAGGTACGTGTTGATCGCGAAGAAGTCCCACACGAGCGGCGATCGGAAATTCGGCCAGATCAGGCGCTCGCTCGGATAGGGAAACAGCCAGAACGCCAGCCACGGGCGCCCGAGATGGATAAGGGGAAACAGCGCGCCGATCATCAGCGCGAAGACGGTAATCACTTCCGCGCAGCGGGTCACCGGACGGCGCCAGCCGGCATTGACGAGCCGGAGAATCGCGGAGATCAGCGTGCCGGCATGGCTGATGCCGATCCAGAAGACGAAGTTGGTGATGTAGAAGCCCCAGTAGACGGGCCAGCGTAACCCGCTGATGCCGAACCCGAAGTACATCTGGCTGAACCAGGCCACGAGCCCCGCCAGGACGAAGGCTCCGAACAACGCGATGAGCAGGTAGAACCTCCACGACGTGAGCAGCAGCGGCCGCAGCAGGTCGTTGTTGATGCGCGGTTCGCTCGGGTGGGTCATGCCTGCGACTGCCGGGAAAGATAGTTGACCTTGGGCTGCGTGCCGAGGTCCTCGAGGAGCTTGCTGCCCCTCGGCGATCGCGACAGGCGTGATACCTCGCTCTCCGGATCCGCAAGGTCGCCGAAAACCAGCGCGCGCGCCCCGCACGACTGCACGCACGCGGGCTGGATCTCGCCGTCCCGTACCTCGCGGTCTTCGGCTTTGGCCTGGATCTGTGTGCCCCGGATGCGCTGGACGCAGAAGGTGCACTTCTCCATGACGCCGACTTCACGCAGCGAGACATCCGGGTTGAGCTGGAGCTGGAGGGGCTTCTCCCATGACGGGTTGAAGAAATCGAAGAACCGCACGTTGTACGGACACGCGTTGGCACAGTACCGCGTGCCGATGCAGCGGTTGTAGACCTGCGCGTTGAGCCCGTCCTCGGTATGGTGGCTGGCGTAGGTCGGACAGACCGGCTCGCACGGCGCGTTATCGCACTGCTGGCACATCACGGGAACGAATTTCAGCCCGACGTTGGGAAAATCCCCTTCCCAGTAGCGCTCGACCCGGAGCCAGTGCTTGGCGCGGCCGATCGCCGCCTGGCCGGCCCCGACCGTCGAGATGTTGTTTTCCGCATGGCAGGCGACGACACAGGCGCCGCAGCCGGTGCAGCGATCCAGATCGGCGGCCATTCCCCACCGTGGCAAGGTCACGTCTCCTGCGGGGTTCTCACCGTTGGTGCTCTCCAGCGGGGTGCTCGCGCATCCCGCCGGCAAACAGGATGAGCCGGCCGTCGGGCGGGCCGACGCGGGACATGCGCACACGAGTGGCCGCCCACGCGAGCGCGGCGGTGGCGGCGTCGGTCACCGGCGCGAGCAGCTCAACCGGGTTCTCGCCCCGTCCGCTCGCGTATCGCGTGAATGTTCGATGCCCTTGCCCCGCGGGCATGGCGACCATGTCCGGGGCGATCCCCGGCGTGATCACCGCAGCCGTGCGCAGCGCGCCATGCGCGGACGCCACCTCAACGACATCGCCCGTACCGATGCCAAGCCGCTCCGCCGTGGCCGGGTTGATCTCCACCCAGCTGCTCCACATCGCGGACGAGAGCGGGTCGGGCATTTCCTGCAGCCACGGCAGGTGCGCCAGCGAGCCATCGAGGAAAGCGTTGGAGGGGTAGGGCAGGAAATAGAAGGGATACTGCTCCGCATTGCCGTCAAACAGCGGTGCGGTAAACGCGAACGTACCGGGCGCTGCTGACGCGCCGGCCGTGCCCGCCACGGCGAGGCCAGCCGGGAGCGGTCCTGCCCAGGCCCCTTTCGCCTGGGCATCGGTCCATGCGTCGACGTCAGCGGTTGCCGAGGGGAGGCCCGCGAACGTGGCGGCAAGCATCTCGTCGAATGTCTGCCACGGCAGATCGAGCGGCCTCCGGAGGCGTCGCCCGATCTCGAGGAGCACGTCGGCCGTTGCGCGCGTCTGGTGCAAGGGCCGCATGACTGGAGGGGCCACGCTTGCCACGGCCACCATGGACCCCGACTCGGGGAGTGCCTCGGTCCACGATTCCAGGAACGAGTGATCCGGCAGGATGAGATCCGAGAGGATGCTGGTTTCGTCGAGGAAGCTGCTGAAGCTCGCGATGTACGGGATCTTCTCGAACGCCTCGCGCACCCGCCACGCGCGCGGCGTGGTGAATACGGGATTCGCGCCGTCGACAAGCAACACCTGCGTCGCAGGTCCTCCCGACAGTCCGTCAGCGGCCAGCCTGTCGATCGTCGGCGCCGGGGACGCGACGCTTCCGGACGCCTTCGAGGCGGTCGCGACATCGAGCTGCGGCGTGAAGAACATCCCGCCCGGCTGCTCGACGGCACCAATGAGCGCGTTCAGCGCATTCACCGCCAGAGCGGTGAACAGGCCGTTGGAATGCGCCAGCGGCGGTCCGCCGACCATCGCCACGGCCGGACGCGCGTCCCCGAGCTGACGCGCCAATCGCTCCACGCGCGCGGCCGCCAGGCCCGTGATTCGTTCGACCTCCCGCGGGGCGTAGTTCGCCAGCCCGGCGTTCCATCCTTCGATCAAGGCTCCGGCGCGGCCGGCGGCGGAGGCCGGGTGAAGCTGGGCCGCCATGATCAGGTTCGCGAGGCCAAGCGCGAGCACCCCTTCAGTGCCGGGTCGAACCGGCACCCACTCGTCGGCGCCGGCCCCCGTCTGCGACATCCGCGATTCGACCTGCGTGAACGCGCCGCGCAGACCCGGCCGGCCCTGACGCATCCGGCCATACCCGACACTCTGTGCCACCGGCGAGTTCCAGGTACCCAGGAAGTCCGCGCCGAGGCTGAGGACGTACCGCGCATTCGCCAGATCAAAGGTCGGCAACTGTTGGCGACCGAAGCTCAGCCCGTTGGCACGTCGCAGCACCTCGTCGCCAAACAACTCGTAGGCGATCGGCCCCGGGGCGCCATAGGCGCCGAGGAACCGGCCGATCAAGGCGGACCGGTGACCGCGCCCGCTTTGCGTTACAGCGGCCAGCGCACGCTGGTTGCCGGCGCCTTCGAGCGCGTCGAGACGCGACACGATCTCCGTGAGCGCGCCATCCCATGACACCGCTTCATATCGCCCCTGGCCGCGCTCCCCGGCACGGCGGAGCGGCTGAGTGATGCGGTCGGGGTGATAGGTGATCTGAATGGCGGCCTGGCCCCGCGGGCACAGTCCCCCGCGATTGACAGGATGATCTGGCGCGCCTTCCAGTTTTTTCGCCGCGGCAATCCGGACGATCCCGGCTTGACCATCGCGAACGACCTCGGCATCGGCGTCCATGACACGGACCGTCAATCCGCAGCCCGCGCGGCACAACGGGCAGACGCCAGGCTTCCAGACGGCCACGCCAGGCACGATGTCCTCGGCGGGAATGAACCGAATCAACTGGTTCTCGGGATTGCCGCAGCCGGCGAGCGTCGCACTCGTGCCGGTGATGGCGGTCAGCTTGATGAAGGAGCGGCGATCCATCCGGGCGGGGGTCGGATCTAGAAGTGACACGCGAGGCAATCAACCGACGCGTTATTCGCGTTGTGACAGTTGACGCAGAAGCCCATGTTCAGGTCGACGTTGCGCTGGGCGACCGTCTGCTCGCCGACATCGCCATGGCAGGTCGCGCACTCGACCTTCGCCCGGATGTGCGGTGCATGGTTGAACTTGACGCGCGCCTCGGTCGCGTAGCCGTACACCCGCGCCCACTGCAGGTCGAGCCCTTTCTCGCTCAGCGCCGCCAGCTGCTGGATGCGGGGCCTGTCGGTAGCAATCGCGGCATGGCAGATCATGCAGGTCGAGACGCTGGGCAGACCCGCCACCGGTCCCTTGGTCACGCTCTCGTGACAGTACTCGGTGCACATGATTTGCTTGCCCACGTGCACATTGTGCGGAAACTCAAGCGGCTGGTCGGCAATAGGGCGCCGGCCGAAGAAGTCGTTCAGCGCGCCGGCCAAGGTTGGGCGTGCCGTCGTGAAGACGCCGGTCGACTGGCCTGGAAGCAACGGAGCCGCTGAATCAGTCGTGGAGGACGCCGGCTCGAACAATCGGCAACCGACACTGCCGGCAAACGCCGCGAGGCACATAGCCACGATCCCGACGAAGCGTGCGTGAGCGCGCAGCGTGTGCTCCCTGCTCAGCGCGCCGCCGTTTTCGGGCCGAGGCTTCGCAGGTAGTTGACGACGTGCCACAGATCCTGGTCCGGTATCTTTCCCTTGAAGGGTACCATCAGGAATGCGGGACCGACACCGTTGGCGAGGAGTGTAAAGATCGCCGCGTCGGTCGACCCACGAAGCCAAGTCGCATCCGTCAGATCCGGGGGGTTGGAGTCTTTAGGCGCGAGAGGGCCGTTACCTTTGGCAGCGACACCGTGGCAGAAGGCACAGTACTTCTTGTAGACGGCCGCGCCAGCGGCGACCGAGGCGGCGGTCGCAGGCACGGGATTCTTGACCGCCGGGGCCGCCGGAGTGGCGCCGCGGCTCTGGGCATGGACCGTGACGGCGAACGACATCGCGACGGCCGGTATGAATCCGCTCATGAACAGAAGTGACACGCGACGCATCTCTGGACTCCCAGCGGTGAACGGGCACTGAAGTTGGAGAAAACCCCCGGAATATTAACGTACGCTGACGGGCGGCGCAACACGGCGCCGCCAATCCGCTTAATGCGTCATCGCGTGCAGCAGCACGTTGATGCCGAGCGCGTACCCATCCGGCGAGAACTGGTAGAAGAATCGCGGGTCCTCCCCTTCACGCTCCCACGAATCGGCGACGTCCGTGTTGTACGTCATCAGGACCATGACGCGGCCATGGAGATCGCGAATGGCGCGCAGATACGCCTCCGGGCTGTCGGTCCCTCGCTCCGCGGTCGACCGGCCGTCGACCCCGCGCCAGAACTGAATGTTCGTGATCTGCGGAATCTTGGCCACCTCAAACATGCTTCGCAGCATCGGATCGCCGAGCGGAACATCGACGATGGGGTACTCGGAGGCGGGCAGCACCTTGGCAATTTCGGTCGACCACTGGTCCCACGCCGGGGTTCCCCAGAAGTCGTCCACCCACAGAAACCCGCCTTTCAGAAGGTAGGTACGCAGGCGTTCGATTTCCTCGGGTCTGAATCCCAGCGATCCGACGTCGGAAGCGACCGTCAGCGGGCAATTGAACAGCGCGTTGTCGGTGAGCCTGACGACGAAATGGTTCGGATCGCCGCTGGCGTCGCGGCTGACCCTCGTCTTGGTCAGCTCGGAGAGGCGCGTCGTCAGATTGATTTCAGCGTATGGATAGTCGGTCTGCCACCCGATGCCCATCGGCTCGGAGCGGACGCTCCGGTACGCGAGGCGGCACACGACGAACGCGGCGTCCGGCATGTGTGCCGGCGCGTACCTCGCCGAGGCGCTTCCTTCCCGAAACCTGAACCCCTGCGCGTACGCAGCCGCCCCCACGACCAGAAGTGCGACAACTGCCGCGGCGCCTATCTTCCACGCAAGCCGCGCCCGTCCCATAACCTCGAGTGTACCGCAAACTGGCAGTGCTATGCTCCCTGAAGGTATGAGCATGCGTGCCGGTACGTCATGGCGGACCAGGATCGTTATCGCATCGATCGCCGCCGGGCTTGTCACCCCTGCCGCGGAGGCCCAGTTCCGTGGGAGGTTCGCGCCGCGACTTGCCACACCGGCCGATTACGACGGGTCGTTTCACTTCTGCCGCGGCTGGTTTCGAAGCGGCTTCGGAGGCGACGGCGGCGGGTGGGCGGCCGATTACCCGTGGGCGGACATCAACTTGTCGATCCGCCTGGGCGAGCTCACCAAGACTCTTGTAAGCCGCACTGCCGCCGGTGACCCGAAGCCGCTCATCATGCGCCTCTCGGATCCAACGCTGTTCCAGTGCCCTTTCGTGATGATGACCGAGGTCGGCGCGATCGCGATCAGCGCCGCGGAAGCGGCGAACCTGCGCGCGTACCTGCTCAAAGGGGGGTTCTTGTGGGTCGACGACTTCTGGGGCTCGTACGCGTGGAACTATTGGGCGGGCCAGATCCGCAAGGTGCTGGCGCCGCCTGAATACCCGATTGTGGATTTACCCTCCGGACACCCAATGTTCAATGTCCAGTTCAGGGTGGCGGAGACGCCGCAGATCACCAACATCGGGTTCTGGCTGGCCACTGGGACCACGTCGGAGCGCGGCGCCGACAGCGCCGTCGTGCACACCCGGGCGATCCTCGACCGCGATGGACGGGTGATGGTGTTGATGACGCACAACACGGACTTCGGCGACTCGTGGGAGCGAGAAGCCGAGGACCCAAGCTTTTTCTACAAGTTCGCCGCCAACGGCTATGCGTTCGGGATCAATGTGGTTCTGTACGCGTTGACCCACTGAAGAGCGACGCAATCTCTGGCTTGACCACCTTGCCCATCGCGTTCCGGGGCAGCGTGTCGACGACACGCACCGCGCGAGGCACCTTATAGGGTGCCAACTGCTCTTCAGCCCACTGCTGCAGCTCGGCCGGCGCAAGGGTCGTCCCGGCGCCGAGCTCCACCGCCGCCGCGACGCGTTCGCCCCACTCCTGGTCGAACACGCCCACCACCGCGCAGTCGGCGACAGCCGGATGCCGGCGCAGCGCCTCCTCGATCTCGAGCGCTGACACCTTGAACCCACCGGTCTTGATGATGTCGACCGCGGTCCGGCCCAGGAGGCGGTACGAGCCCCGCTCGACAATCGCCACGTCTCCCGTGCGGAACCACCCATCGCGGAATGCGGCGCGGGTCTCATCGAGGCGCCGCCAGTATTCGAGAAAGACGCTCGGCCCGCGAACCTCAATCTCTCCGGACGCGCCGTCTGGTACCGCCGCACCGGATTGGTCGACCAGCCGCACCTCGACACCGGGAAGCGGCGTGCCGACCAACCCTGGCCGGCGCTCGCCGTGCAGCGGATTCGACAGGGCCATGCCGATTTCCGTCATTCCGTAGCGCTCGAGCAGCGTGTGACCCGTGATCTCGCGCCAGCGCGACAGGGTCCGCACCGGGAGCGCGGCGGAGCCCGACATCATCAGCCTCGCCAGGCGAGCGCCATCGGACCACGCCCGCCGCACGTCCGCCGGCGCGGCGTCCCACGCGGCAATCAAGCGGTAGTACATCGTCGGCACCGCGGTGAAGACGGTGATCTCCCCGGACGCAAGGCGTTCCCACACCTCAGTCGCATCGAATACGGGAAGGATCTCGCACGTCGCGGCGACAGCCAGCGCGGAGCCCAGGCCGTTGATGATCCCGTGCACATGATGGAGCGGCAGGGCAAGGAGGAGACGATCGGCTGGGCTCCATTCCCACGCTTCGACGAGCGAGGCGATCTGCGCACCGATGTTCGCGTGCGTCGTCACCACGCCTTTCGGACGAGCGGTGGTGCCGCTCGTGTAAATGATCATCGCGCGGCGGGTGGCCCCCAGATGCGGCATGGGCCTGTCCATGTAGGCGCGGACCTTTCCGCCTTCGCCCGCGTCGGCTCGCGGCGCGGACCGCACGGGCGGACGCGCCGAAGCGCTTCGCGCGGAGGCGGGCACGTCGGCCCGTTCGAGCAACTCGAGCGTCGTCAGGAACCGCGCCCCCGCCGCCGCGGCGAGGGGGGCCAGCACGCCGGCCGACGCCGGCTCGCCCGTGACGAGGGCCGCGCCGGCATCGCGGATCACATAGTCGAGCTCCGGCGGAGGATGCGATGTCGCCAGGGGCACGGCCACGCCGCCCGCCCGCCAGATTCCCCGCTGCACGGCTACGTGGTCGAACCCGGGCTGGACGAGGAAGGCGACCCGCGTCTGGTTCAGGTCGTCCCGGTCTCCAAGCAGCGTCGCACCGACGCGTCGTGAGGCACGATCGAGGTCGCCATAGCTGTATGTGCGACCGCCCGCAACGATCGCGACGCGCGCGTCATTCATATGGATAATCTACTAGGCCGTCGGTACTGACGACGTGCTCTTCACAACAAGCCTTCGCGCGCGTTCCACGGGCCGCGATATCGGAGCGGCCCGGCAGGGCAATTGGAACGGACGCGCCAGTAAGCATCAGGAGCCGACACACATGCCCCTCATCGAACCCGGAAAGAAAGCCCCCGCATTTGCGCTGAAAGACCAGCACGGCAACACCCATCGCCTTGTGGATTACGCAGGGCGTTCCGTGATCGTGTACTTCTACCCGAAGGACGATACGCCCGGCTGCACGAAGGAATCGTGCGACTTCCAGTCCTGCCTTCCCACGATCAAGCCGCGCAGTACGGCTGTTCTAGGCATCAGCATTCTCGACGAAAAGAGCAAGGCGAAGTTCGCCGACAAATACGGGCTGACGTTCCCGCTGCTTGCCGACGCCGACCACGCGGTCGCCGACAAGTATGGCGTCTGGCGGAAGAAATCACGCTACGGCCGCTCGTACATGGGGATCGTTCGGACGACGTATCTAATCGGGCCGGACGGGAAAGTCATCGAGCGGTGGGACAATGTCAAGGTCGATGGGCACGCGGAGGCGGTCGCAGCAGCGCTTTCCTAGAACCGGTTTCATGGCTCACGAATCGGGTCCGCGGTCACGAAACCACTTCGTGCAGAACATCGTAGGGCGGCCCTTCCGCCTTCGCGCAAAGCTTTGGCGGACCGTCGGGTCGACCCGCCAGAGCGGATCGCCCGGCCGGCACTGGCTGGGCGGGTCGCACAGCGACCCGCCCTTGGCGGAGGCGGTTACAGGCGCCGGGGACCGTTCAGTTCGTGGCCGGCGGGTCGCCTTTTCTGAGCCGTTCGCGCGCCTTCTCGACGTCGCGGTGAAACACAAAAAGGCGGTCCGCGTTGCCTTCCGGATCGGTGAAGTTAAACTGGCGGCCTTTCGGCGCCTTCACGCGCAGGTTCTTCGCCAGGTAGTCCACCTGGAACGTCTCGAGCTCGAGCAGCCCCGCCGTGAACGAATCGTCCCGGTTGCCGGTCTCGTACCGAAGCCCCTGAGGCGTCGCGACAAGGCGGCCCCGGCACGAGCCGATGCCGTGTCTGTGGATCACGTCGACCGACGAATCCAGACGAACTTCCCTGAGCCTCACGACGATCTCTCGCTGCCCCGGCACGACGTCGATCGACGAGGCGAAGCTGTCGAATCCTTCCGCCGACACATTCAACTGATGCGTGCCCGGGGTGACGTTCTCGGCGGTGACCGGCGCCGCCCCGATGAACTGTCGATCGATGAACACCTGTGCGCCGACCACGTCGCTGTCGATGCGAAGCATGCCGACAGTGGGCGGCGCCTCGACCACGGGCGGCGGCATCTCGGCTGCAGGGGTCTCAGCGGCAGGTCGCGGCGCCGGGCGGGGTGCGGGCTCCGGAACGGCCCTAACCGTCTCAGGTGCTCGCGGGGCTCGGAGTAGAGCCGCCGCCGGAGCGGGGGCCGCGACCGGTTTGTCTTGCTCCGGCGCCTCCCGACGCATGACGACGATCGCCGCCGTTGCGGCGAGCCCCGCCGTAGCCAACGCGATGACCGCAACTCGACGATTCATGTGGGCAAATATTACCAGTTGTGGGGGGGGACCTTCCGTCTACGTTGAAGCTTCGGCGGACCGCCGGGGCGATCCCCCAGAGCGGATCGCCCGGCCGGCACTGGCTGGGCGGGTCGCACCGCGACCTGACCTTGGCGGAGGCGGTCAGGTCCGCCAAGCGCCCGCTCGTACATCGCCAGGTCGGCCGGTGAAAAGCAACAGAAAATCACCTCGCGAATCGACGTGTCGCGTGCGTGCTCGCGCACGGTCGACACGGCAAGCGGGGCCGCGTGTTCGATGGGGTAGCCGTAGACGCCGGTGCTGATGGACGGAAAGGCGATTGACTGGAAGCTCCGCTCGGCAGCCAGCTCCAGGGCACGCCGGTAGCACGAGGCGAGCAGGTCGGGCTCACCGTGCTGCCCGCCGCGCCAGACGGGTCCCACGGCGTGAATCACATGCCTGGCCGGCAGGCGATTGCCGGCGGTGATTTTCGCGTCGCCGGCCGCACACCCGCCCAACGTGCGGCACTCGGCGAGCAGTTGCGGTCCAGCGGCACGGTGAATTGCGCCGTCCACGCCGCCGCCCCCCAGCAGTGAGGAGTTGGCCGCGTTCACGATCGCGTCGACCGCCAGCGTCGTGATATCAGCCTGGATGGCGCGAATCTGGAGCATGGTGTCATGGTCTCTTCCGGCGGGCCGCGGCCATCGCGGCAAGCGACGCACCCGCCACCACCCCGCTTGCGAGCAGCCCGACCGTGTCAACGACGCGGAGACCCTGAGAACACTTGGCGATGCCAGCCAGCGCGACGACCAGCAAGATCAAGGGGACAGCATGCCTACGCAACCTGCCACAGAAGATACGCCGCCAGCGCCGAGCCCGCAACCGCGGCGCCGTAGCACAGGGCGGTAATCATCGGGTGCGCGAGCCGCAGGCCGTCATGTAGCGTGTGGCGGAAGCGATGCGCCCAGTGAACGAGCGACAGCACACACAGCCCAAGAAAGACGAGCCGGGTGAGCGGGTTCGCGAGCACGGCCAGCATACGCTCGTGGGTGGGCGGCCGAACCCAGCCAAGAGGGAACGCGATGCCGAACAGCAGCAGGAGCGACGGCATCAGCATCGCCGACAGCACGCCGCCCGCGCTGAAGAGCAACCACAGATACGGCTCGGAATGTTGTCTCACCATCCTTACGGCCTATAACGCTCCATTAAGCCCCCAGCAGGAGCCAGCACACGATCGCCGACGCCGCCGCCCAGCCTGCGTAATGACCCGCGAGTACCACGCGTCCCGGCACACGGTTGCGGCCGACCTTCATCACCATCGCTCGCGGCGCGGCGTCAAAGAACGTGACGGTATGGAAGATCAGGAAGAGAAAGCTGACGAGGTTCAGGAGCAGGATGGGCGTCGTGGCGGACCACGCCAGGAACTCCTGGTAGCTCGCATCTCCCTGGCTGACCGCGCGCACCAGCAGCAGGAGGTACGCGACGAACCACGCGACGAAGACGCAGCTCAGCTCGCGGAGGATGAACGCAAAGTACGTCCCCTTCCCGAGCCACCACAACGTCGATACACGGGGCGGCAGCACGCGCTGCCGGTACTCTGGCTGAACCTGGCCCGGGCTCATTACGCCCCCCTCGGCATGAAGAACGCCTTCACGGTCTCCACCGCGGCGGTCAGCTTGTAGCGCTGGATGGCGCCGGCGGGATCGACGTGCTTGGGACAGACTCTGGTGCACTCGCCCACGAACGTGCAGCCCCAGATGCCTTCGTGCTCCGAAAGGACCCTGTGACGCTCCGCCGCGCCCTCGTCCCGGCTGTCGAGGTTGTAGCGCTGCGCCAAGGCGATGGCGGCGGGGCCGATGAACAGCGGATCCAGGCCGTAGACCGGGCAGGCGGCGTAACACAGCATGCAATTGATGCACATGCTGTACTGCTTGTAGTCGTCCATCTGCTCCGGCGTCTGCAGATACTCGCCGGCCGACAGCGGCTTCTCCTCCTCGCGGACGATCCAGGGCCTTACCGTCACCAGCTTCCGCATGAAATCGCCGATGTCGACGATGAGATCCCGGACGACGGGAAAATTGCGCAGCGGCTCGACCCGGATGGGCCCCGGCGCGTAATCGGCAAGGAACGTCGCGCAGGTCAGCTTCGGTTCTCCGTTGACCATCATGCCGCAGCTTCCGCAGACGCCCATGCGGCACGACCACCGGTACGCGAGGGTGCCGTCGATGCGGTCCTTGACGTGATTCAGCCCGTCCAGCACCACCCAGTCTTTCGGGCAGGGCACCTCGTACTCGTCGAACGTGGCTTCCGCCTCCCGTTCAGGACGGTAACGAGCTACCTGGAGCTTTATTCGATCCGCCATGCGGTGCGGCCTCCCCATAAATCCGCTCGGCCGGCGGCCAGCGGGTGATCGTGACGGGCAGGTACTCGACGCGAGCCGAGCCGTCCGGGTTGCGGTGGACGAGTGAGTGCCCGAGGAAACGCTTGTCGTCTCGTTTCGGAAAATCGGTGCGCTGATGCGCGCCGCGCGATTCCTCGCGGCGCAACGCCGACATGACGATGGTTTCGGCGACGCCGAGCATGTTCGAGAGCTCGAGGGCGGACACCCGCTCGGTGTTGAACGCCTTGCTCCGGTCCTCGATGGCGACGTTGGCGTAGCGCTCCTGGACGCTGCGCAGCCGGTCGACGGCTTTCATCAGCGATGCCCCCGTCCGATAGATCCCCGCGCTCTCCTCCATCGTCTTCTGCATCTCTTCCCGGAGATCGGCGATGCGCTCGCTCCCCTTCTTGTTGAGCAGCTCCTGCTCGATCCGCCGGTGCTCGTCCCTGGCCTGGCCGAGCACGCTCTGACTGATCTCGAGGTTGCGCGAGGCGTGCTCGGCGGCAGCCTTCCCGGCGCGAGCGCCGAACACCAGAAGCTCCGTCAGCGAGTTCGAGCCGAGGCGGTTGGCGCCGTTGATGCTGACGCATGCCACTTCGCCCGCCGCGTACAGCCCGGCGAGCGGCGTGGCGCCGTCGATGTCCGTGTGGACGCCACCCATCATGTAATGGAGAACGGGCCTGACCGGGATCAGGTCCTTCACCGGATCGAGGTTCTGATACTTCCTGCACAGTTCGCGCACGAACGGAATCTTCGCGTCGATCTTTTTCTCGCCGAGATGCCGCAGGTCGAGGTGCACGACATGGCCGTAGGGCGTCTCGATCGTGCGGCCCTTCTCCAACTCCTTCATGAAGGCTTGTGACAGCCGATCGCGCGGGCCCAGCTCCATCGTCCGCAGCACCGGCTCCTTCTGCGGCGTGCCCAGCGCGTAGTCCTGTAGGTAGCGGTATCCGTCCTTGTTGATCAGGTATCCGCCTTCGGAACGCGCCGCCTCGGTGATCAGGATGCCGGTAAATGGGAGGCCCGTCGGGTGGTACTGGAGGAACTCCATGTCCTTCAGCGGGGCGCCGGCCCGATAGGCCAGGGCCATGCCATCGCCGCTCTTGATGCTGGCGTTCGTGGTGAAGGGGAAGATTTTTCCGCAGCCGCCGGTGCAGAGAATGACGGACCGAGCCGTAATGGCCTCGATCTTGCCGGACTGCAGATCGATCGCCACCACGCCCTGGACTCGGCCGTCATCCACCAGGAGCCTGGTGACAAACCACTCGTCGTAGCGAACCACGCTGGCGTATTTAAGGGAGGTCTGAAACAGGGTGTGGAGCATGTGGAAGCCGGTCTTGTCGGCGGCAAACCACGTGCGCTTCTTCTTCATGCCCCCGAAGGGGCGAACGGCAATCCGGCCGTCGGCCTCACGGTTCCACGGGCAGCCCCAGCGCTCCAGCCGCAGCAGCTCTTCTGGCGCCTCCGTGACGAACGCCTCGACGGCGTCCTGATCGCACAGCCAGTCGCCGCCGGAGATTGTGTCGTAGGCGTGCTCGTCAGTGCTGTCGTCGGCGCCAATTGCGCCGGCGGAGCCGCCCTCGGCGGAGACCGTGTGGCTTCGCATCGGGTACACCTTGGAGACGACCGCAATACTGAGCCTGGGATTGGTTTCCGCGATCGCGATCGCCGCGCGGAGGCCCGCGCCGCCGCCACCGACGAGCACCACGTCATGAGAAGGGGTCACGCCCTGGGTCTCCTATCCGCCCGCGCTCGCTCGATCCCTGTACCGAGGCGGCTATTGTACTGCGACTGTACTGCGACCGTTGCGAGTACGGCTTATTCGGCCGACAGTATTTCACCGGCGCGGGCTGGCGGCAAGAGTTTTAGGTCCCCGCAGTCGGGGCGGAGCTGAGCGGCTCCACGGCAGGAACCCGTGGGCCGCCACAGAGGCCTCTAGAACCACTCGGAGCTTCAGCAGCAGCACGTCACCACGCCCGGCCAGACGTACAAGGGATAGGGATACGAGTCGCTCACGGAGGGAGCACGGTCGACGCCGGGCCGCGATGCGGCCTCAGCCCGCTGCGCCGCGGGCCATCGATGCCCCGCGGCGCCCGCGTAGGTCGGCGCGTCGAGGATCGGGGCGTAGAACTTCTCCAGTATCCGGTTCTCGCGCCACGCGTCCGCCACATCGCCGGCGCTCCACGCCTGGTTGCGCCGCTGAACATGCCAGAGGCCCTCGGTCAGGTATTGATCCTCGCGTGACAGCCGCCGCGATGCGAGCGGCGGCTGGACCCGCCAGCGCTGGGTGCGATCGTTAGCCAGAGCGGCAAGCTCCGCGGCCGTGTAGCGCGATCGGAACGCACCTATCTCCGCATCCCACACGTCGTGGCCAACATGGACGGTCAGGAAGAACAGGGCGAACAGCACCACGACCGCTCCTGCGCAGAGACGGACGCGCACGAGCGACTCGCGTCGAAGCGCCACGGGCGGCCAGTTCGGAGGCTCGACGCTAACAGCGAACAGAAGACCACAGCCACTTGCGACGCCGTTCAGGAGGATGTCTCGCGCTTCGCCGGTGCGAATGGGAATGAACCACTGGAACCACTCGTCCAGAATCCCGACCAGCGTCCCCCCCAGAAGCGGCAGCAGGATGCCCGAGCCGCCATCATCCGGGCGTGGCGCACGATAGAAGAGCCACGCCAGCAGTCCGTACTCAACGAAGTGGAAGCTTTCACCGAAGCTGAGCGCGTTGATCAGGATATAGCTGGTCCCGAAGGCCAGGCTCGATCCGAGCGCGAGGTAGCGGGCCGACCGCCGGTCGCGAATGCGCACGACGGCAACGAGCACCGCAATACTCACCGGCACCGCCGTCGCGGCGATACCAATCGCGCGGAACTGTGGCGCCCAGGCGGTACCGACGCCGGTGAATGCCTGCTGGGCGAAAGGCGCCGAGAAGATGACGGCCGCCGCGGCGGCCAGGGCGGACGCGAACCGGCGGCGGAACATCGGAACAGCCGGATATTACCTCGTTCTATTATCTTTTCTACGCGGCGGCCCTCCCTCGGACGCGGAACCTTGGCGCCGAAGGCCCCCGGAAACGCGCGATGCCACGGTCAGGCGCTCAATGGATTTGGATATTCCCTCCATCGAGTATCTGCTCACGCGACGTATAGCCGTCCGAAAGCAGGATCGAATATGAATCCCTGCCTCGACCGGGCTCGCCCATATCCTTTACGTCAATGCGATAGAAGAGCGTGCCGGAGCCATTCACCGATGCCTGACCGAAGATGGTGGCCTGTGCCGGGCTCCCGCAGACGACCGCCAGAACGTTGAGTGACTTGACGTTCCGCCTCTGCGCGGGCCCGTGGTCCTGGTACTCCTGATTACCCCTGGTGAGACCCTTATTGGACTGTGCGTTGCCGCCGAAAGTGGCGCGGGCGCCGTTGACCGTTGTGATATTGCCGCCGCCGGTGACCTTGCACCCAACCGTGCTCGCTGGCAGCACCCAGGTCTTTGCCGCGGTCCCGGTCGGCTCTCCCTCATCCTTCACGTGATCGGTGTCGGTATCCGCATACGCGGTGATCGTATCGGCGCCGGGCAGTAGCGCTGTGTAACAAAACACCGCATCCCCGCTCGGGTTTGTCGTCGCCGAGCCGCTCGTGTTCACCGCCCCTGCCACGCTGAATCGCACGGCGATGCCTGGCGTAGCGTTGCGATACAAGTCCTTCACGCTCGCGGTGACGCAGTGCTGCGCGTCGACCGGATTGGTTGCCGTGGCCGGCGCCAGCGTCAGCGAAAACGGTGGACCCGGCACCCAGATCTTCGTGGCTTCCCCACCCGGCTCACCGCCGTCCTGCGTGCCGTCGTCCTGCGTGCCATCGCCATCCGTGTCGGCGAACGCCGAAATGGTATCGACGCCCGCAGTTGTCGAGGTGTAGCAGAACGCCACCGCGCCCTCCGCGTTTGTCGTCGCTGAGCCGGTTGTGCTCACCGTGCCTGTCACGCTGAATCGCACGGTGATGCCAGGCGTGGGGTTGCCGAACGAATCGATGACGGTCGCGGTGACGCAGTGCTCTGTCGCAACCGGATTCGTCGCGTCGGCCGGCACGAGGACCAGCGTCGCGGGAGCATCGGGGACCCAGGTCTTCGCAGCTGTCCCACCCGGTTCGGTTGAGCCCTGTAAACCATTCTCATCCGTGTCGGCGAACGCAGAAACGGCATCAAGGCGTGGATGCTCCGGACCGGTATAGCAGAAGTCGACCTGGCCGTTTGCATCCGTGACCTCGGAACCGCTCGCAGCGACCGCGCCGTTGGCGTTGACCTCAAACCAGACGGTTATGCCAGGCACGAGGGTATCCCCGGCACCCTGGACCGTCGCGGTCACACAGTGCTGGGAGCTGACGGGGTTGGTGGCGTCGGGCGGGTCGAGCGTCAGCAAGACCGGCACGAGGGCCTCGCCGAACTTGGCAACAAAGGCGTCCTGGGTGCCACCGTTAAAACTCGGATCAAAGGCACGTGCCGTTGTCGGGAAGGGGATGGCCGGGGCGGTGCTGCTCGACGATGTCTGCCCCGTCACATAGAGATTGCCGGCAGCGTCAACCGCGATGCCGTTGCCGCTCTCGGTGCCGCCCCCACCCAGATAGGTGGAGTACACGAGGTCGGACAGACCCGACCCCGCGAGGTTCAACTTCGTCACAAAGGCATCGCTGGCGCCGTCGCGAGTCAAATCCAAGGCGTCCGCCGTCGTCGGAAAGGGCGTCGATCCACTCGATAAGGTCTGCCCCGTTACGAAGGCATGACCCGCGGCGTCCACCGCAATGCCATTCCCGCTCTCGGTGCTGCCGCCACCCAGATACGTGGAGTACACGAGGTCGGACAGACCGGACCCCGCGAGGTTCAACTTCGTCACAAACGCGTCGTTGGAGGTGCCGTTAAGACCCGTCTGGAAGGCACCTGCCGTCGTCGGAAAGGGAGTCGATCCACTCGATAAAGTCTGCCCGGTCACATAGACATTGAGCGCAGCGTCCAGCGCGACGCCGTTGCCCCTTTCGGTGCCGCCGCCACCCAGATAGGTGGAGTACACGAGGTCGGACAGACCCGACCCCGCGAGGTTCAACTTCGTCACAAAGGCATCGCTGGAGCCGTCGCGAGCCAAATCCAAGGCGCCCGCCGTCGTCGGAAAGGGAGTCGATCCACTCGTTAAGGTCTGTCCCGTTACGTAGGCATGGCCCACAGCATCCACCGCGATGCCATTCCCGCTCTCGGTGCTGCCGCCACCCAGATACGTGGAGTACACGAGGTCGGACAGACCGGACCCCGCGAGGTTCAACTTCGTCACAAACGCG